>JBEEKA010000138.1:0-19388 GCA_041168985.1 Pseudomonadota bacterium | reverse complement strand
CGGTCGCCGAAGCCTTCGGCGGCCGCGAGGTCGTACACGCCCGCGAAATCGCGGTTGCTGCGCAGTCCCCGCGCAGCGAGGTGCCGGCCCAGTGCCCGTGCCCCGAGCAGTCCGATCACCGCGGCTTTGGGGCCGCGGTAACGACGTGGCCAGGTGTCGCGGACGGTCATCGTCGTGCCGTACCGGCGCGCGATCGCCTCGATCAGCGCATCCCGGACACCGGGGAACTGGTGCACATGCTCGTGGCCGTCCACGTGAGCGGGCGCCATGCCGAACAGCGACTCGAAAAGGTCGAGTTGTCGATCCACTTCCGCGTCGAGCACCCGTCGATCCAGCCGGCGCAGCCAGGTTGCGATGATCCAGCCCTTCACGCCCCGGACATGGGGGAACCGCGGGTTCTCCGTCAGGTTGAAGTGCAGGCCAATGGAGATCCGGTCACGCAGCGCATGCAGGGCAGTCGCGTCGCCCGCTGCCCGCGGGCCCTCGACGGCGACGCTCGTCGCAGTGATGGCGGTCCGCGCCCCGAGTTCCAGGATCGCGGCATTGGCGCCGGCCGTCAGGCCGAAGTCATCGGCACAGACCGCGACCCGCCGCCGGGCAGGCGGCGGCAGCGTGCTGCTCATGGCGAGGTGCCGGTTCGGCGGGCCTGCCGCTCGGCCGGTGAACGCGCGCCGGTTCCCTTCTCGTCGGCGATCAGGTACCGCGGCCGCTGCTTCACTTCGTCGAAGATGCGTCCGACGTATTCGCCGACGATGCCGAGGCTGACGAGCTGTACGCCCGACAGCAGGAATACCGCGGCGGCCAGCGTCGTGAATCCGGGGATGTCCTGGCCGAGGAACAGTTTCTCGAAAATTATCCAGCCCGCCATGGCGAGTGACACCGCCGAGATGGCGAGGCCGGTCAGCGTGACCAGGCGCAGGGGCTTCACCGAGAACGCGGTCACGCCGGTCATCGCCAGGCTGGCGAGTTTCAAGCCGTTGAACTTCGATTCACCTTCCGGCCGCTCATGCATCGTGATCGCGATGCCTTCGCTGCGGAAACCGACCCAGGCATAGAGCCCTTTCATGAAGCGGTTGCGTTCTGGCAGGGCGCAGAGCGCATCGACGACGCGCCGGTCCAGCAGGCGGAAGTCGCCGGCATCCGGCGGTATCGTCGCGCCGCGACGGCTCGAGACGAGGTAATAGAACAGCCTGGATCCGAGCTGGCGCAGCGGGGGTTCGTCCTCGCGGTGTGCCTTCGTCGTGTAGACCATGTCCACGCCGTCGCGCCAGCGCTCGACCATCCGGGGGATCACTTCAAGCGGGTGCTGGAAGTCCGCGTCCAGCAGGACGACGCAATCGCCGGTGCTCGCGTCGAGCCCGGCCTGCAGCGCCGCTTCCTTGCCGAAGTTGCGTGAAAATCCGATGTAACGGACGGGCAGGGTGTCCGTGAGGCCGGCCACGATGCGACCGGTCTCGTCGCTGCTGCCGTCGTTCACGACGATGATCTCGACGTCAGGCGTGATCGCACCGGCCGCATCAGCGAGCGCCGGCAGGAAGCGCCCGATCAGCGCCGCTTCGTTGTAGGCCGGGACGACGAAGGAAAGACGGAACTCCCGTTCCCTCATGCAGTACCCGTCATGCTGCGGTACAGGGCTTCGTACTCCCCGACCTGGCGCTGCCAGGAGTAATCCTTGGCCATGCCGTTATGGACGATGCGGCGCCACAGGTTCTGGTTCGAGTACCAGTCGAGCGCGAGTTCCAGCGCCCAGCGCACGCCGCCCGTGTCGAAGTCGTTGAACACGACGCCGGTTCCCGCGCCGGTCGCCGGATCGAAATGCTGCACGGAGTCCGCGAGTCCGCCGGTCCGGCGCACGATGGGGACGGTCCCGTAGCGCAGGCTGTACATCTGGTTCAGCCCGCAGGGCTCATACAGCGAGGGCATCAGGAAAGCGTCGGCGCCGGCTTCGATCCAGTGGGACAGTTCATCGCTGTATCCCCGGTGGAAGACCACGCGACCGGGGAAGCGGTGCTGCAGGTCCGAGAAGAAGCCTTCGTAGCGGCCGTCGCCGCTGCCCAGCACGGCCAGCGCCATGTCGTGCGCGCCCAGTACCGCGGGCAGGGTGTCGAACAGGAGGTCGAAACCTTTCTGCAGCGTCATCCGGCTGACCATGCCGACGAGTGGGCGCGAGGCGATCGGCTCGAGGCCGGTCCGCTCCATCAGCCGTCGCTTGATGTCGGCCTTGCCCTTCAGGTTTCGTGCGTCGAAATGGATGGGCAGGTGGCGGTCGTGCCGCGGGTCCCACTCTTCGTAGTCCACGCCGTTCAGGATGCCGCAGAGATCCGGGGCACGCATCCGCAGGACGTGGTCCAGGCCCCAGCCGTACTGGGGCGTCTGGATCTCGCGGGCGTAGGTCGGACTGACCGTGCTCACCCTGTGGGCGTGCAGGATGCCTTCCTTCAGCGGATTGATGCGACCCTGGCTGACCTCGTAGTAATCGAAGACATGCGGACCCAGTCCGCTGTCGTGGGCCTGCGCGGCGCCGAACTGTCCCTGGTATCCGAGGTTGTGGATCGTCAGCAGCGATTTCGTGCCATGGAAAAGGCGATCCCAGGCATACGTCGTCTTCAGCAGCAGCGGCGCCAGCGCCGTATGCCAGTCGTTGCAGTGGACGACCTGCGGGGAGAAGCCCATCCGCTGGCAGCACAGCAGCGCGGCATGGGTCAGCGCCATGAAGCGGATGTGCTCGTCGACGTCGTTCGTGTAGATGGTTCCGCGCGCATAGAGGGCCGGGCAGTCGATCAGGTAGATCATCGTCTGCGAACCGGGCAGGCGCGCGGTGCAGACGCTGAAGCGATAGCTGTGGCTTCCCAGGCGCAGCGGCAGGTCCTGCAGGAAGTCCACAGGCCAGATCTCGAGCTTTGACCGGTCCACCTGTGCGAACAGCGGCATGAACACGCGGATGTCATGGCCGGCAAGGTGCAGGTATTTGGCGAGTGCGCCGGCTACATCGGCAAGACCTCCGGTCTTGGCGAGCGGCGCGACTTCCGATGCGATGAAGCAGATACGCAGGGGCATGGCGGGAGTGTAGCGTTATCATCACGGGATGAGGCGCGTCCTCGTCATTCTTGTGTTCCTTGCCCTGCTCGTCGCATCCGCGATGGTCGCGGTCGTGTCCGCAGGCTGGCCGTTCTGGCAGCGCGCCTGGCGATGGCAGGAAGTTGGCATGTCGGGCCCCGAGCACATTCCGGGAACCTGGCGCTGGATCGGGCGGGGGTCGGGGACGGACTGGCCTGAAGGCACTCCGGATGCCCGGGAATCCACAGCCCTGGCGGGGCTGATGGCGACGCTGCCGGGCAGCGCCCTGCTGCTCGCCCGGGAGGGCCGTCTCGTCGCGGAAACCTACGGCATGGGCGTGACACCGGATCGTCTGCTCCAGGGCGGTGCCATGACCACGGCCATCCTGGCGCCGCTGGCCGGTCGGGCAGGCAGTGGTGGCAAGGCCTTCCTCGACGTGCCCCTGCGCCAGTTGCTGCCCGACTACGAAGAGGATCCCCGCGGTGACATCACGCCGCGGCAGCTGCTGTGGCAGGTCAGCGGCCTGGAAACGCCGGCATGGCATCCGCTCGATCCCTTCAATCCCCTTGCGCGCCTGATGTCCGGGCCCAACTTCGCCCGCGCGGCACGCCGATTCAAGGGAAAGTGGCCACCGGGCAGCCATTTCGAGACGTCGCCCGCGAACTTCCAGCTCGCAGCGCTGGCGCTGGAGTCGGTGACCGGACGACCCCTCGCGGAGCTCGTCGAACAGGAGCTGTGGACGCCTCTGGGAGCGGGTCGGGCGCGCGTGGCGCTTGATCGGCTGGATGGGGCGATGTCGGCGCATTGCTGTCTGGCCGCGACGGCGCGTGACTGGCTGAGGCTTGCCAATGCCTATGCGCAAGGGAGCGCGACACAGCTGCTCCCGGACGGATACCTGCGCAACGATGTCGCGCGCGCGACGGCCGTGCATCCGGGCTACGGGCTCGGCGTGGAAATCGAGACGCTTCCCGATGGCACGACGCTGTTGTGGATGGGCAGCGGGAACCGCTGGATGCTGGCGGTGCCGATGAAGCGGATCGCCGTCGTATGGGTCGCGGGTCGGAACCTGGGACGAACCGAGCGGGGCATGCTGCTGGCAGCGCTGCAGCTGCAGTAATGCCGACCAACATGCTGGGACAACGTCGGGACACGGATGGTTCCCGCGTGCGAAATATATTTCCGATGGCCTCCGCAAGCGCATCGGATGTCATGTTCCGATGCGATAATTACTCTCTCCCGCAGTCGTCATCAAGAACCCTGACCATGGCCGATTCCCGCTCCGTCATCGCCACCGCCAGCGTGGCGGCAGCCCTCTTGTGTGCCGGGTGGGCGATCTATGCGACCAAGCATGCCGGTCAGAAGCCGTCGGGTCCCGGTCCGGCGCCCCAGGCTGCGCCGTCGCGTGGTCCGGCGGGTGATCGTCCGCCGGGTTCCCCCGCCGCCCGTGGAGGACAGCCTGTGATCGTGGTGACGGCGCCGGCGCGGCGCGAACGGATCGAGGTCGGCATCGAGGCCATCGGCACCGCGATTTCCAACGAGGCGGTGAGCGTCACGTCCAAATCATCGAACATGGTTACGGCCATCCACTTCCGGGACGGCGAGATGGTGGCCGCCGGGCAGGTGCTCGTCGAACTCGATCATGCACAGGCACAGGCGGATCTCGCCGCCGCCACCGCCGACTTCAACAACGCGGTGAACCAGCACAACCGCAGCAAGGAACTGCTGGCCACGCAGGCACTGTCCAAATCGCAGTACGACCTGCTCGAGGCGTCGATGAAGACGAACGAAGCCAAGGTCGCCGCGGCGAAGGCGCACCTTGCCGACACCTACATCCGCGCTCCGTTCAGCGGACACGTCGGGCTCCGCCGTGTGAGCCTTGGCGCGTTGATCAATCCCGGTTCCGTGATCACGACTCTGGATGACATCAGCCAGATCAAGGTCGATTTCTCGGTGCCCGACAATTTCGTCGCCGACGTCCGCAATGGCCAGAAGCTGAGCGCCACGACATCGGCCTATCCCACGCGTCGCTTCGAAGGCAGGGTGCTCAGCGCGGACTCGCGCATCGAACCGTCAACGCGGTCCTTCATGGTGCGCGGTCTCGTGCCGAACCGGGATGAAGCCCTGAAGCCGGGCATGTTCCTGACGGTAACCCTGGCCAAGGAAGAGCGCGAAGCGCTGGTCGTGCCGGAAGAGGCCCTCGTTCCGGAGCAGTCAAAGCAGTTCGTTTACGTCCTGGCCGGCGACCACGTCGTGAAGCGCGAAGTCCGCGTCGGTCGACGCAATCCAGGGCGCGCCGAAATCATCACCGGACTCGTGCAGGGCGACCATGTCGTCGTCGAAGGCACGCAGAAGCTGCGCGATGGCGCGGCGGCCCGCGAGGCCGGGGCGGAGGCCGCGAAGCCGGCCGGCGACGGCAAGAAGCCGTCATGACGATCTCGGAGCTGTCGATCCGCAGGCCGGTTTTCGCCACCGTGCTCGCCCTGCTCCTGCTGATCCTCGGCGTCATGGCCGCGCTGCGGCTCTCCGTGCGGGAATACCCCGACATCACGGCTCCGGTGGTCAACATCAACGTGAATTACCGGGGCGCGAATTCCGCCGTCATCGAGACCCGCATCACGCAGGTGCTCGAGAACGAACTCTCCGGCATCGAAGGCATCGACAAGCTCACCTCGAACAGCCGCGATGAAAGCGCGTCGCTGAACATCGAGTTCACGCCGGGTCGGGACATCGAGTCCGCCGCCAATGACGTGCGGGACAAGGTGTCCCGCGTCCAGTCACGGCTGCCCGACGAAGCGGACCCGCCGCAGATCAGCAAGGTCATGGAAGGCGCCGACCCGGTGCTGTTCATGGTCCTGACCAGCAACAAGCGCGGCGCCCTCGAACTGACCGATTACGCGCAGCGTTACCTGGTGGACCGGTTCTCGGCCGTGCCGGGCGTGGCCTCGGTTTTCATGAACGGCCAGCGTCGCTATTCGATGCGCATCTGGCTCGATCGCAGCGAGCTTGCCGCGCACCAGATCGCGGTCAGCGACCTGGAAACGGCGCTGCGGAACGAAAACGTCGAGCTGCCGGCCGGCCGCATCGAATCCAGCCAGCGCGAGTTCACGCTCCGTACGGACACCTCGCTGACGAGCGAGGAAGACTTCCGCAACCTCGTCATCGGGCGCGGGCCGGACGGGTCGCTGGTCCGGCTGGGTGACGTGGCGACGGTGCAGCTGGCGGCGGAAAACCAGCGCAGCGGGGCGAATCTCGACGGCCAGCCGGCCATCCTGATGCCCATCACGCCGCAGTCCACCGCGAACGTGCTCGAGGTTTCGAGCAACGTGAAGGCCGAGCTGGCGCGCATCCAGCGCGACCTTCCGGAAGACATCAAGCTCGAGATCAATATCGACAACTCCATCTTCATCCTGGAATCGATGAAGAAGGTCCTGCATGCGCTGGGCGAGACGCTGGTGATCGTGCTGGTCGTGATCCTGCTGTTCCTCGGCAGCCTGCGCGCGACGCTGATCCCCGCGGTGACCATCCCCGTGTCGCTTTTCGCGGCCGCCATGGTCATGGCCGTGCTCGGCTACTCGATCAACACGCTGACCCTGCTCGGGGCCGTGCTGGCGATCGGCCTCGTCGTCGATGACGCGATCGTCGTGCTCGAGAACATCGTCAGGCGCATCGAAGGCGGCGAGCCGGCCCTGATCGCTGCGATCCGCGGCAGCCGCGAGATCGGCTTTGCCGTCATGGCGACGACCGCCGTGCTGGTGGCGGTCTTCCTGCCGCTGTCCTACCTGCAGGGTACGGTCGGCAGGCTGTTCCGCGAATTCGGCATCACGGTCGCCGCCGCCGTGGTCTTCTCGGCACTCATCGCACTGACGCTTACGCCGATGATGACGTCCAAGCTGTTCGCGAACGGCGTCGGCCATGGCCGGTTCGCACAGGCCGTCGATCGCGTGTTCCGCAGCTTCTCGGAAGGCTTCGGCGAGGCGCTGCGCTGGACGCTCCTGGGGCGTCGGCCCCTCGTGGTGCTCGCGCTGGCCGGGGGCAGCGCGGCGCTGGTCATCCTGCTCTTCGTGGCCGGCTGGCCCTGGGGCGGGTTCAAGCTGCCGCAGGAATATGTGCCCGCCGAGGACCGCGCCCGCGTCAACGTGATGATCGTTGCGCCGGAGGGATCCAGCGCGCGCTATACGCAGCGTTACCTGGACCAGGTGGCCAGCATTGCGCGCGACGAGGTCGCGAACGGCAATGCCCAGCGCGTCATCGTCCGCACGGGAAATTTCAACCGGCAGTCGGAAGTCAGCAGCGGCATGGTGTTCCTGCCGCTGTCGTTGTGGGAGAACCGCAAGGAAACGGCGGCGCAGATCGCGCAGCGGCTGCGGCAGCGTACGCAGGGCATCGCGGGCGCCCGCATCCTGCCGCAGTCGCCCGGCGGGCTCGGCGGCGGCGGCAAGCCCGTGCAGCTCGTGCTGCAGGGCGCGGAGTACCGCCAGGTCGCGGATCTGGCGGAGAAGGTCGTTTCCCGCGCCAATGCCCAGAATTCGAACCTGTTCAACCTGGAATCCGATTTCCTCGAGCGTGCGCCCCAGTTGCGCGTCAGCATCGACCGCAACAAGGCGGCCGACCTGGGCGTGTCGCTGACGAGCGTCGGACGTGCACTCGAAACGATGCTCGGCTCCCGGATCGTCACGACCTTCCTCATGGGCGGCGACTCCTACAACGTCGTGCTGCAGGCCCGCGACGACCAGCGGGCTTCCGTCAACGACCTGGACAATATCTACGTCCGGTCCGACAAGACGCGGCAGCTCGTGCCCCTGGTCAGCCTCGTGAAGGTGGAGGAGACGGCCGGCCCGACCGAGTTGCGTCGTTTCAACCGACTTCGTTCGGTGACGATCAGCGCCAGCCTCGCACCCGGCTACTCGCTGGGTGACGCGCTGGAATACCTCGAAGCGCTGGTCCGCGAGACCGCGGGCGAGAATGCCGTGCAGATTGACTACAACGGCGAGTCACGCGAACTCAAGCGGTCCGCCGGCGGCCTGTACCTGACGTTCGGCTTCGCGCTGATCATCGTGTACCTGGTGCTGGCGGCGCAGTTCGAAAGCTTCGTGCATCCGCTCGTGATCCTCGCGGCCGTGCCGATGGCGCTGACCGGTGCCCTCGTGGGGCTGTGGCTGTTCAATTCGACGATCAACATCTACAGCCAGATCGGGGCGGTGATGCTGATCGGTATCGCGAGCAAGAACGGCATCCTCATCGTCGAGTTCGCGAACCAGTTGCGGGACCGTGGCACGGCATTCGTCGATGCGGTGATCGAGTCGGCAACGGTGCGGCTCCGTCCGGTCCTGATGACGACGCTCGCGACGGCCGCGGGTGCGCTGCCGCTGATGGTCGCGTCGGGCGCGGGCGCGGAGAGCCGGCAGTCCATCGGTGCGACGGTCTTCTTCGGATCGACCTTCGCCGTGGCCCTGACGCTGTTCGTCGTCCCGGCCCTGTACGTGACGATCGCCCGCAACACGAAGTCTCCGGAGTACGTCAGCCGCCTGCTGGAAAAGCTCGGCTATACGCCGTCAGGTGCCGAAACCGACGCTGGTCGCACCGCGGGCGGCGCGGCCTGACGGTTCGGCCGGGGTCCCGCTGCGGGGCGGACACTCGCTGCTAGAATGACTGGGCGTCGCAGCCTGGCGGCGACTCCCCTGGCAGCCATGTCCGCGAACCTCCTCGACCGACCCGCAATGCCCGCGCCGCAAGGCCTGTCTTCCACGCAACGGCGCCTGGCGGCGCACCTTCGTGGGCAGGTCGGCAAGGCGATCGCCGATTACGGCATGATCGAGGAGGGCGATCGCGTGATGGTCTGTCTGTCCGGCGGCAAGGATTCCTATACGTTGCTGGACATGCTGATGTCGCTGCAGCGGAGCGCGCCGGTCCGCTTCTCGCTGGTCGCCGTCAATCTCGACCAGAAACAGCCCGGTTTCCCGGCCGATGTGCTGCCCGGATACCTGAAGTCGCTTGGCGTGGATTTCCACATCATCGAGCAGGACACCTACAGCGTCGTGAAACGAGTGATCCCGGAAGGGCGCACGATGTGCAGCCTCTGTTCGCGCATGCGGCGGGGCGCGTTGTACAACTGGGCCGCCGGCAACGGCATCACGCGCATCGCCCTGGGCCACCATCGCGATGACATCGTCGAGACGCTGTTCCTGAACCTCTTCTTCGGCGGCAAACTCAAGGCGATGGCGCCGAAACTGCGTTCCGAGGATGGGCGCCACGTCGTGATCCGACCGCTGGCCTATGTCGCGGAACGCGAGATCGCCCGCTATGCGCGCGCAAGGGCTTTCCCGATCATTCCCTGCAACCTCTGCGGCTCGCAGGAGAACCTGCAGCGCAATGCCATCAAGCAGATGCTCGCCGAGTGGGAAAGGACCCACCCCGGCCGGACCGAGTCCATTTTTTCGGCGCTCCGCAATGTCGAACCGGCGGCCCTGGGTGATACGCGGCTGTTCGACTTCGTCGGCCTGCGTGGGCTGCCTTGAAGCGACCGAATCCCAATTCCTACTGGGTGGAGCCGGGTCGACTGCTGGCAGGCGAACATCCGTCTGCGGAAGGTGAGTCGGCGCTGCCCAAGCGCCTGCGGCGTCTGCTCGACGCCGGGATCGACTGCTTCATCGACCTCACCAAGCCGGGAGAGTGTGCCGATTACCGGCCACTCCTGCCTGAAACGGTCACCTGCGCGCGCGTTCCGATGCTCGACCATGGCGTTCCCGAGGATCCCGCGTTGCTGCGTCAGGCCCTGGCGGCGCTGGGCGAAGCGCTGGCGGAAGGGCGGCGGGTCTATGTCCATTGCCGTGCTGGCATCGGCCGCACCGGCATGGTGATCGGCACTTACCTCATCGAAGCGGGCGAGCGTCCCGATGCCGCGCTGGAAACACTGAATACGCTGTGGCAGCAGGACGCACGGTTTCCCCGCTGGCCGCGCGTGCCGGAAACGGAAGCGCAGGAGCGGTACATCCTCCAGTGGCGCGCCCAGGGCGCTGCGGCGGCCTTGTTCGACGACCGTGCTGCCGGGGCCCTGCTGGGCCTTGCCGTCGGCGATGCCCAGGCGGCTTCGGCCAGGGGTGAGGGGCCGGGGATCTGGACCGATGACACGGCGATGGTCCTCTGTGTCGCGGCGAGCTTTGCCAGCTGCCGCGGGTTCGACGCCCGCGACCAGCTCGAACAGTACCGGCGCTGGATGCGGGACGGACAGTATTCGGCAACCGGCGCGCCGCTCGGGATGCGTCCCGCCGTGCGCCGCGCGATCGCCATGGCGGGCTGGCGCCGCGGCCTCGTGATGGGCTCCCATGATCCGGCCGTGGTGGAGCCGGAGGCGCTGGGACGGTGCATCGTGCCGGCATTGTTCCACCACCGCGAGTTCGCGGCAGCGGTCGCCGCCGGCGCGGAAACGGCGCGTGTCACCCACCAGACGCCGCTCGTCGTCGATGCCTGTCGGTTGTTCACCGGACTCCTGCAACGCGTGCTGTCGGGCGAGGGAAAGCGCGTTGCGCTGGGTGCGCTGGCCCGGATGCCCGGGCCGCCACTGAAGCCCGAAGTGCAGACAATGCTGCTTGCCTGGTCGGGCGGTACGCCGGGGCCGGAATGGAAACCGGGAACCGTCCTCGCCGTGCTCGATGCGGTGGTGCGCGTCTTCCTGGCGCATGACGATTTCGCGTCCGGTCTCCAGGCCGTGCTGGCGCGCGGCGGCGAGACCGACGTGGCCTGCGCCGCGTACGGTCAGCTCGCCGGGGCGCTGTATGGCGCCGAAGGCATTCCCCGGATCCTGCGTGACGCGCTGGTGGCCCCTGAAAAGATCCGGAACGCGGTGGGGATGTTGAACGCGGCGTCCGGGCCATGAGCCGCGCCAGCGGGTCGCGTCGCACCCTCAAGGTGCTGGTGCTGCTGCATCCGACGCTGCTGCCGCCGGACTCGCTCGAAGGTCATGCGCCCAAGTCGATCGTCGAGTGGCGTGCCGAGTACGACGTCATCACGACCCTGCGCGCCCTGGGACATGACGTGCATGTCCTTGGCGTGCTCGACAGCCTCGACGCGGTGCTCGCCGAAGTGAAGCACTGGGAACCGGATGTCGTCTTCAACCTGCTGGAAGAATTCGACGGCATCACCGCGAACGACCAGCATCTGGTCGGGCTGCTGGAGATGCTTCGGCAGCCCTATACCGGATGCAACCCGCGCGGCCTGCTACTGTCGCGCGACAAGGCGCTGTGCAAGCAGGTCTTTGCAGGCAAGGGCATCCCGACGCCGGCTTCCGCGGTCTTTGCAGGTGGGCGGGTCGGCACGCTGCCGAAAGGCCTGCGCTTCCCGCTCTTCGTGAAGTCGACCACCGACGATGCCTCCCTGGGGATCGCGCAGGCATCCATTGCCCGGGATCCCGACGCACTGCGCGAGCGCGTTGCATTCGTGTACGAGCGGAACCGGAGCGCCGTGCTGGTCGAGGAGTACATCGAGGGCAGGGAGTGCTACGTCGGCGTCCTGGGCAACGACTCGCTCACCACGCTGCCAGCCTGGGAGCTTGATTTCGGCACGATGCCAGCGCAGCTCGCCACCATCGCCACGCGCAAGGTGAAGTGGGATTTCGACTACCGCCAGCGCCATGGCATCGGCAGCCGCCCGGCGCTGGACCTGCCCGGTGACGCCGCCCGGTCACTGGGCCGGATCGCGCGTGACGTCTATCGCGCGCTCGGGCTGTCCGGGTTCGCCCGCATGGACTTCCGCGTCCAGCCGGATGGTCGAGTGTTCGTGCTCGAGGCCAACGCCAACCCTCATCTCGCGGCCCACGAGGATTTCGCCCGTTCGGCCGCTGCGGCCGGCATCGAATACCCGGCGCTGATCTCGAGACTGCTTACGCTGGGGATCGGCTATCGGTCACACTGGCGCAACCTCTATGGCTGACCGACGCCCCCTTTCCCTGTTGCCGTGGCTCGCGCTCTGCGGCCTGCCGGTCGCGACGGGCGCCAGCGCCGCGCAGCCGTCACGGCTCGCGCTGCAGGACATGACCGCGATCCAGGAACTGCTGGTTGGCCGTTTCGATACCGCCGATCAGGCGAAGTCGGAGGCCGATGCGGGCGCGGCATCACGCGTGGCGCTGCAGCGGGTGATCGTGCCCGTGCGAGCGGGATTCATCGGCGATTCGGTTTTTTACTTCCAGGAGACCGTGCAGGGCGATGCCCGCCGCGTCGTCGCCCAGCAGCTGTGGCTGCTGGAATCACTGCCGGGCAAATCGCGGTTGCTCGTGACCACGCCGCTGGCGCTGGCCGAGCCCCTGCGCTGGCGAGAAGGCCTTCGCAGCCCGGAAATGTTCCGCGGCATCCTGCCCCAGGACGTAAAACCCCTGGCAGGTTGCGCGGTGGTCTGGCGCCGGGTGGCAGAGGGCTTCGACGGTGCGACGGAGCCCGGGCGCTGCCGGCTGTCGACGGATGGCGCGATGCTGCGGGTGGACCAGCAGTACCAGTTGCGCGCGTCGGGACTGGGCGTCCAGGAAAGGCGTTTCGACGCGGCGGGACAGCCGGTGTCGGACGAGCCGCCGCTGCGGTTCCAAAGGCAGGCGCCGTGAATCGCCGAATCGGCGGCATACTCTTCCGCCACATCCTGCGCGAAGTCAGCGTTGCCTTCTTCGCCGTTGCGCTCGTGCTGCTGGCCTTGCTGGTGACGAACCAGCTGGCCTTCGTGCTGGAGCGGGTCGCGGAAGGCTCGCTGCCGGGCGACGTGGTGCTGGAGATGCTGCGCATCTCCGTGACCGAGAACGCCGGGGTGATCCTGCCGATTTCCCTGCTGCTGGGGATCGCGATCGGCCTGGGCCGGATGTACCACGACAGCGAACTGGCTGCGGCCCAGGCCTGCGGCATGGCGCCGCTCACCCTGTATGCCGCGGTCGGCACCGTCACGGTGTCCGTTGCGGTCCTGGCCGCCGTGATTGCCTTCGAAGCGGGGCCGCACAGCGCGCGCCGCCGCGTGGAGATCCGCACCGAGGCCCTGCGTACGGCGCTCGTGCGCGGGCTCTCTCCCGGCCAGTTCCGCTCACTGGGTGGCGGCGCGGTCCTCTATTTCCGGGAGCAGGGCGAACAGGGCGAACTGCGGGACGTCTTCTTCGAGCGGCGTGCGACGCGAGGCCCGGCGGGCGACGCGGGAATCGAAATCGTGCTGGCCCGGACGGCGTCCTATGCGCAGGCCGCGGACGGCAGTCTCGCTGCGGTCGTGCTGCGCGACGGACGCCACTATGCCGGCCAGCCCGGAGGCGGCGCATGGCGCACGATGCAGTTCCGGGAGCAGACAGTGCCCATTCATCCGCAGGGCAGCGCGACGGCGGCTGCGCCCCGCGCCGATGCACAGTCGCTGTCGACCCTGATGGCGTCGTCCAACGGGCGATACAAGGCCGAACTGCACTGGCGCATCGCGTCGGTGGTGATCATCTTCGTGCTGGGTGCGCTTGCCGTACCGATCTCGAAGCTGCGTCCCCGGCAGGGTCGTCATGCCCGGATCGTCTGGGTCGTGATGCTGTACGCCGTCTACGCGAACCTGCTGATTTCAGGCCGCACGCTGATCGAGAAAGGCGACGTGCCGGCGTGGCTGGGACTCTGGTGGGTGCACGCCCTCATCGTGCTGATCGGCATCGCCATCGTGAAACTGCCCGACGCCCTGGCCAGGTTCCGCCATCGCCCGCCGCAGGCCGGTTGAGCCTCGAGGGTCATCCCGGCGGCAGGTCGCGGGTCGACCCGGTCAGGTTTCGTTGGCCGCCGCGTTCTTCCGGGCCTCGGCCTGCTTCTGGAGCTTGATCCATTCCGAGAGTTTTCGCAGGTCGGTACGCTGCGTGATGTTCCGGGTCTCACGGGTCGGATCGCGGTCGTACGGATTCCAGCCTCGTGCGCCGGAGTCAGTCCCCGAATCCTGATCCAGCGTCAGTCGGGGCAGATTGCGCTGCGTCGAGTCTGCGCTACCTTCGCGGTTGGGCGCGAAACTGAACTGGTTTTCGTCGGGCGTCATCATGACTGCATCCTGATCCCAGAACCGACGTTCGTCTTTCAGGGAAATTCTTATTTCAAAATGGATGTGTGCTGCAGCAACGGGGGCAGCAGTCCCGCATCCAGCAGCGCACGGGTGCGAAGGATTCCCAGCGCGGTCTTCGCATCCGGGATGTTGCCGGTGACGGCGCGGTCCCAGGCTTCCGCGAGGGGAATCCAGTGCACTTCGATGACCTCGTGTTCCTCGTGGGCCAGCGCTGCGGGACAGAGCTCCCGCGCCATGAAGAGATGGATCACCTCGGTGAAGACGCCGGGCGAAGGCAGCAGGTTGCCTAGGCTGCGCCATTCACGGGCTTCCACGCCGGCTTCTTCCACCAGTTCACGGCGCGCGGTTTCAAACGGTGGCTCCGCGGGCTCGAGTTTGCCGGCCGGCAGTTCCCACAGGAAACCGCCGCCCGCGTGGCGGAACTGCCGCAGCAGGCAGATCCGCTCCTGCTCATCGAGCGCGACAATGGCGGCGCCGCCCGGGTGATGGACGATCTCGAGCTGGGCGCGACGCTGGTTGGGCAGCATCACGTGTTCCACGTTGACCGTGATCACGCGGCCCTTGAACTTGAGTTCGACGTCATTCATTGCCGTGCATCGTGGACCCCTCCGGGCCAGGGTGGCAACGCCCATATGGGTGCCTCGGTGGCGGCATACTACGACCATGACGCCGGCCCATGTCACGCACCTCAACGAAGCCCAGCAGCGGGCCGTGATGGCGGGGCAGCCGCTGTCCGGCGGCCGGGGATTCAGCTCCGGCCCCCTGCTCATCATCGCCGGCGCTGGTACCGGCAAGACGACGACGCTCGCGCATCGGGTGGCCCACCTTGTCCTCCAGGGCGTGGATCCCGGGCGGATCTTGTTGCTGACCTTCAGCCGTCGTGCCGCGGTGGAAATGCGGCGGCGTGCGAACGACATCGTGCGTCGGGCGCTCGAGGACGCGCGCGGCGGCGGAGCGGCATCCTCCGTCGCGCAGCGACTGGGATGGGCGGGAACCTTCCATGCAGTGGCGAATCGCCTGCTGCGCCACTACGCGCCGCAGCTGGGCATCGATCCTTCCTTCACGGTCGTCGACCGGGGCGATGCGGCCGACCTGCTGGATACGTTGCGCGAGGAGCAGCGGCTGGCATCGCGGGATCGCCGGTTCCCCCGCAAGGACACCTGCCTCGCGATCTACTCGCATCGCGTGAACAGCGGCCGGCCACTGTCGGAGTCGCTGCAGGCCCAGTTCCCGTGGTGCGCCGAATGGGAAGACACCCTGGCCGGCCTGTTCAGGGCTTACGTCGACCGCAAGCAGAAGCTGGGATTGCTCGATTACGATGACCTCCTGCTGTACTGGCACCTGCTCATGGCCGAGCCGGAGCTGGCACGGCATGTCGGTGCGCAGTTCGATCACGTTCTCGTCGACGAGTACCAGGACACGAATGCACTGCAGGGCGGGATCCTGCAGAACCTGCGACCGGATGGCGCCGGCATCACGGTGGTCGGCGACGATGCGCAGTCGATCTATTCCTTCCGGGCCGCCACGGTGGAAAACATCCTCGCGTTCCCCGGGCGATATACGCCCCCGGCAGAGGTCATCACGCTCGAGCGCAATTACCGTTCCGTGCAGCCCGTGCTCGATGCAGCGAACGCGCTGATGGCGGAGGCACCCCGGCGGCACCGCAAGCAGCTCGAAAGCGTCCGCGAGGGTGGCGCAAAGCCGCGGCTCGTGGCGGTCGACGACCTGGTCACCCAGGCCGAGTACGTCTGCCGGGAGGTCCTTTCCCGGCGTGAAACCGGGGTGAGCCTGAAGCGGCAGGCCGTCCTGTTCCGGTCGGCGAGCCACAGCGACCTGCTCGAGGTGGAACTCGCACGCCACGGCATCCCGTTCGTGAAGTACGGCGGGCTGAAATTCCTCGAAGCCGCACACGTTAAGGACCTGCTGGCCGTTTTGCGCTGGGCGGACAATCCGCGAAACGAGCTAGCGGCGTTCCGCGTCCTGCAGCTGCTGCCGGGCATGGGGCCCGCAAACGCACGTCGATGCATCGATCTGCAGGCGGAAGCCGGTGGATCCTGGCAGGCGCTGGGCGGATTCAGGCCGCCTGCTGCCGCGATACGGGACTATCTCGCGCTGCTGGAACTGCTGACTTCGATCGCCACTTTCGAGGCGGCGTGGGAAGGGCAGGTCCGCCGTGTTCGCGAATGGTATGGTCCCCTGCTCGAGCGCCTGTACGAACAGGCCTCGGTCCGTCTCGGCGACCTGGAGCAGCTCGAGCAGCTGTCGTCGCAGTACACGTCACGTGAACGGTTCATTTCCGAGCTGGCGCTGGATCCGCCGCAGGCGTCGAGCGATCTGGCGGGGCCGCCCCTGCGCGACGAGGACTATCTCGTGCTGTCGACCATCCATTCCGCCAAGGGCATGGAATGGGATTCCGTCTACCTGCTGAATGTCGTCGATGGCAGCTTTCCCTCCGAGTTCGCGACGGGAAAACAGGATCTCATCGACGAGGAGCGCCGCCTGCTGTACGTCGCGATGACCCGCGCCCGCGACGACCTGCAGCTCGTGCAGCCCCTGCGCTTTCCGGTCACGCAGCAGGCGCCGCGCGGCGACCGGCATGTGTATGGCGGCCGCAGCCGTTTCATGTCGGCCGGGGTGTTGCAGCATCTTGAGCGGACGGCCTGGCATCCGGTGGCTGCGGTCCAGCCGGTCGCCCCGTCGGCAGCACTCCCGCGGGTCGATGTCGCCGCGAAGCTTCGCGACCTGTTCTGACGGCGTGCCGCGCTACCGGCGCGGCTTGATGAACTTCAGCGTGAACCGGTCGCTCTCGCCGATGGCCGTGTACTTCGCGCGGTCCTTGTCCCCTTCGGTGTACACCGGCGGCAACGTCCAGACGCCACGGGGGTAATCCTTCGTGTCCCGGGGGTTCGCATTGACCTCCGAAACGCCGACGAGACGGAAGCCTGCCGCCTCGATAAGGCGCACGGCATAGGCCTGGTTCACGTAGCCGCTGCCGGCCTTGGGATCCTGCGGGACCAGTTCATTGCCACGGTGCTCGACCACGCCAAGCACACCGCCGGGCTTCAGCGCCCGGTAGAAGTCCGCGAAGGCGGCTTCCGCCTGCCCGCGCCCCATCCAGTTGTGGACATTGCGGAAAGTCAGCACGAGGTCGAGCGAGCCCGGTGCGGCGAAAGCCGCCGTCGCGCCGGGCGTGTACTCGACGACCTCGACGCGATCGAAGCGCGCTGGATCGCTGGCCAGCAGGTCGCTGAACGCCTTGGCCCCGCGCTCACTGTAGGCGTTGCCGGGAACGACCGGTGGCACGGCCGCGATCAGGTGGCCGTGATCACGCAGCACGGGCGCCAGGATCTGCGTATACCAGCCGCCGGCACCCGGCGAGATCTCGGCGACCCTCTGGTCCTGCCGCAGCCCGAAGAACAACAGGGTCTGTCGCGGGTGGCGCCAGACGTCCCGCGCGCGGTCCGCTGCCGGACGTGCCGGATTGGCGATCGCGGTTTCCAGCGCCGCCACGGTCTGCACGCGAGACGGCTGCGCCGCGCAGCCGGCGAACAGACCGGCCGCGAACAGCAGGGGCAGGATGTGACGGGCGGGCCGTTTCATGCTGCACCCGATGCTATCGCAACTGTCGCGGGACGGCGACATCAGGGTTCCAGATAGGCGTATCCGTCCAGTTCGCCCTCGTAGAAGCGCTTGAGCGACTGGCTCTCGGCCACCGACATGCGGCCCTCGCGCACGGCGCGCTCGCAATCGCGGGCGAGGGCCGGGTAGAGCTCCTCCACGTCGTATTCCATGTAGGCGAGCACCTTGTTCGCCGTATCGCCCTTGACGATTTCCTCGATCCACCAGCCGCCTTCGTCCAGCAGCCGGATGTGGACCACGTGCGTGTCGCCGAAGAGGTTGTGCAGGTCGCCCAGGGTCTCCTGGTAGGCGCCAACCAGGAAGGCCGCGAGGAAGTAGTCCTCGCCGGCCTTCAGGGGGTGCACTTCAAGCGTGCGCTTGACGTCCCGGTGGCTTACGAAATGGTCGATTTTGCCGTCGGAATCGCAGGTGATGTCGGCAAGGACTGCGTGTCGCGTCGGGGCTTCGTCCAGTCGGTGGATCGGCAGGATGGGGAACAGCTGGTCGATGGCCCAGCTGTCCGGCAGCGACTGGAAGACGGACACGTTGCAGAAGTACGTGTCCGACAGCGAATCCTCGAGGTCCTCGAGTTCCTCGGGGACTTCCTCAAGCCTGCGCGCCGCATCGCGGATCCTGGCGCAGGTCGCCCAGTACAGGCGCTCGGCCAGCCCGCGGGACTCCAGCGACAGAAGCCCCAGCTTGAACATCTGCAGCACCTGGTCCCGTGCGGTCACGGCGTCGTGATAGCACTCGACCAGGCGGCGCGGGCCAACGTTGCGCCAGGCATCGAACAGGTCCTGGACCGGCTGCGGCAGCGCCGCCGAACTGCCGGACTCCTCGGCCTCGGGGCCACCGACCTGGAAGCCATCCAGCGCCGAGGAACCCAGCACGTCGAAGATGAGGACGCTGTGGTGCGCGGCGATGGCGCGCCCGGATTCACTGATGATCATCGGCTGCGGCAGGCCGCGCGCATTGCAGACGCTCGCGATGCGGTACACGACGTCATTCGCGTATTCGTTCAGCGTGTAGTTCATCGACGACGGGAAGTTCGTCCCGCTGCCGTCATAGTCGACGCCGAGGCCCCCGCCGACGTCGATGTACTCGAGGCCCGCGCCGAGCAGCCGCAGTTCCGCGTAGACATGCGCCAGCTCGCTGATCGCCTCCTTCACGCGACGGATGTCCTGCAGCTGGCTTCCCGGGTGGCAGTGCACGAGCTGCAGGCAGTCTTCCATGCCCTCGTCCTTGAGCGTGCGGAACAGCTCCAGGATCTCGGTTACGAAAAGGCCGAACTTGCTCTTCTCGCCGGCCGAATCCCGCCAGCGGCCCGAGCCTTCACTCGCGAGCTTCACGCGCACGCCGATGCGCGGCTTCACGCGGTACGTCTCCGCGTGCTTGAGGATCAGCGCGAGCTCGGAGAAGTTCTCGACCACGGGGATGATCGTGCGGCCGAGCTTCGTGGCCAGGATCACCGCCTCGATGTAGCTCGAATCCTTGAAGCCGTTGCAGATGATGAGGCGGTCGTGCGAATCCTCCGTCATCGCCATCACGGCTAGCAGTTCGGGCTTGGATCCGACCTCGAGCCCGAAGCCGTAATCCTTGCCGTAGCGGAACACTTCCTCGACGACCAGGCGCTGCTGGTTCACCTTGATCGGGAACACGGCGGCGTAGCGATTGCG
>JBEEKA010000137.1:0-6310 GCA_041168985.1 Pseudomonadota bacterium | reverse complement strand
CCCGGACTCCCGCGCCGAGTTGCTGGCGGACGGCCGCGTACGACTGACCGTCCCCTATCGAATCGAAACGGAACTGGCCATGGAAATCCTGCGCTACGGCGCCACCTGCATCGTGCAAGGGCCCGCCCCGCTTCGCCGCAGCGTAGCCCGGGCCCATGCCGACGCAGCGGCAAGGTACGCCGGAGACGAACCGTGAATAAGCCAACACTGGATCACAAAACGCTGAAGGCGCGGCAAAGGCGCGAACGCGAAGGCCATTCGGAAGGCCTCAAACTGCGCGTTCACCGCGCGCTGAGCTGGCTTGACGCTGCCGAGCACGCAGGCGAGGACTGGGACGCCAAGTTCATCTTCCTGTGGATCGCGTTCAACGCCGCTTACGCCGAGGTGATCCGCGGCGGTGGTCGTCACGGCGAGCACGAGAACCTGCTGCGGTTCATGCAGCGCCTGCTGGAACTCGACCGGGGCGGGCATCTGGCGAGACTGGTCTGGGACGAATACCCGAAATCCATCCGCACGCTGATCGACAACCCTTATGTGTTCCCGGCCTTCTGGCGCTGGCAGGCGGGAGACATGACCAAGGAGGGTTGGCAGACCCGGTTCGCCGACGCACAACGGCGCGCGCTGAAGGCACTGCAGCGCGGCGATACCGCCAAGGTCCTCAGCATCACGCTGAGCCGGATCTACACTTTGCGCAACCAGCTCCTGCACGGCGGCGCGACCTGGCAGGGCAAAGTGAACCGCGCGCAGCTGCGGGACTGCGCGCGACTCATGGGCCAGCTCGTGCCCGTCATCATCACGATCCTGATGGACCACCCGGATGAGAAGTGGCTGCCGGCCGCCTACCCCGTGGTCCTGGACGGCCCCTAGGAAGCCCGGGGCAAATGGAACTGGATATAGCGACGCGCCTCGCGATACACCCGATTCCCCGACACGCCGAAGTCCATCCTTTCCCGCAAGGCCTCCCCGATCGGCAACTGCGGGTCCCGCGTGAGCGACGCGACGAACACGCGGATGGCCTCGGCTTCCGTGCCGTCGACCAGCAGCGCCAGCAGGCCGGACAGGATCTTCCGGTAACCCATCGGTTCGCCACAGAGCGCGAAGAGCCGCTCGAAGTTCTCGGGCAACGCGCCAGTGCCGGCATAGAAGTCGAGCAGCGCGCGCAGGAAGTCGTCCGGCGACACCGGCCTTGCGGCCGGCTTTCGCCGGGGCCTGGATTCGCGCCGTGATGCCGAAATCTGCGGAGGCAGACTCGCCATCGACAGGAAGGCCGGCACCATCTGCGGCACCGGAACGACAATAGGCAGTTCCGCGGATTTCCCACCCTCGGCGCGCTCGGCCACGAGCACGAAGCTGGTATGCGGCGACGCCAGGCGGTGGTGCACGGCCAGCTGGCAGGCATCCGCTTCGGGCAGGGCCGGGATGCGCTGCGCCGCCGCCATGCGTGGGATCAGGTCGCCCGCGACGGGCTGCGGGCACACGGAAAGTTTCAGTGTCGTGGTGATGGAGTCGCCGTCCGCAAGTTCGACAAGGACATCACCCGCCGGCATGGAACCGAACGCAGCGTAGAGCCGGATCGGTTCATCGCCGAAGACAGCCACGGGCAGCGGCGCGCGCCACAGCGGAAGCCCGGGCCACACGACGCGCGCGACGCGCCGCGGGGCCTCGCGCAACTGGCGGAACATGCGCTGTATCGCTGCGAGCGCCTCCTGCGGGGACGAAGCAAAGGCATAGGCACCGCCTGTTTTCTCGGTGATCCGCTTGCCGAGGGCTTCGTTCGGGGCAGCGCCGATCATCACGACGAAGAGTCGGTGGCCGGAACCTTCGACCTGATGCAGGACTTCATCGACCTCATATAACGCGCCATCCGTGATCAGCAGGACATCGGACCGACGCCCGGCCGTTACCGGGATATCCAGCACAGCCTTCATGGCCGGGACCATTTCCGTGCCACCCATCTCGGCCTGCATGCCACGAACGACGGTTCGCAGCGTATCCAGCCTTGCCCCGCGGGCCGGTTCGAGCCCCTCCGTCAGGTGCTGATGCGCCGATCCGAAGGCGGTGAGACTCAGCTGGTCGACCTCGTCGAGCTGGTCGATGCCGGCAAGCAGCGCTTCACGGGCGGCGAGGATGCTGCCGCCCTGCATGGAGCCGGAACAGTCCACAAGCAGTTTCACGGCCAGCGGCGTCGGCCTGCGTTCGGAGCGCGGCACGAGCGCCGTGGCCATCACCACATGCTCCCTGCCCTCGCGCGCGACGAGCGCCTCGCAGTGCGCCTCGACGCCCTGGATCTCGATGACGAAGTCGCGATCCAGCGAGCCACGCCCCTGGAGACCCACGCGGTGGCCCATCTCGACGGCTTCCAGTGCCAGGGCGTGCGTCGGCGAATGCAGGCGCTGGCAGGCCATGACATCCGGCAGCTCGATCCTCAGCTCGAAGGGATAGGCCGCATCGGCATCGTGCTGCGGGATGGCGGCACCCTCCAGATGCCCGGCAGCGGGATTGCCGTAACGCGGCGTGAGCGCCGTCGGGATGCGCAGGCGTGCCACGCCGCGGTGTATGGTCAGGTACTCGGCATAGCGATACCGGATGGTCGCCGTCTCGCCCGGCATCAGGTTCGCGAGGTTCGCGGTGTACAGGCCTTCTTCGTTCTGCGTCAGCAGCGCCGCGCTGTCGCCATTGTCGATCGCCTGCTCGTAGCGGCGCTCGGCCGCCTTGCGCGCAACGGACTCGGCTTCGTAGTGTCGGCCGTCAAGATCCAGTCCGAAGCCCAGCAGCACCGCGGAGACCGGCAGCGGGAACGTGTAGACGGATTCGATCGGCCGCCGGCCGCGGTTGACGTATCGCTGCTCGACCGTCAGCTCGAGCAGGAGGCCCCGCAGGACCCCGGAGACCGACACACCCATCAGGGGGATATCCTTGCCGTGCCGGGTCTTCAGGCACGATACCGGTTCAGCCTGCGTCATGGCCTTCTCCTGTCTGCAGTCGGTAGAGCACATCCCAGACGTCGTGGTACAGGTTCGCGCGCGCCGCGCCCTGGCGTTTCGACACTTCGGATTTGAAATTGCCGTAATCGATCGCGCCGACCATCGCCGCCATGGCGGCAGCCACCTCGGCCTGCGGCGCCTGCGCCCGGTAGCGGTAGTCCGTGTTGCGGCTTTCGGTGATCGGACCCAGTGAATGCAGGAAGCGCTGCTGCAGGGCGACGAGATCGCCCCGCACGCGCGACCGCACGGTCAGCGTGCCGGCCTCCCGGTCTCCCGGTTTGCGGACGACGCTGAAGAAACCAAGGGATGTGATGAGCCACATGGGGGACCTCCTATCGACGCCGGATCTCCGGACGGAGCCCAGTGTCGGAAAGGCCAGGCTCACAAACTGAGCCTGCGGAATCCGCTTCGTCACCCCTTCGGGGCCACATCCGCTGCTGCGGACCACCTCGCCCGGAAAGGCAGGTTGGCGTGGCTCGTTTCCTGAGCCACCGCCAGGCGTCTACTGTCGGCCCATCGGCAACAACTCGGCGAAAGGCAGGCAACATGGACAGGGATCCGGAAGCGGACAGTTATGGCGGCGTGTTGGTGGACGCCGCGGGCAAGGTGCTGCTGCGCGAGCCCACGAACCATTTCGGCGAGTACGTGTGGACGTTCGCCAAGGGACGCCGCGATCCGGGCGAAACACCGCGCGAAGCCGCGCAGCGCGAAGTCCGCGAGGAAACCGGTTACGGCTCGCTGATCCTCGCCCCGATACCCCAGGTCTTCGCCGGCACCACCACGACCACGGCGTTCTTCCTGATGCGCCCGGTCGGCAAGCCCGCGGCATTCAGCTGGGAGACTGCGTCGATCCGCTGGGTCGACTTCGAAGAAGCCCGCCGCCTGATCCAGCTGACACGGACACCGACGGGGCGCCAGCGCGATCTGGATATCCTGGATGCGGCCCTCGACACCATGAAGGGCCTTGCGAAATGACCGGCGAACCGGAAGTCGTCCTCGGTTATGGAGGCGAAGGCGGCAGCGTGGAAATCGTGCGTTTTGCCGCCGACGACGGCACCTGGCTGTACCGCAAGACGTCCCGCGGGATGGGCTTCGACGGCGACGACGAACTGATCGCCATCCGGCCGGAGGACCCGCCGCCGCCGGACGGCCTGTGCTGGGTGGAGGCCCTGGATCTGGTCAGCGCCCATCCGTGGCACCTGCTGTACCCGACTGCGATGCATCCGGAATACCGGGACGTCCTCCTGCGGGAAGCCATGCGCAAGGCAATGGACCAGCCCGACGAGAGGAGTGCAGAGGGCTTGCGCGACTGGCTGCGCGCCTATCGGGGCGACGTTTCCCGTCGGCATGACCGCGCAGCTGACTCGGTCGCCACCCTTCCCCTTCCCGTGATCGACACGATCCGCCATGCAGAACGCGTCATGGTCCTGACCGGTGCCGGCATCTCCGCCGAGAGCGGCATCCCCACCTTCCGCGACGCGCTCACCGGACTGTGGGAGAACTTCAATCCCGCGGAACTGGCCAATGCCGACGCCTTTGAAACGGATCCGGAGCTCGTCTGGGGATGGTACGAATGGCGGCGCGCCGCGATGCTGAAGGCAAGGCCCAATGCAGGACACATCGCACTGGCCGAACTGGCCGCGCTGAAGCCCGCCACCCTGCTCGTCACCCAGAACGTCGATGACCTGCATGAGCGCGCAGGCAGTCCGGACGTAGTGCACCTGCATGGGGAACTGCAACGCCCCTATTGCATGCGCTGTCGCGCCACGTACCGGGTCGACGACCGCATCCCCGATATCCCGGAGGCCGGCGCACGCATCGCACCGCCGCGCTGCGGGCGCTGCCGCGGCACCGTACGTCCCGGTGTCGTGTGGTTCGGCGAGAACCTGTCCGCAGGTGCCTGGGACATCGCTCATGCCGGCGCCAGCCAGTGCGACGTGCTGCTGGCAATCGGTACGTCGGCGCAGGTGGCACCGGCGTCCTCCCTGATCGATCTCGCCAGGCGCCGCGGCGCCCTCACCGTCCAGATCAACCCGAACCCGCCGGGCAATGCCGCCGCGACGGATTACTGGCTGCCCTATGGCGCAGGCGACGCCCTGACGGAGATCTCCCGCTGCATCCGGGAAGGTGCGGGACCTTAGCGCCTGTCGCGATCAGTGGACCGCGCGCGATTCGGTCGAGATGGCTTCCGGCAGCGGCTTCTGCCGGGAATCGTGCGCGGCCAGGGCTTCCGCGGCCGACAGCTGCCCCAGTGCCACGGCGAACAGTACCTCATGGAACTCGAGGCAGGCATCGAGCGCCGACCCCGACATCAGCGCGATGGACCGACCGGCCGGCGCTGCCCCTTCAAAGTCCGTCATGATGCGAAACTGGATTCGATCCCCGCTCAGCAACACGAAAGCCCCCATGACGTTGCGGGCATTCAGCGCATTGAGCAGCAGGCACACTTCCGATCGCGCGTCCTCTTTCGCCACCACCGGTGGGTAAAGGCGCACGGAAGCCAATTCCGTGCTGCTCGACGCCCGGACCAGAAGCTGCCAGACGAACGGCCCGATTCGATACGGCGTCTCGACGATCGCCAACGCCGGGTCGTGCTCATCGAGCCGGATGGCGTCCGTCCAGCCCAGAAGGTCCAGCCATTCCTGAAGCAGATTCCTGGCGTCCATCGGCATGTTCCTCGACTCGGCAGGGGATCTTGAGTCCAGTGTGGGTCGGTCTCAGAACCCCGGATACTTCTGCCAGACTTGTTCGTTCATCGCATCGCCCTCCTCATGTCCCGCCGCTTGAGTTTCCCGCCCTCGACCGTCGCCAGGACAACCGCCTTCAAGTCATCTCGACCGCCTTGCGCCCAGACGGCCACCCCGGAATCCCGGACCGTCCGCAGTGTCGGCGCGGTGTAATCGAGGTACTCGACCTTCGACGCCATTTCCGCGAACTCCCATTGCGAGCCGTAGTGGAAGGCATCCGACAACAAGGGCTCGAGACGCGATGCGTCGAGCGTGTTCATCATGGCGGCATCGACCCGCAGCGCCTGGTCCCGGGTCGATTCCATCTACGTTCTCCTACTCCGCTGAATGATCCTCGTCGTACCAGCCCTCGGCGAGGCTGCACAGCGCGGCGTCCAGTTCCGGGTAATCCGCTGACGTCGCATTGAAGAATGCGAGCCGGCCTTCCAGGCCGTCCTCGAAGTTGAGCTCCAATATCTCGCGCAGGCCCCAGACCCGGGCGATGAAGCGCGCCAGCGCCCCCAGGGTCAGCGGCTTCGACACGCGGATGGACGAGGGTTTGTTCAGCGTCTCCCCTTCGTACTCATCCACGAAGCGATA
>JBEEKA010000136.1:0-3904 GCA_041168985.1 Pseudomonadota bacterium | reverse complement strand
AAGCCCGCGGCGCCGTTCGCCAGTCCGAGCCGCAGCGTCGCTTCGGTCGGATCCGCCCCGAGGCTCCAGAACTGGCGGAAGAAGGCCGGGAAGAACCCGGCCAGAACCGTGGTCGCAAAGGCCGAGTTGGCCCAGTCGTACAGGGCCCAGGAAACGGCGGGATGCGACTTCAGGTAGGCCTTCATGGTCCCGCTTCCGCTGCCGTCATCCCTGGCTTTCGCGTGTCTCGCGGAAGTCGATGTCCGGCCACCGCTCGGTCATCAGCGACAGGTTGACCCGCGACGGAGCGAGGTAGACAAGTGCACCGGAGTGGTCCATCGCGATGCTGTCGTGGGCCTTGCTTCGGAACTCCTCGAGCTTCCGGTCGTCCTTCGCGTAGACCCAGCGTGCGGTATGGACGGTGATCGGCTCGAAGCTGCACTGCACGCCGTATTCGTCCTGCAGGCGGAATGCGACCACTTCGAACTGCAGCTGGCCGACGGCCCCGAGGATCATGTCGTTGTTGCGCAGAGGGCGGAACAACTGGGTGGCGCCTTCCTCGCAAAGCTGGCCGAGCCCCTTCTGCAGGGCTTTCATCTTGAGCGGATCCTTCAGCACCGCGCGCCGGAACATCTCCGGCGCGAAGTTGGGGATGCCGGTGAAGATGATGTCCTCGCCTTCCGTGAAAGTGTCGCCGATATTGATCGTGCCATGGTTGTGCAGGCCGATGATGTCGCCGGCATAAGCCTCCTGGGCCGCGGAACGGTCCCCGGCCATGAAGGTCAGCGCGTCCGCGATACGCACGTCCTTGTCGAGGCGCACGTGGTGGAAACGCATGCCCGGCTGGTAGCGCCCCGAACAGATACGGAAGAAAGCGATGCGGTCACGGTGGCTCGGATCCATGTTCGCCTGGATCTTGAACACGAACCCGGTCAGCTTGGGCTCCGTGGCCTGCACGTCGCGCTTGCGCGTGGCACGCGGTCGCGGGCCCGGCGCGTTCTGGGTGAAGGTACGCAGCAGTTCCTCGACACCGAAATTGCTGATCGCAGACCCGAAGAAGGCCGGCGTCTGCTTGCCCGCGAGGTACAGCGCCGGATCGAAGGCCGGCGTCGCGCCGCGCACGAGCTCGACCTCGTCGTAGAACGCCTGCGCACCATCGCCGAAGAAATCCTTCGCCTCGTCGCTGTGCAGGCCATCGATGATGCGGTTCTCGCCGGCGCGCCCGCGCTCCCCCGCCTCGTAGACATAGATGCGGTCCTCGAGCAGGTGGTAGGTACCCTGCAGCGCGCGCCCCATGCCGATGGGCCAGGTGATCGGCGCGACGGACAGGCCCAGCACCTTCTCGATCTCGTCCACCAGTTCGATCGGCGCGCGTCCCTCGCGGTCGAGCTTGTTGATGAAGGTCATGATCGGCGTATCGCGAAGCCGGCAGACTTCCATCAGCTTGATCGTGCGCTCCTCGACGCCCTTCGCGCAGTCGATGACCATGAGCGCCGAATCGACGGCCGTCAGCGTGCGATAGGTGTCTTCGGAGAAGTCCTCGTGGCCCGGCGTGTCGAGCAGGTTCACGATGCAGCCGTTGAACGGGAACTGCATGACCGAAGATGTCACGGAAATACCGCGCTGCTGTTCGAGCCGCATCCAGTCCGAGGTTGCATGGCGGGCGGCCTTGCGTCCCTTCACCGTGCCGGCAAGCTGGATCGCACCCCCGAACAGCAGCAGCTTCTCGGTCAGCGTGGTCTTGCCCGCGTCGGGGTGCGAGATGATGGCGAAGGTGCGACGCCGCGCCACTTCATCGGCGAATTCAGTCATGGTCCGGTTCGGTTCCTATCGACGTTTGGCGATCACGCGGCGCAGGACGACGGCGTCCTCGCGGCCGCCGACCGCCGGGTAATAGCCACGGCGTATCCCTATCTGCGAGAAGCCGTTGGACTGGTAGAGGCGGATGGCCGACGTGTTCGACGGCCGCACCTCGAGGAAGAGTTCCCCGACCCCGAGGCTGCCGGCGAATTCCATCAGATGTCCCAGCAGGAGGGCGCCGAGTCCACGGCCGCGCCAGCCTTCGGCGATGCAGAGGTTCAGAACATGGCCTTCGCCGGCGCCGGCGCTCATCACGCCATGACCGATCAGGATGTCGTCGATCTCGACGACGACGCAGACGTAACTGGAACGCAGGCAATCGCGGAGTATCCCTTCCGTCCAGGGGAAGGGATACGAGGCCAGTTCGACCTGCAGCACGGCGGGCACGTCGGCCTGCGTCATGTCGCGGATCAGGACGGCCGGCACCGGCTTGCGCTGTTCACGCGCCATGGGTGCCACCATAGGTTTCACGGAACACGCGTCGCGCCAGCTTTAGGTCTTCCCAGGCTTTCCGTTTCTCGCCCGGTGACCGCAGCAGGTAGGCCGGGTGGTAGGTGACGACGAGCGGCGTGCCACTGTCGCCGAAACGATGGACCTGTCCGCGCAGCCTGCCTATCGGCGAGTCGGTACCGAGCAGGCTCTGGGCAGCGATACGGCCGACGGCGAGCAGGATGCGCGGGCGGATGAGCTCGATCTGGCGGTCGAGAAAAGGCCTGCAGCGGGCGATCTCCGCCGGTTCCGGATCACGGTTGCCTGGCGGTCGGCACTTCAGGATGTTCGCGATGAATACATCCTGCCGGGGCAGGTCGATCGCCCGCAGCATCGCGTCAAGCAGCTGGCCGGCACGGCCGACGAAGGGTTCGCCCTGGCGGTCCTCCTCTGCGCCCGGTGCCTCGCCGATGACCATCCATTCAGCCAGCCGGTCACCCACGCCGAATACCGTGCGGGTGCGGCCGCCGTGCAGGGGACACATCACGCAGCCCGACACTTCCGCCTCGAGCGCGGGCCAGCCGTCAACGCCGGCCACGGTCGGCACTGGCCATGGCGCCGGCGCCCGAGCGACCGTTACCGGTTCCGCCACGGAATCGGGCGACGCCATGGCAGCGCGCGGAACCCACCGGGCGATGCCCAGCGCGTCGAGGTAGCGGCTGCGCGTGTCCATCGTCGGGCGGCGGAACCGCCCGTCAGCCGTGGCCGTCGGACGGCGCGGGCCGATGCGACCGGCGCAGGCGACGGAACACCCAGGTCAGGGGGCCGGACAGCGCATAGCCGCCGAATACCACGAGCAAGGCCGTCGGCGGGTAGATCGCTATCGCCACGAACACCAGCGGCACCGCGATGAACGTGGCGAACCGGACCGGGCCTTCGAGGTTGAACTGCTTGAAGCTGTTGAAGCTGAAGCGGCTGACCATCAGTGCACCGGCGCAGGCCGTGACCAGGAACGCGACCAGCAGGCCCGTCAGGCCGGGCTCGTGCCACTCGCTCGCCGACCAGATGAAAGCGGAAACGATGCCCGCCGCGGAGGGGCTGGGCAGGCCTTCGAAGTAGCGCTTGTCCTGTCCCGTCCGGACATTGAATCGTGCAAGCCGCAGTGCCGCGCAGACCGCGTAGAAGAACGCCGCCAGCCAGCCGATGCGACCCCAGACGCGCCCGTATTCGTAAATGCGTTCCACGCCCCACTGATAGGCGACAAGTGCCGGGGCGACGCCGAAGGAGACCATGTCCGACAGGCTGTCGTACTCCTTGCCGAAGGCGCTTTCCGTGCTGGTCAGGCGCGCCACGCGACCATCGAGGCCATCGAAAAGCATGGCCATGAAGATGGCGATGCCGGCGCGTTCGAAATTGCCGTCGATGGCCGCGACGATGGCGTAGAACCCTGAGAACAGGGCGCCGGTCGTCAACAGGTTGGGCAGCAGGTAGACGCTGCGGCTGCGCGGCCTGGAAGCGGTCGGTTCGGTGCTCATAAGTGCCCGCAATCCTAGCAGACTGCTAGACTTCGCCGCTTCCCCAACGACCCCTCCGGCCCGCCATGCGCCTTTCCCAGTACCCGATCAACACCGTCAAG
>JBEEKA010000135.1:0-2877 GCA_041168985.1 Pseudomonadota bacterium | reverse complement strand
TGTACTGCACAGAAGCGCCGGCGCTGCGGGCAAGCTGCCCACCCTTGCCCGGCTTCATCTCGACGTTATGAACCGTCGAACCGACCGGGATGTGTCGCAGCGTCATCGCATTGCCCGACTTGATCGGCGAATCCGCACCCGAGCGGATCTCGTCGCCCGGCTTCAGGCCCTTCGGGGCGATGATGTAGCGACGCTCGCCATCGAGGTACTTGATGAGCGCGATGTGCGCCGTGCGATTCGGATCGTATTCGACCGTCTCGACGATGCCGGCGATGCCGTCCTTGTCACGCTTGAAATCGATGATGCGGTACTTCTGGCGCGAGCCACCACCGACGTGACGCGTCGTGATGCGGCCGAAGTGGTTGCGGGCGCCCGTCTTGTTCTGGTGAACGGTCAGCGGCGCGTACGGCCCGCCCTTATGCAGGTGCGAGCGGTCGATGCGGACCACACCACGGGTGCCCGGCGACGTTGGTTTGAGCTTGATCAGTGCCATGTTCGGTTACCTGTAGGGAAGCGCTCGGAGGCGCCCACCTTACTTCCTGCTCTGGGCCTCGAAGTCGATCGCCTGACCCTCGGCCAGACGGACATACGCCTTCTTCCAGTCCTGCGTACGACCGAGCGTGCGACCGAAACGGCGCTCCTTGCCCGGCTCGTTCACGACCTGGACCCCGGCGACCTTGACTTCGAACATCAGTTCGACGGCCTGCTTGATCTCGGTCTTGTCAGCATCCTTGCGGACACGGAACGCGTACTGGTTGGCGTTCGCCATCGCCAGAGAGGTCTTCTCGGTGATGTGCGGCGCTACGAGGATATTGATCAGACGTTCGCGGCTCATTGCAGGCGCTCCTCGAGCAGCTTGATGGCGCCAACCGTGGCCAGCACCTTGTCGTGCGCCGCCAGCGACAGCGGGTTGAGGCCAGCGACGGTGACGACTTCGACGTGCGGCAGGTTGCGCGCGGCCAGGAAAACCTTCTCGTCCTGCGCCTCGACGATCACCAACACGTTCTCCAGCGACAGCGACTTCAGCTGGCCGGCGAGCAGTTTCGTCTTCGGCTCGGCGAGCGTCAGTTCCGGCAAGACGACCAGGCGGTCCTGGCGGACCAGCTCGCCCAGCATCGAACGGATGCCGGCGCGATACATCTTGCGGTTGACCTTCTGGGAGTAGTCACGCGGACGCGCCGCGAAAGCGCGACCGCCACCCACCCAGATGGGGCTGCGAATCGAGCCGGCACGCGCCGAACCGGTGCCTTTCTGGCCCCAGGGCTTCTTGCCGCCGCCACGCACTTCGGCGCGGCTCTTCTGGCGCTTCGTGCCCGAACGACCGGCGGCCATGTATGCCGTGACGATCTGGTGGACCAGCGCCTCGTTGTACGCAGCACCGAAGTTCTCGTCAGAGACGGAGAGCTCCGCGCCGCCATTGGCTACTTTCAGCTTCATGGATCGGCCTTACTTCTTCTTGGCGTCTTTCTTGCCGTCCGCCTTCTTGGTCGGCGCAATGCTCTTGCGCTTGGCCAGGCGGGCCGCCTTAACGGAAGGACGCACGATGACTTCGCCACCCTCGGAGCCCGGAACGGCACCACTGATGAGCAGCAGGTTACGCGCCGCGTCGATTTCGACAATGCGCAGGTTTTCGGTCGTACGGCGGACCGCACCCATGTGGCCCGACATGCGCTTGCCGACGAAGACGCGACCCGGGGTCTGGCGCTGGCCGATCGAACCCGGCGCACGATGCGTGACCGAGTGACCGTGCGACGCAGGACCGCCACGGAAGTTATGGCGCTTCATCGTGCCGGCGAAACCCTTGCCGATCGTCGTGCCCGTGACATCGACCAGCTGGCCAGCCTGGAACAGAGCAGCCGAAAACTCGGCGCCCGGCTGCACATCGGCCGCCTCGCCGTCCGCCAGGCGGAACTCGACGAGCGAGCGGCCCGGCGCGACCCCAGCCTTGGCGTAGTGGCCGGCAACAGCTTTCGACAGCAACTGCGGACGGCGATTGCCGTACGTCACCTGCACGGCGCGATAGCCGTCAGCGTCCGCGCTCTTGACCTGCGCGACGCGATTGGCAAGCACCTGGACGACCGTGACCGGCACGGACTCGCCCGATTCCGTAAAAACTCGCGTCATGCCGCACTTGCGGCCGACCAGACCGATAGTCATCTCGCATTCCTCTATTCGACACAGCCAGCACGGGACCCACGGGGCACCCAGCCAGAGCTGCTGCTGACGGTTTCGGGAAGGTAAAACCAAGGAAAGACACGACCCCCGATGACGGGGAACGATGCTTTCGAGTGGTTTTGGCGGCAGCGCCACCAACCTCGCCCGATTCCGCATTCGAAAACGCGGGCCGCCAAATCATCACTTGGCGGCTTGAAGGGTCGCGCATTGTATGCACCTGCGCGACCCAGTGCAACCCCTTTCGGGGATATTTTTTTAATTCAGCTTGATCTGAACGTCGACGCCGGCCGGCAGCTCAAGCTTCATCAGGGCATCCACCGTCTTGTCGGTCGGATTCAGGATGTCCATCAGGCGCTTGTGCGTGCGGAGCTCGAACTGGTCACGGGCATCCTTGTCGCCGTGCGGCGAAACGAGGACCGTGAAACGCTCCATCTTGATCGGCAGCGGCACCGGGCCCTTGACCGTGGCGCCCGTGCGCTTGGCGGTCTCGACGATCTCGCGTGCCGAGTTGTCGATGAGACGGTGATCGAACGCCTTGAGGCGGATACGGATGTTCTGGTTAGCCATGATGTGTTCCCGCCTTACTGAATGATCTTGGCGACGACGCCGGCGCCGACCGTGCGACCACCCTCGCGGATGGCAAAGCGCAGGCCCGCGTCCATCGCGATGGGGGCGATTAGCTCGACCGTCATCTTGATGTTG
>JBEEKA010000134.1:0-6798 GCA_041168985.1 Pseudomonadota bacterium | reverse complement strand
CGGGATTCGGCATCGCCCCAGTCGTGGACGATGAACTTCAGGACATGGCAGTCGAAGCCCGCTGGCACCGTCTCGAAGAAACTGCCGCCGATGAATTCCGCCCTGTCTCCCAGCGCCTGCTCATGGAGGTAACGTCGCGCCGCGTCCTCGACATCCGGCAGGTCGAATGTCGCACCTTCGAGTCGTGGGCAGGTCGACAACAGGGACGCGAGGACGGCCCCGTATCCGCCCCCCACATCAAGCACACGCCGGAAGCGTCCGAAGTCATATGCGGCCGCCGCCGCAAGTCCGATTCGCAGTGACTGTTCCGCCATCGCACGGTTGAAGACATCGGCCTGCGCCGGATCTTTTTGCAGTGGCTCGAAACCCTCGGCGACATGCGCGCGGCCATCGGCAACCGCAGCCCCCAGCAGTCCGAAAGAGCGCCACTGGCGATCACCCCAGTGAAGGGCCACGCCGCGCAGCGAACCCGCCGCAGCGGTCAGCAGCAGCTCGCCATCCGGAGCGAGGCTGAACCGCCGTCCGCCGTGGTGAACCGCAAGCCCGAGGGATGCCAGCGCGCATAACAGGCGATGGAGCGCGTCGGCATGGACGCCTGCCGCTTCGGCCAGCGCGTCGCTCGCACAGGGTCCGTTCAGCAGCCTGTCGGGAAGTCCAAGACGGACGGCCACTGCAATCACCTGGGTCGTCCAGCAGGCCGTGATCAGACCATTGACCCGCTCGCGTCGGCCTTCTGCGCCTGCAACTGCCTGGTCCACCTGTGTCACCGGTTCAAGGTGCCTTGGGTCCGGAGGGCTTCGATGACACCGTAAACCGCAGGCTGCCCTGGGCTTCGTGCATGTCCTCGCTGACACCGCGGTAACGCAGGACATACTGTCCGTCGCCCAGCTTCGGCAGTGGCAGCACCTGGCCGCGGGACAGTTCGTTCGGCAAGTCCTTGAGGGGTTCCGGCTTGCCACCGACCTTTTCCAGCGTCGCCGCCGTGAGGGACAGCGAGTCGGAGAACTGGAGCGCGACCTGTGTCGGCGCCGCAGCCAGGGTACTGCCATTCGCCGGCCGCGACGAATCGAGATGCGCATGGGCCAGGGCGAGCACGGGCGCGACGAAGGCCATGACGGAGACCAGGAACCGGGACAGGGCTTGCATCGGTCACTCCTGATGGTGGTGGGTTCCGGGCCGCGGATCGCCAGCCTCGATGCGTCGCGCGCGAGTTGCGTCCGGTGAGTCATACCAGCCGGGATCAGAGTTGCCGCGCAGGCCCGCCCTCACCTTCAGCAGGGTCATCATGCCGCCCATGCCGATGGCACCGAAGGGCCCCTCGCCCTGCGCCATCGGCAGCGTGTTCGCCGGCCCGCGCATGTGTTGCGCATGTTCGAGGTGCTGTTGCATGCCCTCCTCTCCCATCGCCATGAAGCCCGGCAACTGCCTGCGGATTCGCGATTCGAGGCCTTCCATCTTCACGCCCACGGGGTTTGCCACGGCATGGCCCATGGCATTCATCGTGTGATGCGCCATATGGCAATGGAGCGCCCAGTCGCCGGGGTTGTCCGCCACGAACTCGATGTCGCGCGTCTGGCCGACGCCGACGATCGTGGTCACCTCCGGAAGCCAGGCCTGCTGCGGCCATCGACCACCATCGGTGCCCGTCACCGCAAACCGATGGCCATGCAGGTGGATCGGGTGGTTATGCATGGAAAGGTTCCCGACGCGAAGCCGCACGCGCTCGCCCTGTGCCGCCAGCAGCGGTTCGGTCGCCGGGAAAACCTTGCTGTTGAAAGTCCAGAGGTCGAACTCCGTCATCACCGACGGGTCGGGACGATAGGTACCGGGATGCAGCGCCCAGTTGTGCAGCAACACCGCGTAGTCCCGCTGCACGGGAGGCTCATGGGGCACCCGCGGATGCACGATGAAAAACCCCATCATGCCGAAGGCGAGTTGCGTCATCTCGTCGGCATGCGGATGGTAGAGATAGGTGCCCTCCTGCCGCAGCGTGAATTCATAGGCCCAGGTCTCTCCCGGACCGATGGGTTCCTGGTTCAATCCCGCGACGCCGTCCATGCCATTCGGCAGCAGGATCCCGTGCCAGTGGATGGAAGTACCTTCCGGCAGCGTGTTCGTGACCAGGATGCGAACGCGGTCGCCTTCCACGGCCTCGATCGTCGGCCCGGGCGTGGAGCCGTTGTATCCCCAGCAGCGCGCGACGCAACCCGGCGCGAACTCATGTTCGAACTCACCCGCGACGAGATGGAATTCCTTTGTGCCGTCGACCTTGCGCCAGGGCAGCGAACTTCCGTTCAAGGTCCTGACGCGACCGCGCGAAATCGCGGACGAGGTCGCGGGCAACGTCGATGCCTGCGCCGTAGCTGACGCCGCGGCGAGGCTCGCTGCGCCCGTGATCAGTCTCCGCCGGCTGAAACTCATGGCAAAACTCCCGGCAGGGCAACCACCAGCTGGGAACCGGTCGCACGCAGCAGGTCGACACGCGCACGCCAGTAATCCTGCACGGCCCGTACATAGCCTTCATAGGCGGCGTACTCCTGCTGCCGCGCCAGCAGCAGCGTGAACGCATCATCCAGCATGAAGTTGACCCTTTCCTGCAGGCGTGCCACGACAGCCTCGCGCTGGGGAATCAGTGATACGCGATACCCCTCCACGCGGTCACGGGCCAGCCTCAGCTTCTGCAGTTGCTGCTGCAGTTCGACGTCGATGGCCAGTTCCACGACGCGCAGCGACCCCTGCGCCTGTCGAAGGCGGGCTTCGGCGCGGGCCACGCGACCCTGCCCCTGTTCGAACAGTGGCAACTCCATCGACACCGAAGGGCCCAGCCTGCGCGAACCGTCCGCTTCGCGCTCCAGCGAGGCACCGAGCTCGCTCCGGCCCAGCAGGCGGTTGCGACGCAGCTGCGCCAGTTCGTCGACCCGAACCGTCACTTCGCGCTGCGCGGCCAGCAGGTCGAGTCGCTCGCCGGCTGCCTTTTCGCGCAGGACTTCGAGTTCAAGCGCCGGCAGCGTGTCGGGCTTATCCAGGCTGTTCGGCAGCGTCCAGGCCATTCCGGCATCCAGTCCCAGCAGGGTCTGCAGCGCTGCGCGTGCATCGACGAACTCTGCTTCGGCCTGCTGGGTCTCCAGCCTGGCCTCGGAGGCAGCCGCCTGTTGCACCGTGAGGTCCAGTTGCGACAGGTTGCCGGCCTGCGCATGCCGCACCGCCAGTTCCGCAGCGGCATCGGCGACGTCCTGGATCGACTGGCGCACGGTGAGCCGCTGCGCGGCGGCGACGGCATCGACCCATGCGCGTTGCGTTTCCGATACCAGCGAGAGCACCGATGCGGCCACCTTCGCCTGCAACTGTTCGAAGGCCGAGTCGGCGATGCGTTTCGTGCTGCGTCGGAGCAGAAGCGAAGTGAAATCCAGCGTGATCGAAGCGGACAGTTTGGTGCCCGACAGGCTACCTTGGGGAAACAGCCAGGCAGCGCCCAGCGCGGGGTTGTGCAGGCGACCCGCCTCGAACACATCCGCGGCGCCGAATCCCAGCTCTGCCTCGATCGCCGCAAGCGAAGGATTTCGCAGCAGGGCGACGCGGACCGCCGTGTCGAGGTCGAGGGGCTTCGCGAGCCACTGTTCCAGCGTACCCTGCACGGCGCCACCGGTCGGCAACCGGCTTTCGACGAGCTGTCGGCTTTTCACGCGTCCTTCATCGAGCTGCAGTCCGGCACAACCGGCCAGCAACCAGGACGCCGCCAGCGCGCCGAGCACGGCACGTACACCCTTTCCACGCATGGGTGGATCTTAACCGGCGCGAGGCACGTGCCGGTCGATGATCAGCGTACCCATCAGGGCGCACAGGGCCGCGACGGCCAGCGCCACGATGAAAGGCAGATCGGGCACGCCATGGATGCTGAGCAGTGCGCCCCCGACGAAGCTGCCGACGATGCCGCCCATCCGACCGAGCATCATCGCCAGGCCGATCGCGCCGGCGCGGCAGGACGGCGGGAACCCCAGGGCCAGCACGGCATAGATCACACCGATGAGGGCGCCATTGAACGCACCCACTCCGGCGCTTCCCGCCATCACGAACCACTCCGCCCGGGCGACATCGTGTGTCGCACGCAGGGTCGTCACGCCCAGCGCCAGCAGGCCCAGGGCAACGAGCGTCAGGGTCACGCCGGTCAGCAGCAGGCGCTTCGATCCGAACCGGGGTACGAGCAGGCCATGCAGGATGCCCGATACGACGGCGCAGAGGTTGTAAAGGAAGCTCGCGCGCAGGGCCGTTGGCATGTCCAGTCCGGCGCCGGTCAACAGGACCGGCAGCCAGGCGGCCAGGCCGTACGCCACGAAATACACACCGAAGAACGCGAGCCAGGACCCCATGTTGAGCCGCAGGTTGCTGCGATCAAAGACGCGCCGGTCATCGCCTGCCTGGGCCTCTGCGTCGATTTCCCGCGCGGCTGCGTCCGCCGAACCCAATGATTCCGCCGTGCAGTCCACGCCGAGGTATCGACGCAGCAGCGCAGCCGCCTTGTCCGCCTTGCCGCGCGCGACGAGATAGCTGGGGGACTCCGGCAGCCAGACCCACGCAAGAAGGCCAAAGATCACCGACACCAGTCCGCAGGCAAGGAAACAGCCACGCCACCCCAGCATCGGCAGCAGGCTGATGAGAAATGCGGCACCCAGCATGCCGCCCAGCGGCGTGCCCGTGGCCGTCATGCCCACCACGCGGGAACGCGCGAGTTTCGGGAGCCATTCACTGACCAGCGCGACGGACGTGGGCAGGACCGCACCGAACCCGAAGCCACCCACGAGCCGAACGAGCGTCATCCCGAACACCGAGTGGGTCAGCCCGGCCAGCGCCGTGGCGACGCCAAACGACAGGGTGGCCGCGACGAACACGCTCTTGCGGCCGAACCGGTCGCCCAGGCCACCGCCAACCAGCGACCCGAAGGAACTGCCCAGCAGCGCAGCCGACATGGCCGCCCCGAAATCCTGCCTTGCGATACCCCAGTCCTGGAGGATCATCGGCGCCACGAGTGACAGCAGCTGCACATCGAGGCCGTCGATGACCAGCGCCGAGGCGATGATCGCGATGATGAGCGCCTGCCGCCTGTTCAGCGGACGCGAATCCAGCCAGCTTTCGACGAGACGCGACATCAGGACTCCTTGTCCCGACGCAGGACACCGGACAACAGGACCACGCAAAGCACGCAGGACAGCATCGGTATGGTCAGCGCACCGAGCACCTGGGTCGGCGGCAGGTGGCGGTTCATGAGCCAGGCAAGGGCCAGCGGCCCGAACAGCGATCCCGCCCGCCCGAAGCCGTTGGCCCAGCCGATGCCCGTTGACCGGGCCTCTTCTGGATACAGCGACGCCGCGAGGGGGCCGAGCGTCAGCTGGGTGCCGATCGCGCCGAAGCCGATCAGCACCAGCAGCGCGGCCCATACCAGGCCGCCCGATGGATTGTTCGCACAGGCCAGGAGCGCCCCTGCCGCGATGAGGTATCCGCCACCGAAGGCCTTGACCAGGTGGCCGCGATCGACGAGCCGCGACACGACGAAACTTCCTGTCACGGCGCCAAGGGCAAGCACTGCCATCAGGCGCGATGCGTCCGGCAAGGTCCAGCCGTTCTGCACCATCAGCGTGGGCAGCCAGCTCGCGAACCCATAGTTCGCGAACAGGTTGATGGCATTGATCGCCCAAAGCAGCAGCGTGCGCGGACCACGACCGGCGGCAAACAGCAGCCGCGGCTTCGGCGCGCCACTGGACACCGACCCTGCCTCGCCTGCCGACCTGTTCGTGTCGGGAATGCCGTACCAAGCCAGGATCGCGATGAGGAGCGGCATGACGCCACCGTAGGCGAACATTCCGCGCCAGCCCCAGGCCTGCGCCAGCAGGGGGGTCAGCAGCCCCGCCGACGAGGCGCCTATCGCGAAACCACTGGCAGCCAGTGCCGCGATAGAAATCCGGCGACCGGCGGGCGCAAGGGAAGAGGTAATGCCGATGGTCACGGGAACGGTGGCACCCAGCCCACAGCCTGCGATGAGCCGCCAGATCGCCATTTCCACCGGGCCGCCCGACTGCATGGCGAACAGGGTCGGCAGCCCGAACAGCAGCAGACTGGCAACGAGCATCTGTCGCCGACCCAAGCGGTCCGCCAGCGGACTCAGGAACAAGGCCCCTATCGCCATGCCGGCAAGCGAACTGGAAGCCGCCATCGCGAATGTCGTCGGCGGCACGCCGAACTCTGCCGCCATCAGCGGGATCGCCATCGCCAGCATCTGTGCGTCATAGCCGTCCAGCAGGACGGCCAGCGCGCACAGGATGATTGGCCACCAAGGAACCGTCCGATCTGAACGTGTCAACGCGCTCTCCCTTGCCGCTGCCAGTTTCCTCGCGGCCCGTGGACCGCGCAACACGCCGCGCGGCCCGGGCTCGCGACGGAATTGCGTTCAGTTTGGATCTATCTAGCCCGGGCCGCTGTCAATGTTCCTATTATCCGGCACCCATGGACAGCTCCAGCCCCTCAGGAACGCCCGATCACGGCGGGGATGATGCCCGCGCCGAAACCGAGCGCGCGCGCCGTCGGGTTGACCTGGTCGACGAGGCGTACTTCGAAGCCACCCTGCAAGGCGAGATCACCTACGCCAACCGTGCCTGGTACGCCCTGTTCGGGGACGATCCTTCGGGTCTTCCCGCAGATCCGCTGACAACCTACTTCCATCCGGACTGCCGAGATGAGTTCGCGCTGTACCGTGACGCGGCCCTTTCATCCGCCAAAACCCTGCGGCAGGAATTCAGGGTCCAGCAT
>JBEEKA010000133.1:0-6104 GCA_041168985.1 Pseudomonadota bacterium | reverse complement strand
CACCTGGATGCCGAGGAAGGAAATCGCGCTGCCGCTCGTGTAGGTGCCGCTGGCGACGGAATTGTTCAGCGCATCCGTCACGTCCCAGGTCGTCGGCGAAGTGAACGTGATGGTGTACGTGCCGGGCACCCACGCCGCGGCGTTCGTCACCTGTCCGGTATCGATGGAGCTCGCGCCCGTGTGCACGCCCTGCGTTACGCTGAAGGTGCCGTTGCCTTCCGGGATGTCCATGAAGGTCTGGCGGCCGGAGAAGCCGTCGATCACACGCTGGTCGGAAGCGATCTGCACGGCACGCAGGCCGGCGTCGCCCAGATAGGAGACGCCCGCGTTGCCGCGTGCGAACGGCTGCGTCTGCGTGGACAGGCCTGCAAACAGATATTCGCCGTTCGCGTCGCGACGGTTCGCGAGGTCCTGCAGCTCCTGCACGCGGGACCGCAGCTCCGTGTTGATCGAACTGCGGGAACTGCTGTCGAGCGCACCGCTGTTGGCCTGCACGGCGAGCTCGCGCACGCGCTGCAGGAGGTTGCTGGCGTCGGCGAATGCCTGCTCGTAGGTGTTCAGGCGGTTCGTCGCGGCATCGGCGTTCTTCGAGTACTGCCCCAGCTGCGACCGGGTCTGGGACTGCGCCATGATCTGCGTCGCGGCGACCGGATCGTCCGCCGGCGACATCACGCGCTTGCCCGACGCGACCTGGGCCTGCGTCTTCGCGAGGTCGGCCTGCCGCGCCAGCATCTGCGTGATGGCGCCGTTGTGCAGGCCGGCCGTGGAGATGCGGAAACTCATCGTGCGGTCGCCGACAGCAGGGAGTCGAACATGTTCTGGGACACGCGGATGATCTGCGCCGCGGCCTGGTAGATCTGCTGGTAGCGGAGCATGTTGGCGGCCTCCTCGTCGAGGTTCACGCCGGACACCGCATCGACGGAAGCCTTCGCGCTGTCGAGGATCGTCTTCTGGGCATCCAGCGTGGTCTGGGCCTGGCCGGTCGTGACGCCGATCTGACCGACGAACTTCGTCGTCACCGAGTTGACCGAGTCGCTGCCGCCATTGAGCACGTTGCTGCCGAGGGTCTGCGACATCGCCAGCACGTTGCGGTTGTCGCCCACGCCACTGGTGTTGTCCACGACGGTGAAGGTGTCACCCGCGGCCGGCGATCCCGAGATCGCGACGCGCCAGCCATTAAGATCGATGTTCGACCCCGCCGCGTACAGGAAACTCCCGGCGCCGTTGACGGAATAGTGAGTGGCGTCGATGAACTGGATCGTCGTCGTCGCGCGCAGCTGCGCGTTCGTCGGGTCCAGCACCTCGCCCTGGGTGATGGCACCGCTGCCCGTGTTGGCGGAGGCGGCACCCGCCAGCATCGGCGCCGCGGCGGCGATCTTCGACGGATCCGCGATGAGCACGGACATGCCGCTGATCGCACCGGCGGTCGGCTTTATCTTGAAGCTGTCACCGGCCGCGACGCCCGCCGGCACGACGATCGACAGTCCGTCGGCCGTGAACGGGCTGAGATTGGTGCCCGCGCCGGCCATCGTGACGGACGCACCGGTCGCCGCATTGCGCAGGGTCCAGCTGCTGCCGTCGTATCCCAGCAGGTAATCATTGGTCGTCAGCGCGGAAACGCTGGTCCGGGTGACGGTCGGGCCGGTCAGCTGGGTGTTGCCGGTGTTGGCGAACACCTGCACGGCGCCCACCGCGAACAGATCCGTGCCCAGCACGCCTTTCTGGTCGATGCCCTTGGCCTGCTGGTCGTTGACGACACTGGCCACGGCGATCGCGATCTGGCCGATCTGGTTCTTCGCCGGATCCAGCATCTGGCTGCGGAAATCCATCAGGCCGCCGATCGTGCCACCCGACATCGACGACGTGACGTCGATCGTCGTGCCACCGGCCTGCAGGCCGAGCATGGTGCGGGTCGGGTCGTACGGGTCCCGCTGCGTGACGATGGCGTTCGCGCGGTTGCCGATCACCAGCGGCTGGCCGTTGCCGATCATCACGGTGACGGAGCCGTTGTCCTGCGTCACCGTGGTGACGTTCACGTGGGTGGCGAGCTCGCTGAGCTGCGTGTCGCGTGCGTCCAGCAAGTCATTGGGCACGTGGCCGGAGATGGCGGCCTGGGTCGAGATCAGGTCGTTCAGCTTCGCGATGTTCTGCGCGATGCTGGTGACGGTCCTCGCCTCGGTATCGAGCTGCCCGTTGATCTGCGTGCTGATCTCGTCGAGGCGGGTCTGGTAGGAACCGAGGCGCGAACGCAGGCTTTCCGCCTGCCCCAGCATCACCTGCCGGGCCGCACTGGAGGTCGGATCGTTGGCGACGCCGCTGACGGAATTCGTGAACGCCTGCAGGCTCGTGGCAAGGCCGGTCTGCGTGTCGGCGAACAGGTTGCTCAGCGCCTGCGCGTTGGTCGTGAAGGCGTCGAGGCGGGAAAACGTGCTGGAAGCGCTGGTGGCCTGGCCGACCAGCAGGTTGTCGCTGGCGCGACGGATGTCCTGGATCGTGACACCACGGCCGACGAAGGAACCGCCGATGAACTGGGGCTCCACGGCCGCGAACTCGACGTTCTGGCGGCTGTAGCCATCGGTCGAGGCATTGGCGATGTTGTGGCTGGTGACGTCCAGCGCCCGCTGCATCGCCAGCAGGCCGGTTACACCAATGGACATCGAGTCAGCCATTCCGTCCTCTCAACAGCTCTTGGTCAGGTTAACGGCAGGTCCCGCGCGGACTTTAGGGCGCCCGCCACGGTCGTCAGCTTGGTGACATAGTTCGGGTCCGTGGCGTATCCGCCCTGCTGCAGGCCCGTGGCGAAAGCCCGCGCGTCGGAACCGGTGCCCAGGGCGCCGGCATACCGCTGCCGGCTCGCCAGCATCGTCGCGTAGTCCTCCATCGAGGCTTCCGGCGATCCATAGGACCTGAATGCCGCCTGGACCTGGATCGGCTGCCCGTTGACGAACTCGGTGGTCCGGGCCGTCGCCACCGCGCCGTTCCAGCGACTGCCAGCCTTGATGCCGAACAGGTTGAAGCTCGGGCTGCCATCGGCATTGCGCGGCAGCCGCTGTCCCCAGCCACTCTCGAGCGCCGCATGGGCGATGAGCGTCTCGGGATCCACGCCCAGCCTGCGGCCTGCGGCTTCGGCGGCCGGCTTCAGGGCCTGCACGAAGCCCTCCCGCGAGGCGGGCGGCCAGGCGACGACGGATGCCGTCGGCGTCGCGGTCGATTCGACTGCAGGATCGGCCGGAGCTGCCGCAGCCTGCGGTGGCTGCAGGCCCGTGCGCTTCAACTGATGCACCAGCATCTCCGCGAGTCCCAGGCCCTTGCCCTTCGACATCTGCGTGGCGATCTGCTGGTCGAACATCTCCTGGTAGAAGTCCTGCTGGTCGCTGCTGAACAGGCCGTCCTTCGGCGTCGCGTCGCGCATGCTCTTGAGCATCATCGACGTGAACAGCGCCTCGAACTGCCGGGCCACCGCCTTGATGGCTTCCGGATCCTTCGAGCGCACGTCCTGCCGCAGGGCACTGAGACCCTGCGGATCGGCGTAAAAGGCGCTGTTGAGGGGACTTGTGGACATCACGGCATCCGCGTCAAATCACCACGAGCTGGGCGCGCAGCGCGCCAGCCTGCCGCAGCGCCTCGAGGATCGCGACGATGTCGCCGGGAGCCGCGCCCACCTGGTTCACGGCCTGCACGATCTCGTCGAGGTTCACGCCGGCACTGAACACGAACATGCGTGAATCGGCCGATGTCGCCGAGATCGAGCTGCGCGGCGAACTGGTCGTCGACCCCTGGGAGAAGGCGCCGGGTTGGCTCACCTCGTCGCGTTCCGTGATGGTCACCGTGAGGGAGCCGTGCGCGACGGCTGCCGGCAGGACCTTCACCTGCGAGTTGATGACGACCGTTCCCGTGCGCGAGTTGACGATCACCCGGGCCGGCGCACTGCCCGGTTCGACTTCGATGCCCTCGAGCGTCGACAGGTAAGGAATGCGCTGGGCCGGATCGACGGGCGCGCGAACCTTCACCGAGACGGAATCCACGGACTCCGCCGTCCCCTCCCCCAGCAGCGCGTTGATCGCCGAGGCGAGCCGTGCGGAGGTCGTGAAGTCCGGCGTGTTGAGGTTCAGCATGACAAAGGGCTTGGCGCTGAAGTTGTTCGGCACCTCGCGTTCCACCGTCGCCCCATTGGGCACGCGGCCCGCAGAGGGCACGTTGATGGCGATGCGGGAACCGTCACGGCCCTGCACGCCGAAGCCGCTGACGACGAGGTTGCCCTGCGCCACGCCATACACCTCGCCGTCGACGCCCCGCAGGGGCGTCATGAGCAGGGTGCCGCCGCGCAGGCTCTGCGCGTTGGCGATAGACGACACGGTGACGTCGATCATCTGCCCGACCTTGGCGAAGGCCGGCAGGTCCGCCGTCACGGTGACCGCCGCGACGTTCTTGAGCTGCGGATTCGCCGTCGCCGGGATGGTCACGCCGAAGCGCGTGAGCATGTTCTTGATGCTCTGGATGGTGAACGGCGCCTGGCTGGTCTGGTCGCCCGTGCCATCGAGGCCGACGACTAGGCCGTAGCCGACGAGCTGGTTGCCACGCACGCCGGATACGGACGCAATGTCCTTCACGCGCTCCGCTTCGGCGCGGGCCGCACCGGCACCCAGCCCGACCAGGGCCACGCAGAGGGACATCAGGAAGGGCTTGAGCGCTTTCACATCGGGCTCCACTTGGAGTTGAAGAAGCGCGCCAGCAAGCCGGGCCGGTTCGCATCCGCCAGCACGCCCTGTGCACCATAGGAAATCGATGCGTCCGCGATCTTGTAGGACAGCACCGTGTTGTCCGGCAGGATGTCGGCCGGGCGCACGATGCCCTGGATGCGGACGTATTCCCGGCCCTGGTTGATGCCGATCCATTTCTGGCCCTTCACAAGCAGGTTGCCGTTCGACAGCCGCTTGGCCACCGTGACGGTCAGGTAGCCGTCCAGCCGGTTCGACTGCGCACTGTCCCCGGACCCTCCGAAGCTGTTGGAGCTGCCGCCGCCGACGCCCAGTTCCTTGAACGGCGTCTTGCCTCCGAAGGATGGCGCAGTGATGTCGATGGACGTCTTCTTGGCGGCGTTCGTGCTCGAGCTCTTCTGCGCGGCCGTACTTTCCACCAGGGACACAGTCAGCGTGTCGCCAACGCGATGCGCGATGGAATTCTCGAACAACGGCAGGTCGCGGCCGGTCCGGAAGATCCCGCCGTTGCCGTCCGAATCCTCCGCGATGTCCTCCGGCAACGTGGCGGCGAACGGATCCGGCAGCGTCTTGCGCGAACCGCAGCCGGCCAGCAGCGCCAGCAGGGCGACGACGGCGACGCGATTCAGCGACGGGGTGATCACAGGTTGTTACTCGCGTACTGGAGCATCTGGTCCGTGGTCGAGATGGCCTTCGAGTTCATCTCGTAGGCCCGCTGCGTCTCGATCATGTTCACCAGTTCTTCGACGACGTTCACGTTCGAGCCTTCCACCGCGCCGGACTGGAGGAAGCCCAGGCCGCTGATGCCGGGGTTGCCGGTCTGCGCCGCACCGCTGGAGGCCGTCTCGGCAAGCAGGTTCTCGCCCCGCGGCTGCAGGCCGGTCGGATTCAGGAAGTCGGTGAGCATCAGCGAACCGATCTGCGTCGTCGCGCTCTGGCCCGGCAACTGGACGCTCACGACGCCGTCGTTGGCGATGCTGACGCTCTGCGCGCCCTGCGGGATCGTGATGCCCGGCTGGACGCGATAGCCACTGGACGTCACCAGTTCGCCGGTCGAGCTCATCTTGAAAGAGCCGTCGCGCGTGTAGCCGAAGCTGCCATCCGGCAGCAGGACCTGGAAGAAGCCGCGGCCATTGATCGCGACGTCCAGCGCATTGCCGGTCTGCGACAGGCTGCCCTGCGTGTAGGTCTTCTCCGTGGCGACGATGCGTACGCCGGTACCGATGTTCTTGCCCGTCGGGGACAGCGTATCCTGCGACGTGGAGCCACCGACCTGCTTGGCGTTCTGGTACAGCAGGTCCTCGAACACGGCACGGTCCTTCTTGAAGCCGTTGGTGTTGACGTTGGCCAGGTTGTGCGAAATGACCGACTTGCGCGTCTGCTGCG
>JBEEKA010000132.1:0-9070 GCA_041168985.1 Pseudomonadota bacterium | reverse complement strand
GGTAACGCACTGTTCGCGAGGATGGGCACCGAGATCCGGGCGCATACGATCACGAAGCAATGGCTCGCGGCCGACTACTGGTCGCCTTCCCTGGACCGATGGATCAAGGCGCCACCGAAAGAGGCCGTTCCCACGGTCACATTCCGCGAGCAAGGCGCACAGACCTTCGACGCCGAGCACATCGAATACGGCTACCTGCTCGAGGCGCACACGCGTGGCGATTGCTACGTGCACTTCCGCGATTCGAATGTCCTGGCCGTCGGTGACGTGGCGTCACCGCAGCGGGATCCCGTGCATGACTGGTATGCCGGCGGCTGGATAGGTGGACGTGTCGATGCGATGGACGCACTGCTGAAGATTGCGGATGCGGACACTCGCATCGTGCCCGCATATGGCCCCGTGATGTCGCGAGGCCAGTTGCAGTCCGAGCGCGACCTGATGGCAAAACTCTTCGACAGGACGAGCCAGCTGACGGCCAAGGGGCACAGCGCCAGGGACATGCTGGAAGCCGGCGCACTCCAGGACCTGGGCCGAAGTTTCCAGGACCCTTACCGATTCCTCTACGACGTAGCCAAGGGCCTGCAGGCCCATTACACGAACTTTGCAGGCAATGTTGTCTAAACCAAGATCCCGCGCCGGGTGGATCCCGGCCCTCGCCGTGTTGGTCGCTGTCGCCACGGCCTTCGCGCCTTCGCTGGCACCGCCCGCTGTTGCGGCAGCCATGGCGAAGCCGACGCTCGGCGACCTGGTGCGTGCCGGAAAGCGCGAGTCGGTACTGGCGGCGATCACTTCGCCCGGCGTCGATGTCAACGAAAAGGCACCGGACGGATCCACCGCCCTGATGTGGGCGACATTCAACGTCGATCGCGAACTGGTGGGCGCCTTGCTGAAGCGAGGCGCCAGGGCCAACGTCACCAACCGCTACGGTGCCTCCGCGCTGGGCGAGGCGGTGAAGGTCGACGACGTCGAACTCGTGCGGATGCTGCTGGACGCCGGTGCCGACGTGAACTCACCCAACGCCGACGGGCAGACGGCGCTGATGCTCGCCATCAGCGTGGGGTCCGAGCCCGTCTCGCGACTGCTCATCGATCGAGGCGCGAACGTCAACGCCGTGGAAAGCTTCCGCGACCAGAACGCCCTCATGTGGGCGGCCGGTGCGAACCAGCCGGACATCCTGGACCTTTTGCTTGCACACGGGGCGAAGAACATCGACCTGCGGGCGCACAGTGACGACTGGCCGCGCCAGATGACATCCGAGCCGCGCGCACAGTTCGGCAGCCGCCAGACGGGCGGACTGACCGCCCTGCTCTATGCGACGCGGTCGGGCTGCCACCGCTGCGTCGTGTCGCTCGTGAAGGCTGGTGCGGACGTCAACAAGCCCAATCCCGACGGCGTGACACCCTTGCTCAATGCGCTGGACAACCGTCGCTTCGACTCCGCGATGTTCCTGCTTGACCACGGCGCCAACCCGCACACCTGGGACATGAGCGGACGCACGCCGATATACGTGGCCGTGGACATGAATTCGTTCCGGGGCGATGGCGCGTTTGGCGGGCGCCCACCCGTCGAGTTCAGGGAGGGCGCCGCCCTGCCCGTGATTCAGCGACTGCTGTCATTGGGCGTGGACGTGAACCACCAGCTCACACGCAAGCGTCCTTACGGAGGCGGCCGGGGCCGCTTCGCCGAATACGACCTTCGAGGCGGCGTCGGCCCGCTCTTTCTCGCGTCCATCCGCCATGACCACGCGGCGATGCGGGCCCTGCTTCAGGCTGGCGCGGAAGTCGACCTGCGGAACGTCTTCGAGATGACGCCGCTGATGGTGGCGGTCGGCATGAGCGGCATCGGTCGCGGCAACGGGGGCGGCACGCCTCCGCCGGGCGACCTGCAGTCGCTGACGATACAGACCGTCGACCTGTTGCTGGACGCCGGCGCGGACGTCAATGCACGTGTCGTCGACAGCCGTACCAATACGGCACAGCTTCGTTCCTACATAACGGGGCGGGACCAGGAAGGCCGGACCGCCCTGTCCGCGGCCGCCGAAGCCGGACGCGAGCGGGTCGTGAAGCACCTGCTGGACCGTGGGGCAGATCCGTCGATCCGCGATGCGGCCGACAAGTCGCCGCTGGATCATGCCCGGGCCCCCGCGATCGCTGGCGCGCCCGGCGCGCCGCCGCCGTCCGGCGACGCAGCCAAAGCTGCCGCCGCGGCGCGCGCAGCCACGCTCGCCGTGCTTGAGTCGCGCCTGCAAACCACGGCTGCGCGCTGAAGTCACCGTCATCAGGATGATGGGTTAATCTTGGGAAATCACGGGCGTCGGCCCCGCACATCGAAAAGGAAATAACATGTCAGGTTCAGTCTCGACCGCGTTGTACATCGGGGGCAAGGAGCGGCAGACCGCCGAAAAGATGGCGATTGCCGATCCGGCCAAGAAGGGCGTCATCGTCGGGCACGCCGCTTCGGCCACTACCCAGGATGTCTCCGACGCCGTGGCCGCTGCCAAGGCTGCTTTCCCGGCCTGGTCGGCACTGACCCCGCAGCAGCGCGCCGAGAAGATGAAGGCCGCCATCGAGGGCGTGCCGGATTCGCCGAATCCCTTCGCATCCGAGGACGGCGCCCTGCTGTCGCAGGAGAACGGCAAGATCCGCCTGGAAGGCTGGGTCGATGCGCTGGTGCTGCAGATCCGCTGGAACCTCGCGCTGATGCACGCCGACGAAGTGAACGCGACCAAGGTGCTCAAGCCCGTCGCCGGTCATATCCCGACCGAGACGACCGTCGGCTACCAGCCGCTAGGCGTCGTGTCGATCATCGTGCCGTTCAACTGGCCGATCGCCATCCTCGGCGCCGCCCTGCCGCATGCGCTGCTTGCCGGCAACACGGTCATCGTGAAGCCGCCGCTGACCGCACCGCTCGCCACGGCGCGCGTCGTCCAGCGCATCGCCGAGAAGCTGCCGCCGGGCGTGCTGAACGTCGTCACGGGCCCGGACGCGAACATGAGCGCGCTGATCCGCAACACGGACATCGCCAAGGTCTGCTTCACGGGCTCCGTGGGCGGCGGCAAGAAGATGATGGAACTGGCATCGCAGAGCCTCACCCGCGTCACGCTCGAACTGGGTGGCAACGACGCGGCGATCTTCCTGAAGGATGCGATCCTCGACGACACGCACCTCGACCGCATCTTCGGCGCCATCTACGACACGACCGGACAGATCTGCATGAACGCCAAGCGCGTGTTCGTGCACCGTTCGCGCATGGATGAGTTGGTGAAGGGCCTGTCGGCGCGTCTCGAAAAGACGAAGCTGGGCTATGGCCTCGACCCGACGACCACGATGGGCCCGTTGCACTCGCCGGCCCAGAAGAAGTTCGTCGACGAACTGATCGCCGAAGCCAAGGCTTCCGGCGCGCAGGTGCTGGAGTTCGGCGAATTGCCGGGCGGCGACCTGGCGGAAGGCAACTTCGTCCGCCCGGCCATCGTCGTGAACCCGGACCTCAAGCTGCGCGTGGTGGTCGAAGAGCAGTTCGGCCCCGTGATCCCGATCATCCCCTTCGACACCGAAGAGGAAGCGATCCGCATGGCGAACGACACCTGGGCCGGCCTTGCCGGTTCGGTCTGGTCGGCGGACCAGGCGGCGGCCTACCGCGTCGGCGGCCAACTGGTCTGCGGCTATGTCTGGACCAATGACCACGGCGCGAACCGGCTCGACCTGCGTGCGCCGTTCGGCGGCATGAAACTGTCGGGCATCGGCCGCGAACAGGGCATCGAGGGCATCCGCGCCTTCCAGGACACTCGCTCGATCTCGCATCTCGACCCGGCCACGCTGGCGACGATGCACCACTGATCCCAAGCCGCAGGGCGGGATTGAACGGAAAGGCCGGCAGCGATGCCGGCCTTTTCGTTTATCGGCTACCCTTCCCGGCACATGAACCAGCCTCCCCGCCGCCCACCCTTTCCGCCCGCGAAGCCCGCCGGCAATCCGGACCTCCCGCGCCTGTCCAAGCGCATGGGCGAACTGGGCCTGTGCTCGCGCCGTGAAGCCGAAGAATGGATCACGAACGGCTGGGTCAAAGTCGACGGCGTGGTGGTGGACACGCTCGGCACGCGGGTGCCGCTCAGCGCGAAGATCGAAGTGGACCGCGCCGCGCGCGCGCACCAGGACGAGCAGGTCACGATCATCCTGCACAAGCCGATCGGCTATGTGTCGGGCCAGGCCGAGGACGGCTATGAACCGGCCGTCGTGCTCATCACGGCGGAGAACCGCTGGACGGGGGATACGTCCCCGCGTCGATTCCACCCGTCGCAGCTGCTGGGCCTCGCGCCTGCAGGTCGTCTCGATATCGATTCGACCGGCATCCTCGTGCTGACGCAGGACGGCCGCGTCGCGAAGCAGCTGATCGGTGAGGATTCAGGTGTCGAGAAGGAATACCTCGTGCGCGTGGAAGGCCGCATCGCCGAGGGCGGCCTGCAACGGCTGCAGCATGGACTGACGCTGGATGGCGTGAAGCTGCGGCCCGCGCAGGTGTCCTGGATCAACGAACACCAGCTGCGCTTCGTGCTGCGCCAGGGCCGCAAGCGGCAGATCCGACGCATGTGCGAACTGGTCGGGCTTTATGTGACGGGGCTCAAGCGCGTGCGCACCGGTCGCGTGCTGCTGGGCGCGCTGCCCCCCGGAAAGTGGCGCTACCTGGGCCCGGACGAGCGGTTCTGATCAGGTCATTTCCGACGCGGCCTTGAACCCCTTTGCGACGACGAAGACCTCGCGGGATTCCTTGCGCGAGGCCGCCGGCTTGCGGATCGACACCTTGTCGAAATGCTTGCGCAGCTCCTTGAGGTATTCGTCGGAACCGGAGCCCTGGAACATCTTGGCGACGAAGTTCGCACCGGGCTTGAGCGTGCGGCGCACCGTGTCCAGCGCCAGCTCGAGGAAATAGATCGACGAGGCCTGATCGGCCGACGAGATGCCGGTGATGTTGGGCGCAATGTCGGAAATGATCAGGTCGAACTTGCCGCCGCCGGTCCAGGCCAGCAGCTTGTCCAGCGTGTCCTGCTCGGTGAAGTCGCCCTGGATGAAATCGACGTTGCGCAGCGGCTCCATCGGCAGGATGTCGGTGGCGAGGATCCTGCCCTTGTCGCCGATGATCTTGCCGGCCACCTGTGACCAGCCGCCGGGCGCGGACCCGAGGTCCAGCACGCGCATGCCGGGAAGGATCAGCTTGTCCTTGTCGTTCAACTCGATGAGCTTATAGGCCGCGCGCGAGCGATAGCCGTCCTTCTGCGCCTGTTTCACGAACGGGTCGCTGAGGTGGCGGGAGAGCCAGCTGGCGCTGCTTTTGGTACGGGCCATGGATTTGATCGCTAGAATTAAGGGATTGTACCCCACCCTCTGCCGGACAGACCGGCCAGGAAGGCGGCCTTGATCCGCATTACCGAACTGCCCGTCCCGATCGATTACACGCCCGACATGCTGCGGCAGTCGGTCCTGCGCCGCCTTGCGCTCGCGGACGACGAGCTGCTCGACGTTACCCTGTTCAAGCGCAGCTACGACGCCCGCCGAAAACGGGCTGCCATAACCTTCATTTGCGTGGTCGACGTGGCCATCCACGACGAAGCCGGGGTGCTGGCACGTTTCGCCGGCGATCGACAGGTCGGTCCCTCTCCGGACACGGCCTACCATCCTGTCGCGCAGGCGCCGGCCACGCTCGCGGAGCGACCGATCGTGGTGGGCTTCGGGCCCGGCGGCCTGTTTGCGGCTCTGCTGCTCGCGCAGATGGGCTTCAGGCCGATCGTCCTGGAACGCGGGCGCGACGTGCGCCGCCGTACGCAGGACACCTGGGGACTGTGGCGCAAGCACACGCTGACGCCGGAGTCGAACGTGCAGTTCGGCGAAGGCGGCGCCGGCCTGTTTTCGGACGGCAAACTCTACAGCCAGATCAAGGATCCGAAGTTCTACGGCCGCAAGGTGATGCACGAGTTCGTGCGCGCCGGCGCACCGGACGAGATCCTGTACGTCAGCAAGCCGCACATCGGCACCTTCCGCCTCACGGGCGTGGTGACGCGAATGCGCGAGGAAATCCTCGCCCTCGGCGGCGAGGTGCGTTTCGAAAGCAAGGTATCCGACGTCCTTATAGAGGGGGGCCAGGTCCAGGGCGTGGCGCTTGAGAACGGCGAGACGCTGCGCAGCCGGCACGTGGTGCTTGCGCTGGGCCACAGCTCGCGCGACAGCTTCCGCATGCTCCATCGGCGCGGCGTCCACATGGAGGCCAAGCCCTTCGCGGTCGGCTTCCGCATCGAGCACCCGCAGTCGATGATCGACCGCGCACGCCTGCGCGGCCTCGCGGGCCATCCGGACATCGGCGCCGCGGACTACAAGCTCGTGCACCATGCAAAGAACGGCCGTGCCGTGTACAGCTTCTGCATGTGCCCGGGCGGCACCGTTGTCGCCGCAACCTCGGAGCCGAACCGCGTCGTGACGAACGGCATGAGCCAGTATTCGCGCAACGAACGCAATGCCAACGCGGGCATCGTCGTGGGCATCAACCCGGAACAGGATTATCCGGGAGACGTACTTGCGGGCATCGCGCTGCAGGAACAGCTGGAATCGAAGGCTTTCGAGCTCGGCGGCCGCGACTACTGCGCGCCCGGCCAGCTGGTCGGCGACTTCCTGCGTGGCAGGCCCTCGACGAAGCTCGGCGAGGTGCAGCCGTCGTACACGCCAGGCGTGAAGCTTGGCGACCTCTCGGGCGCCCTGCCCCCGTACGCGATCGAGGCGATCCGTGAAGCCCTGCCCGCCTTTGGCAAGCAGATCCGCGGTTTCGATCGGGATGACGCCGTACTGACCGGCGTGGAGACGCGGACCTCTTCACCGGTGCGCATCACGCGCGATGCCGACACGCTGCAGAGCCTCAATGTGCGCGGCCTGTACCCCTGCGGCGAAGGAGCGGGGTATGCCGGCGGCATCCTCTCCGCGGGCGTGGACGGCATCAAGGTCGCCGAGGCCGTCGCACGGGACATGACGTGACGCTCGAGGAAATACGCAAACTCCACCAGAAGAAGCACCGCGAGGTGGCGGGCCGCTTCCTGCTCGAAGGCGAGCACCTGGTGCAGGAACTGCACAAAGCCGCGGAGAAGGACAAGCGCCTGCGCGACAGCGAGATCTACTGCACGAAGGAGCACATCCCCCTCGCCGGCCGGTTCCGCTACCACCTGCTGAACGCGCACCTGATGGCCCAACTGGGCGAGACGAAGACGCCGCAGAACATCGTCGCCGTCGTGCCGCTGCTGCCGCCGCCCGAGCCACGCGCCGGTGAGCGTGCGATCTACCTGCACGAGATCCAGGATCCGGGCAACCTCGGCACGATCCTGCGCACGCTGGCCTGGTTCGGTGGCTTCCGCTGCCTGCTGAGCCCAGACAGCGTTGACCCGTACAACGGCAAGGTCGTGCGCGCGAGCATGGGCGCGATCTTTCATGTGCCGGTGGAAGTGGACGTGCCGCTCGACAGCCTGCCCATCCGCTTCGACCGCATCGCCGGCCTCGACCTGTCGGGCGACCCTGTTTCCTCACCCGCGTTCCGCGAAGCCGGGTGTTACGTGTTCGGCAACGAGGCGCGCGGCCTGCCGCGCGAGCAGATTGCGAAACTCAAGGTTCGCACTTTCACGATCCCGGGAACCGGTGCAATCGATTCGCTGAACGTGGCTGCGGCCGTGAACATCTGCCAGTACGAATTGCACCGCACAGTCGTGTAATGTCCCCGCTCCCCGGGGGATCGGAAAGTCACAGGATTTCCATGAACAAGCACAAGAAGATTGCGATGTCCGTCGCGTCGCTGCTCGCGGCGCTGTCGCTGGCGGCCTGCACGCACAAGGACGCACCGAAGGTCGTCGATGACGCCGCGCTGCGGGGCGCTGCCGCCGAACCGGGCCAGTGGATCACCATCGGCCGTGACCAGGGCGAAACCCGCTTCAGCCCGCTGAAGCAGATCGACCGCAGCACCATCGGCCGACTGGGCCTCGCCTGGTCCTACGACACGCAGTCGCTGCGCGGCCTCGAGGCCACGCCGCTGATCTCGAATGGCATCATGTATGCCTCGGCCGACTGGAGCAACGTGTTCGCCGTCGACGCGCGCACGGGCAAGGAACTCTGGCGCTGGGACGCCAAGGCCGATCGCGTGCGCGGCTACCGCGCTTGCTGCGACGTCGTGAACCGCGGCGTTGCGCTCTACAAGGACAGCGTCTTCGTCGGCGTGCTCGATGGCCGCCTTGTATCGCTGGATGCGAAGACGGGCGGGGTGAAGTGGGACGTGCAGACGACGCCGACGGACCTGCCCTACACCATCACCGGCGCGCCGCGCGTGGTGGATGGCAAGGTCATCATCGGCAATGGCGGCGCCGAACTGGGCGTGCGTGGTTTCGTGTCGGCCTATGACGCCGAGACGGGCAAGCTCGCCTGGCGCTTCTACACCGTGCCGGGCGATCCGTCGAAGGGCCCGGATGGCGCAGCCTCGGACGAAGCCATGAAGAAGGCCTTGCCGACCTGGACCGGCGAATGGTGGAAGGGCGGCGGCGGCGGCACGGCCTGGGATGCCTTTGCCTATGACGCCGAAGCGAAGCTGCTCTATGTCGGCGTCGGCAACGGCGCGCCCTGGGATCGCGCGATCCGCAGCCCGGGTGGCGGCGACAACCTGTTCCTGTCGTCGATCATCGCGCTCGATGTCGCGACCGGCGAACTCAAGTGGCATTACCAGACGACGCCCGGTGACCAGTGGGACTACACGGCCGTCCAGTCGATCATCCTCGCGGACATCGCGATCGACGGGAAGCCGCGCAAGGTGCTGATGCAGGCGCCGAAGAACGGTTACTTCTACGTCATCGACCGCGCTACCGGCAAACTGATCTCGGCGGAACATTTCACGGCAAACACCTGGGCCAGCCACATCGACCTGAAGACCGGGCGACCGGCGATCAATGCGAAAGCCTATTATGGGTCAGAGCCAATCATGTCCCTGCCCGGTCCCGCCGGCGCGCATAACTGGAACCCCATGGCCTACAGTCCCAGAACCGGACTGGTGTATTTCCCGG
>JBEEKA010000131.1:0-3628 GCA_041168985.1 Pseudomonadota bacterium | reverse complement strand
GCCCTGGAAGCATGGCATCGGACACCGATGCCGCGAGCGCCCGATAATGCTTCAACGCCAGCTTGAGCAATGCGAAATGCCGGTACCGGGGCTCCAGCGCATCCAGCGACGCGCTGACATCCGCGGCGGCGCTCAGCGCGCGAAGTCGTTCCGCCAGGTCGGGCGAAAGGCGCCGGGGTGCAAGGGCATAACCGGCTTCTTCAGGACGGATCCGCCCACGATCGAGATGCACGATGAAGCGGGTCAGCGCATGGGTGAAGTCGTGCTCGAAGGCATCGGCCGTGTCCAGCTTCGCAAGGCCCAGCCCCGTGGCGCGCCGACGCAATTCGGCGGCGCCATAATCCTGTGGATCAAGGCCCCGGACCGCTGCGTCCTGCATCTCGGCCAACAGTGCCAGCGCCTGTCGCGACGGCCTTCCGGCAGCATCCAGCCAGTACCTGCGCGTCGTACCGGCCGGATGCAGGCTGTCGACCGCGATGCGGATTTCGGATTCATCCACCGTGCCGGCCACGACGGGCCCGTTCGCCAGCGGGCCAAGTACGATGCCCAGCCAGGCGGCCCACGAAGGCCGCAGGAACGCCGTCACCGGCGATCAGGCCTCTGCATGGCACGCAGCTGGGCGACGAGCCTGCCCAGCACGGCGTCCGTATCCGCGCCGGCCTGGCCGAGATCACTGCCCCATACGGGCATGTCGCGTCCACCGTGCGCGACCAGCCCTGATCGACCGTCGATGATCTGGCGGATCTTCGCCTCGGGGTACTCGCCGCGCCGTCGCGACGCGATGCCGGCGAGATCAGGCGGGCGGTTCTTCAGGGTCGACGCCACCGGACCATCGCCGGCACCATCCGGCCCGTGGCAGCTCGCGCAGAGCCGCCGGTACAACTGCGGGCCGTCATAGCTGCCCAGGTCTTCCGCAGACAGCGCAGTGCCGAAGCCAACGGCCAACACCATGATGCCCGAGGACAGGATTTTCTTGAGCGTCAGGTTTTGCGACATCGGTCTTCCTCAAGCGGTCTGCGGGAACAGGGAAAGTACGTCTTCAGGCGCGACCAGGGGTCGCCCGACCGAGGCCGCACAGGCAACGATCTGTTCGATCCGTTTCGCGTTGGATTCGAGCACCTGCCCGTCCGGATCGACCATGGAATATTCGAAACCGGTCCTGACATGGCCACCGCGGGCGATCACGTGCTGCAGGATGTCCAGCTCGTTACGACCATAGGCGCAGGCGCTCCAGGGCCAGTTCGCGGGCCACTCGGCCAGGAAGTCATCAAGCAGGGCGGGGTTCGCGTCGCCTCCCCGCCCGGGCCGACCCAGCACGAACATGCCGTGCGCCTGCCGCATGGAAAGGTGTCCCCGCTCCACGAGGCTGCGCAAATGCACCGCCTGCGCCGGGGAGTCCAGGTCGAACTGGCAGGCCACGCCGCGCCCCACCATCCAGGCGAAGAATTCGGCGACTGAATCGTAGACGGTCTCTTCGGGAAAGAATTCGGCCAGCGGAAAGGAGGCCGCTCCCGTTTCGAGGCTGCGCACGGCCGCCATCTGTGCCTCGAGGTCGAAGGATCCGGCCGCCTCGGTCGTGACCTGTATGACGAAGCCGCTGCCCGCGAGGTGACGGATCTCCCGCTGCGCGGCCCGATAGATCTGCGGGGAAAGACTGTGGGCGCCCTGCTCGTCCCGAACGTGCAGGTGGATCATTCCCGCACCTGCCAGTCGACAGGCGCCGGCGACATACCCGATTTCGGCAGGCGTCACGGGCAGTGCTTCGTGGTCCTGCCCGCCAAGCCGAGGTCCGTTCGGTGCGACCGACACCAGCAGGGGACGCTTGTCGTGGGTACTCATGGCCCTTGGAGTGTATAGCGGCTCACAGCTGCCTAATATAGGGGCACTTCACCTACCGGAGTCCAGCATCCATGGCGAGATTCAAGGGTCGCAGCGTCATCGTCACGGGCGCGGCTTCGGGCATCGGGCGGGCCACGGCCCAGGCATTCGCCGCGGAAGGTGCGAGCGTCATGGTTGCCGACCAGAACGAAGCCGGCGCCGTGGCGGTCGCCGACGCGATCCGCGCGAGCGGAGGCAGCGCCTCGGCCTGTCGCGCCGACATCAGCGTGTATGCGGACTGCGAAGCACTCGTCGCCAGGACCGTCGAGGTATTCGGCGGACTCCACGTGGCCTTCAACAACGCCGGCATTCCCGGCTCGATGCTCAAGTCCGTGCAGGAGTACGAACTCGAGGAGTGGAACCGCATGATCGCCGTGAACCTCACGGGCGTGTTCCATTCGATCAAGGCCGAGGTCCCGGCGATGCTCGATTCGGGGGGTGGTGCGATCATCAACACGGCTTCGGTGGCAAGCCTGGTCGGGGCGCAGAACATGGCGTCCTATGTCGCCGCCAAGCACGGCGTGCTGGGACTGACCAAGGCCGCGGCACTGGACCTCATCGGCGTCGGCATCCGCGTCAACGCGGTGTGTCCGGGCGCCGTGCAGACGGCCATGCTCGAACCGGCACTGAAGATACCGGGACTCATGGAGAAACTGGCCGCGGATCATCCTATCGGGCGCGCGGCGCAGCCCGAGGAAATCGCCAAGGTCGTGCTGTTCCTCGCGTCCAGCGAAGCGAGCTTCATCGTGGGTCATGGCCTGGCCGTGGATGGCGGCGTCGTCCTGAAATGACGCCACCGCCCGGCCCGGGGCGCACGCACCCGGGCCGACAGGCGCCTCAACCGAACGGGTGGCGGAGGACGATCGTCTGGTCGCGATCAGGGCCCGTCGACACGATGTCGATCGGAACCGCCACGAGCTGTTCAAGGCGCTTGAGATAGCTGCGGGCATTGGCCGGCAGCGCGTCGTAGGACGTCACACCGACGGTGGACTCGCTCCAGCCGGCGTGCTCCTCGTAGATCGGCTCCACGTCCGCAAAGGAATCCGCGAACAGCGGCGGCTCGGACAGCACCTGGTCGCCCATCCGGTAACCCGTGCACACGCGGATGGTTTCAAGGCCATCGAGCACGTCGAGCTTGGTGATGCAGAGCCCGGACACACTCGAGTGGACGATGGAGCGGCGCAACGCGACGGCATCGAACCAGCCGCAACGGCGGGCACGACCGGTGACCGAACCGAACTCATGGCCCACGCGAGCGAGGTGCTCGCCATCGGCGTCGAACAGTTCCGTCGGGAACGGGCCGGCTCCGACGCGCGTGGTATAGGCCTTCACGATGCCGAGCACGTAGTCGAACGCACGCGGCCCGAGGCCCGTACCCGTCGATGCACCACCCGCGGTGGTATTGGAGGACGTGACGAACGGATAGGTGCCGTGGTCGACGTCGAGCATCGCGCCCTGCGCGCCCTCGAACATCACGTTCGCGCCCTGCGCGCGCAGGGTGGCCAGTTCCTGCGTCACGTCGATGACCAGTGGCTTGATGCGCTCGCCCTGTGCGAGCAAGGTGTCCAGCGTCTGCTGGAAATCGATCGCTGGCTGCTTGAAGTAGTGCTGCAGCACGAAATTGTGGAAGTCGAGCACTTCGCCCAGCTTCGCGGCGAAGCTCTCGCGGTGAAACAGGTCCGCCACGCGCACGGCGCGGCGCGCCACCTTGTCTTCGTAGGCGGGGCCGATGCCGCGCCCGGTGGTGCCG
>JBEEKA010000130.1:0-4100 GCA_041168985.1 Pseudomonadota bacterium | reverse complement strand
GTGCGGTCCAGCACACGGAAGAAGCCGTCCTTCGGAGCGTGCAACAGCACCTGCCGCTGCTGTCCGTCGAGTTCGATGTCCGCGAGGATCGGCGCATTGGCGCAGTCGTAATCCCATTCCTCGCCCGGCACTTCCTGGAAGTGCCAGCGGTACTCGCCCGTGCGGGCGTCGATCGCCACGATGGAACAGAGGAACAGGTTGTCGCCGCCGCCAGGGCTGCGGAAGGCGATCGGATGCGGCGAGCCATTGCCGGTGGCGATGTAGACGAGATGCTGCACCGGGTCCACGACCATGCCGTCCCAGGCATTGCCGCCGCCACCTGTCTTCCACCACTCTCCCGTCCAGGTCTTCGCGACCATAGGCATGACCGGATCGGAGGCCACGCCATCCGGCTTCGAGGGGTCGCCGGGAACGATATAGAACTTCCAGGCCTGCCGGCCCGTCTTCACGTCGTAGGCCGAGACATAGCCGCGTGCGCCCAGATCGCCGCCGGCATTGCCGATCACCACATTGCCGTCGGCGATGCGCGGCGCGCCGGTGATGGCCAGGGGCTGGCCCTTGTCGAGGGTCTGCGCGACCCAGACTTCATGGCCCGTCTTTGCGTTCAGGGCGATCAACCGGCCGTCCAACGCACCGAGGAAGATATTGCCGTCCGCATAAGCGAGGCCGCGGCTCACGGGGCCGCAACAGGCGATGCGCGACCATTCCACCGGGACCTTCGGGTCATAGGTCCACAGCACCTTGCCGTTGGTTGCGTCATAGGCCGTGGCCACGGACCAGGCGGACACGTTGTACAACACGCCGCCGATGACGATCGGATTCGCCTCGACGCCGCGGAAGGTATGCAGGTCCGCGTGCCAGGCGAGCTTCAGGCCCTTCACGTTCCGGTCGTTGATGCGTTTGAGGGGGCTGAATCGCTGCTCGCCCGGGTCCCTGCCGATCCCGGGCCAGTCGGTGTCGGTGCCAGCGGCCAGGGCGGCGCCGCTCACCAGTACACCGCAAAGCAATAAGGTCCGGCCCAGTCGCTGGAAGCTCATCGTGCGCAATCCCCCGTTTCTGTTGACCCATTGTGCCTCAGGTCTGCAGGGAGGCGCTTGACGGCGACGACTCGTCGCACGGAAAGTGCAGGCCTACAAGAAACAGGGAAACTGTCATGGCCCCACGAATCCTTGCGACCTCGCTGTCTGTCGCGGTGCTGTCGCTCCTGATGTCACACGGCACCCGGGCGGCGTCGACGGGCAATCCGGCCGAGACCTGCAAGTCGCTCACCGGGCTGGCTGTGGCCGCGGCGGAGATCGGCGAACCCACCCGCGGCGCCGCCGTGCGGTCGGCGGAGTGGATCGAAGCCACCGCGTCCGGCAATGCCAATGGGGCGTTCTGCAAGGTCCTGGGGCAGATCCATCCCGTTGACAAGTCCGCGCCGGATATCCAGTTCGAAGTGAACCTGCCGTCGGACTGGAACGGCAAGATGCTGCAGTTCGGTGGCGGCGGCCTGAATGGAGTGCTGGTCACGGGGCTGGGACATTACAGCCGCCAGCCGACGTCCGAGGCGACGCCGCTGAAGAAGGGCTACGTCACGCTGGGCAGTGATTCCGGCCACCAGAGCGAAATCAATTTCGATGGCCGCTTCTACATGAACGAAGAGGCGCTGGAGAACTACGGCCACAAGCAGATCAAGAAGACCCACGACGTCGCGGTGCGGCTGATCGCCGCGCACTTTGGCGCGAAGCCGAAGCATTCCTACTTCATCGGCGCTTCGCAGGGCGGGCACGAGGGTTTCGATGCCGCCCAACGCTATCCGGCGGATTACGACGGCGTGATCGCCGGGTATCCGGCGCATAACGTCGTGATGCTGCACCTGTCCGCATGGAACTATGCCAGGGCGCTGCAGGCCAACGGCGGGCGCAGCTGGATCAATCCGGAGAAGGCCAAGGTGCTCGTGGACACCGTCTACGCACGCTGTGACGCGCTGGATGGCGCGAAAGACGGGATCATCAGCAATCTGCCGGCCTGCGAATCCCGTAACGCCGTGCTGAAGCAGGCCTCGGCCCGCAATCCACTGCGATGCCCGGACGGGGCGGACACCGGCGACACCTGTCTCTCCGATGCCCAGATCGAAGCACTCCGGCGCATCGATACGCCCTACGAGGTCGGCTTCCCGATCTTCGAGGACGATGTCGGTTCGGCCGTGTTCCCGAAGTGGACACCCGTGTCCGGTTCGACGTTCCGGGACGGCAACTTCGACATCCTCGGCAAGGACGGCCCCCTGCAGGCCCTGCAGTACGCGCCGGGCGCGGCGACGCTGGGGATCGCGATCGCGAGGTCCCCGTCGCTTGACGTGTACGCCGGCTTCGCGCCGATGGCCTACAGGGACCGCATCCGGGAACTTGGCCTCAAGATGAGCGCCAACAGCACGGACCTCGACGGCTTCCGCAAGCGCGGTGGCAAGCTGATCTTCTTCCACGGCCTGGCGGACGATTTCATCTCGCCCTACAGCTCCATGCAGTACTACGCGCGCGTGAAGAAGCGTTATGGCCAAAAGGCCCTGGACGATTTCCTCCGCTTCTACACGCTGCCCGGCACGGGGCATGTGACGGGGAAGTTCGGTGCGCAGATGTCCACGCTCGATGTGCTGGAAGCCTGGGTCGAAGGCGGCAAGGCGCCGGATACGCTGCTCGCGACCGATGCCAATCCCGCCACCCGGGGGCGCACGCGGCCTGCCTGCCGCTATCCGGCCTGGCCGCACTATGACGGAAAGGGCGATCTCGACGCGGCTGCGAGCTTTACCTGCAGGAACTGACGGGAGCGAAGGCCATGAACCGGAAGTTCTATCTGGCGGCGGTGTGGGTCGGCCTTTCACTGGCAGGGGGTAACGGGGCCTGGGCCCATCATTCCTTCGCGGCCGTTTACGACATGAACAAGCCCGTGACGGTGAAGGGCGTGATCGCCAAGGTCCGGCTGACGAACCCGCATTCCTGGTTCTACCTCGACGTCAGGAATGATGCCGGCCAGACAGAGCAGTGGGCCTTCGAGGCCGGGACGCCCAGCGGCATGATCCGCAATGGCTACAAGCCCAGCGTCATCAAGGCCGGCGCCGAGGTCACGATCGCCGGATTCCACGCCCGTGACGCATCCCAGAACATGGGCATGTTGCGCGAGCTGACGACTGCGGATGGCACGGTCTATGGGCTGTTCGGTCCGCAGGAAGGAGGTGCCAGGTGAGCAGGCGGTCCCATTTCGCGCTGGCCCTCAGTGGGCTGGTTGCGATCCTGCCAGCGCTCGCAGCGGCAGCCGGGGCGGTTCCCCGCCTGTCGGACGGGCGGCCTGACCTGTCCGGTGTGTGGTGGGGCGGTGCGGATGTGGGAGGACGCGGGTTCCGACTGGGTGGCGCGGGGGCAGGTACGGGTGCGCCGGCACCGCCGTTCACCAGTCTCTATACGCCGGAGGCCGAAGCGCGGGCGAAAACGCTTTCCGACAAGGACGACCCGACCCTGCGCTGCCTGCCTTCGGCGTTCGGCACCCTCAATGTCCGTCTCTGGAACGTCGGTGCGGTCGGCCAGATCGTGGCAACGCCGAAAATGGTCGTGATGATGTCGGAGACCTTCCACGACTATCAGCTGGTGCCGACCGACGGCCGGCCCCATCGCGACGACCAGCCCCCGACACCCCGCGGCGATGCCGTGGGACATTGGGAAGGCGATACCTTCGTCGTCGACGTTGCCAATTTCACGGACGAAAGCTGGATCTGGGCGGAAGGCCGCGTGTCCTTCCATTCCGACGCGATGCATGTCGTGGAGCGCTATCGTCGTATCGACGCCGATACGCTCGTGATCGACGCCACGGTCGAGGACCCCAGGGTGCTGACGCAGCCCTGGAAGGTGCCAACGCAGACATTGAAGCTCGCGCCATTCGACACGCTCCTGTCACTCCAGTGCGTGTCGGAGGAAGCTGACGCCATGATCGAGAGCGCCAGCCGGAAGGCTGACACGCCGAAGCCGTGACGGTGGCCAGGTGGTGTTCAACGCCCTGACATGTGCTCCCGCGCGACCTTGCTGAGTGCCGTGGCGGCAGCCGAAGCCTCCTGGTCGCGTCGTCGAACG
>JBEEKA010000129.1:0-4200 GCA_041168985.1 Pseudomonadota bacterium | reverse complement strand
CGGAGGAAGTCCTTGAAGCAGTCCGCACCCTCGACTGAGGCGCGTCGCGTCTACGTCCTCGACACCAACGTGCTGATGCACGACCCCGCGGCGATCTTCCGCTTCGAGGAACACGACATCTATCTGCCCATGGTGGTCCTCGAGGAACTGGACCACCACAAGAAGGGCTTGTCCGAGCCCTCGCGCAACGTGCGACAGGTCAGCCGTTTCCTGGATGACCTGATGCGCGGCGCGAACAAGTCCGCCATCGATGCCGGCATCCCGATTTCCTCGGCCCTCGTGGGACATGACAAGAACGCGCCCACGGGACGCCTTTTCTTCCAGACGCGCACGCTTGAAACGCGCCTGCCGGACGGACTGCCGGGGCACGAACCGGACAATTCCATCCTAGGCCACACGCTGGCGCTGCAGAACGAATTGCAGGGCGTGCGCGTTACGCTGGTGTCCAAGGACATCAACCTGCGCATCAAGGCGACGGTCGTCGGCGTCCACGCCGAGGACTACAGCAGCGACCGCACGATCGAGGACGTGGACCTGCTCGACGTGGGCGCGCATGTCCTGCCGCCCGACTTTTGGGAGAAGCATGGCGGCCACCTGAAGTCCTGGCAGGAAAGCGGGCGCACCTGGTACGACGTCGAAGGACCCGAGGTGGACGTCTGGCACCTCAACCAGTTCGTGCATGAGGCCTCCGAACAGGGCATCGAAGCCATCGTCCGCAAGGTGGACGGCAAACGCGCGACGCTGCAACTGATCCGCGATTTCCGCGGGCGGCACCCCGTCTGGGGTATCAGTGCGCGCAATCGCGAGCAGAACTTCGCACTGAACCTGCTGCTGGACCCGGAGATCGACATCGTCACCCTGCTCGGCCCTGCCGGCACCGGCAAGACCCTGCTGGCACTCGCCGCGGGGCTGACGCAGACGATGGAGGACAATCGCTTCAGCGAGATCATCATGACCCGCGTGACGATCCCGCTGGGCGAGGACATCGGCTTCCTGCCGGGCACCGAAGAAGAAAAGATGGAGCCCTGGATGGGCGCGCTGATGGACAACCTCGAGGTCCTGACGCAGAACGCCGAGGGCGGCAACTGGGGCCGACAGGCCACCAACGACCTGCTGCGGAACCGGATCAAGATCCGATCCCTGAACTTCATGCGCGGCCGGACTTTCGTGAACCGTTACGTGCTGATCGACGAGGCCCAGAACCTCACGCCCAAGCAGATGAAGGCCCTCGTCACGCGCGCGGGCCCGGGCACGAAGCTCGTCTGCATCGGCAACATCGCCCAGATCGACACGCCCTACCTCACGGAAACCACGTCGGGCCTGACCTACGTGGTGAACCGCTTCCGGGGCTGGGAACATGCCGGGCACATCACGCTGCTTCGTGGCGAGCGCTCGCGGCTCGCCGACCATGCCACGGAGATCCTGTGACGGCCGTTGAACTGTCGGCAGCGGCCACGGTCTGAACGCTGGCATGCCGACGAAGTCCACACTGCAGCGACGTTCTACGGTCTGGATCCCGTCTGCGGTCGCAGCACTGCTCGCCGCCACGGCATCGGCGCAGCTTGCGCCCACGGCGCCGGGCACCTCGTCCCTGGGGGCGCAGCCCCTGCCCGCCACGTCGGGCACGGGCGGCGTGAACCTGCCGGACATGGGCAGTGGCGCGAACGCGATGATCACCCGGGGCGAGGAGTTCCAGGTCGGTCGCATGATGATGAAGAACCTTCGCGATGAAGGGGTGGTCCTCGAAGATCCGGAAGCGACCGAATACATCCAGAACCTGGGCGGACGCATCGGCGCGCACGCGCAGGAAGGCACGCAGCGTTTTTCCTTTTTCATCGTCAAGGATCGCGCCATCAACGCGTTCGCGATCCCGGGCGGTTTCATCGGGATGAACTCGGGCCTGTTGCTGCAGACATCCAACGAATCGGAACTGGCGGGCGTCCTCGCCCACGAAATCGGCCATGTCGTGCAACGGCACATCGCGCGCGCCGTGCAGGCACAGAGCCGGATGAGCCTGCCCATGATGGCGGCCATGCTGGGCGCGATCCTGGTCGGGGCCGCCGGCGGCGGTGAAGGCGCGCTGGGCATGATCTCGCTGGCACAGGGCGCGGCCATGCAGTCCCAGATCAACTTCACGCGCATGGAGGAATCGGAGGCGGACCGCGTCGGCATCGGTTTCCTCGCAGCGGCGAACTTCGACCCCAACGGGATGGCCGGCGCGTTCTCCATGATGAGCCGCGTGGAAGGCGCGAAGCTGGAGTACTACAAGCTGCCGGACCTGCTGCGCTCCCACCCGGTGACCACGCAGCGCATCGCGGAAGCACGCGCCCGTGCCGCGCAGCTGCCCGCGGTGCGCCGGACCGACCCCCTGAGCTACGCGCTGATCCGTGAACGCCTCCGGGTAAGCACCTCCCCGTCGGAGGAAGACCTGCGCCCCTATTACGCGCGGATGCGAAGTACCGGCCTGGACGGCCTTGCGATGGATTACGGCTCCGCCCTCGCCGACCTGAAGGCGAACGACGCGCCTTCGGCGGTTAATACCCTGCGCAGGCTGGTCGAGGAAAATCCCGGCGTCACGATCCTGCACAGCGCGCTCGGCGAGTCGCAGATGGAAGCGGGCGACCGGGACGCCGCGCTGAAGACCTTCGAACACGCCATGGCGCTGTACCCGCGAAACATCCCGGTCACCGTCCGGTATGCCGAAACCCTGATGAGGGCGGACCGGGCGGGCAAGGCGCACCAGATCCTGCTCGACCTGTTCAACAACGAAGCACCGACCCCGGAACAGATCCGCCTGACCGCACTGGCGGCAAGCGCTGCCGGCGAAACCGGCGACGCGTACTACTACATGGCCGAGTTCCACCTGGCCAGCGGCGACCTGATGCTTGCCACGCAACAGCTCGACCTCGCGCTGGCCGAGCCCCGGCTCACGGAAGTGCAGCGCAAACGGTTCACGGCACGACGGGATGAAATCCGCGAAATCCTGAGGGAACAGCGCCTCGGACGCAGCGGTTACGGCGGGGGCCGCTGACTCCCGTCCACCCTGCCTCTGGTAAACTGTTTACCCCAGTGCCCCCTGCTTTCCGTGATGACGTACCGGCCCGCCTTCCTGCTGCCCCTCCTGCTTGCCCTTCTGGTTTCGGGCTGCGCCAGCCTGCCCGGCGGCAAGCCGGATCCCCGCGACCGTTTCGAACGCTTCAACCGTTCGGTCTTCAGCTTCAACCAGGGCGTGGACAAGCACGTCGCGCGGCCCGTGGCCAAAGCCTATGTCGCGGTGACGCCCGCCCCGGTGCGCTCGGGCGTGTCGAATTTCTTCTCGAACCTGAGCTACCCCGTTGTCATCGTCAACGACCTGCTTCAGGCCAAGCCCGGGCCGTTTGCAAGGGACAGCGCACGGTTCATCGTGAACTCCACGCTGGGCATCGCGGGCCTCTTCGATCCGGCCACCAAGATGGGCCTGGACCGGAACAACGAGGATTTCGGCCAGACTCTGGGTTACTGGGGCATCGGCTCCGGTCCCTACCTCGTGCTCCCATTCCTCGGCCCTTCGGGGGCGCGTGATCTCGTAGGACGGGTCGGTGACTACTTTGCCGAGCCCCGGACCTACATCGAAGACAGGTCGCTGCGGTACGGGCTGATGGCGGGCGACCTCGTCGACAAGCGTGCGGCGACACTCGAAGCCGCGGACATCATGAACCGCGCTTTCGATCCCTACGCATTCATGCGCAATGCCTACCTGCAGCGCCGTCAGTTCCTGATCCATGACGGCAATCCGCCGGACGAGGAACCGGCGGAGGACGAAGAGCCTTCAGGCGACGAGGAGTGAGTCCACACTGCTGATCCGGGCGATGGCGACCAGGCGTTCCGGAACCGCCGAATAGCGCAGGGTCACGCCGGCCGACATCGCCTTTGATTGCCAGGCCACGAGCAGTGCGAGGCCCGCACTGTCGCCGTAGGCAACACCCGACAGGTCGACATCCACCCGACCCTCCGACTGCGCCGCCAGCAGGTCATCGACCTGTCGCCACAAGGCCGGTACCGTATCGAAACCCACGTCACCTTCCAGCTGGCAGCGTCCCGGAGCCACTGTCGAAAGGCGGGCAACGGGATTCCGTGCCGCAGACATCATGCGCCCTTGCGCGCCGCCGGACGGGACGCGCCCGACTCCAGGCGTCGGATCAGCGATTCCAGGCCGTTCTG
>JBEEKA010000128.1:0-5045 GCA_041168985.1 Pseudomonadota bacterium | reverse complement strand
GACGCCACTCGGATGGGGAGCGGCCGAGAACCGGCTGCGTCGGGTGCCGTCGCGCGGTGTCCACGGCGGCAGCTGGCGGGACAACCCGCGTGCATCGCGCCTCGCCAGCAACGCGCTGCGGGCTCAGGAGCAGTACGCCGGCGTGCCGGAGATCCGGGACATCGTTCGGCCGAACCAGCAGGTGGATCTGACGCTGCGATATGCAGTGGCACTCACGCTGCCGGGCGAGAAGGTCGCGACGGCGGACCAGGTCCTTACCGCATCAATGGAGCTGCCGGATGGCAGCGCGGCGCCGCTCGATCCCCGTTATGCAGGCGCCGGACTCCATGCCCTGTCGACGGCGGAGATCTACTTCCGCCGCCCGGTCGATCGCAGCGACGGGCGTCGTGAGTTCCCGAGCCTTTTCAGCCCGTACTGGCAGGTGCATCTGGTGGAACCAGAGTCCCGCGAGCGCGCACTGACGGCTCCTGCGCGGGGCGTGACCGTCGATCCCTTTGCGGTGCTGCCATGAATCGCCAGCGGGGGCAGGCCGTGGTGGAATTCGCGGTCAGCGCAGCGGTGTTTGCCCTGATGCTGCTCGGCACCGTGTGGATCTTCCGGCTGCACGATATCCAGCGTCAGGCGATCCTGTCGGCGCGCGCTGCCGCTTTCACGGAATCCTGGATGCATGGGCGGGAGTCCGCCGATGCCGCGCAGCTGCGGCTGCGTCAGGTCCACTTCGAGCAGGCTGGCTGGCTGGATCCGACGGGCAATGAGCCGATGCCCGGCAGCGAACAGGCCGTGGTGCTGCGCCTCTCACAGCGCAGTCCGCCTGGCACGGCACCTGCGGCGGTCGATGTGGCGATGGCCCCGCTGCGTGCCGTCGGGAGTTTCCTGGGCGACGGATTCGAGCTGCCGATGAACCGTCAGGCAACGGCGCTGGTCGAGGTCGGGATCGACCCGGTGAAACGCCTGCCGGAGCCGCTGTCATCCCTTGGTCTGCGGCTCACCGAGCGTTACAGCGTGCTGGGCGATACCTGGGCGGCCGGGGGACCGGCAGAGGTCGTGCGACGTTCCGCGGCGCTCGTGCCTGCCAGCATCCTTCGCGCACCGGGCCAGTGGCTGGCACCGTTGTTGCTGCCGCTTTCCCTGTTCGAACCGGCGGTAAAGCGACTGTGCCTCGGACTGATTGAACCGGATCGCGTGCCGCGCGACCGGCTGTCGCCCGCGACAGGTGGCCCTGCCCAGCCGGGGGATCGGGGATGCCACTGATGAAAACCCTGCTGTGGATGTGGGGCGTGCTGTCCTGCGCGACCTGTGGGGCAGTCGCAGCGTCGGCACCGGGCGAACAGCTGCCAGGGATGCGCATCAACGGCTTGTCCGTCGAAGTGACCCGGCTGTCCGGGCGGAACCTTGCCGGTACGGTGAGGCGGATCGAAGCGCAGTGGCGCGCATCGGGTGGGGACACCTCTGTCTGGCGACAGGAAGGCGCCTGGCGCCTGCTCTCGCATCGCGACGGTCGTTGGTCGGATGTCATGCAGCTTCGTGCAACCGATGGCGAACCGGAAGCACTCCTGTCGCGCCTCGATCTGACGCAGCGGCCGGCACCGGTACCGGCACTGCCGATGCCGCCGGGATGCCGCGCGACATCCACCGTGGAAACGCACGATCCGCGTGCGCGCGTGGTGCAGGCGTCCGGGCCGTGCCGGGCGAGCGTCGCGGCAGACACCGCCCGCTGGTATCGCCAGCTTGCGGGGCAGGGATGGACGCGGACGGATCGCATCGAAGGACAGGTTTCGCAATGGCGGCGCGGCAGTGCCGAGATCGAGTTCGTCCGGGGAACGCACTGGTTCACCGCCCTGAAATCGCAGACCGGGGAGCCGGCACCATGACCCGAGATAGACGCTCATCTGGACAGGCGATGGTGGAGTACCTGATCGGCTGCGCCACGCTGGTGATCGCGCTGCTCGTGCCATGGGATGGCACCTCGACCGTGTTGGCGCAGCTGGTCGCCGCGCTGCGTGCGCAGGTGCGGACCGGCCTGTTCCTGTTGGCGCTGTACTGACCGTTAAAATCCAGGGAGGGATGAGACGTGAAGGCGTTCCTGTCGAAAGTGCCGAGGCCGACCTCGGTGGGTTGGATGTGGCTCGCGGCCGTGGGTTCGGCCGCGCTGTCCGTGTATGCCGGTCAGAAGTATCTCGGCGGTCGGGAAGCGGCGCTGCATGACGCCGCACGCGCCAGCCTTGCTGGCCGGTCCGTGATTGTGGCGGCGCATGGCCTGGCTGCAGGCTCGGAAATCGCAGCCGCCGATCTCGCGCTGCGGGAAGTCCCGGTGCGGTTCCTGCCCAGTGGGTACCTGCAGGCGGCGGAGGCGGCCGCCCTGGTCGGTCGTCGCATCCGGGTGGCGAGGCAGGCGGGCGAGGCCTTGCAGCGACTCGACATCGAGACCGATCTCAGGCGGGACCTGTCGTCGCATGTGGCACCAGGGCAGCGGGCGGTGACCCTGGCGGTTGACGAACTCGGGGCACTCTCCGGCCTGTTGAAGCCGGGTGATGAAGTCGATCTGTACTACGTGCCCGGCCGGAACGAAGGCGATGTCCGTATCGGTCTGCTGATGTCCCGGGTGCTGGTGCTGGCAACCGGGTCGCGCACGCTGACGTCATCCCAGTCGGCCGGCGACGCCGATGACAGCGCCAGCTTCTCGGCAATCACGCTGCAGTTGTCACCCGTCGACGCCGAAAGACTCGCCCTGGCGCAGCGCGCCGGTCAGGTGTTGCCGGTACTGCGAAAACCCGGGGATGAACCGACTGTTTCCGCGGGGATCCGTCTGGCACGGGAGCTGTTCCAGGCTGGGCATCCGGCAGCGCCTGGGCGGTCGCGGCAGAAGGCGTTGGGTGGGGGCCCCTTGTCGCTCGAGGTCATCGCTGGCGGACAGGGGAGCGTGATCGCAGGGCGGGACAGCGTCCCGCTGGAAGACGCCGCAGGACGGACGGGAGGTCGATGATGGACAGGTCATGGATCGGACAAGGATTGCTCGCCTGGGTGACGTTGCTGAGCGGAGGATTCGTCTTTGCGGAACCGCTGCCGCAAACGCTGGATCTCTCGGTCGGTGAAACACACCTGCTGTCGGCGGACGTACAGCGTGTCGCCGTGGGCAACGGAAAGCTGCTGTCGGTATCGAGCCCGGAGCGGGGACAGCTGCTGCTGCTGGCGGAAGGCCCGGGAACCACGACGCTGCAGTTGTGGTTGCGGGACGGGCAGCGACAACGCATCCGCGTCGCAATCGGCGCCATGGATCTGGACTGGCGCCTCGAACAGGTCCGCCATCTGCTCGAAGGCACGCGGAACGTGACCGCCCGCATTGCCGGTATGCATATCGTGCTGGAAGGGGAGCAGGTCAGTGACGCGGATCTGGCGCGAGCCGCGGCCATCGCGGACAGCCAGGCCGGCGTGGTGCTCAACTTCGTCGGCAAGCTGACGTGGGCACCGATGATCCAGATGGATGTCCGCATCCTCGAAGTACGGCGTGACCAGCTGCGCGACCTGGGCCTGCGCTGGGACAGCGCAGCCGCCGGCCCCAGCGTGGGTGCAAAGCTGGGTCGGGGTGCATCGGCCAGTTTCGCGATGAGCTCCCAGCTTGCGTCGCGACTCGAACTGCTGCAGCAGCGCGGTCTGGCAGAGACGATTGCAAGGCCCACCCTCAGCTGCCGCAGCGGAGGCTCGGCACGCTTCGTGTCTGGAGGGGAAGTGCCGATTCCGGTGAGTGACGGACTCGGGACCCTGAACGTCCAGTACAAGGAATACGGCGTGATCCTGGAGGTCCGGCCCCAGGCCGATGCCTCGGGCGCGATCCATGCGGAGATCGATACGGAACTGAGTCAGATCGACGACTCGGTTCGGGTGCAGAACTTTCCGGGTTTCGTGAAACGCCGATCGGCCACCGCCGTGAACCTGCGTGATGGCGAAACGCTCGTGATCGCGGGGCTGCTAGCGCGGGAACGGGGGAGGAATAAACATGCCGTGCCGGGACTCGGGGATCTCCCGGTGGCGGGCGCCTTGTTCTCGACCACGCATCGACTCGAGCGCCAGACTGAACTGCTCGTGATCATCACGCCGCGCATCACGGACGCGACGAAGCAGGGCGTGGAGCTGGCGCGCGGTGCCGAACTGGAAAGCGGCGATGTCTGGCGCAGGGCGACGCCGGGACAGCAGCCATGACGACGATGACCCCGCAGTTCGATGAGTCGTCGATGCACGGCCGGCTGATTCGACGGCTGGACCTGCGGCGACACGACGTCAGCCGACTAGCCGATGCCGAGCTGCGGGACCTCGCGGCCCGCGGCATCAGCGAGCTGCTCGACGAGCAGGGCCTCGCCCGGGATGCAGGCCGCGTGTTGCTCGAAAAGCGGCTCCTGCAGGAGGTTGTGGGACGAGGCGTCCTCGAGGAGCTGCTCGAGGACGAAGCCGTAACGGAAATCATGATCAACGGCCCCCACGACGTGTTCGTCGAAAAAGGCGGGCGGATTTTCAGGACCGATCACCGATTCGCGGGCGAGGCCGCGCTTTCGCGTGTTATCGAGAGGCTCCTGCTGCCCACCGGCCGCCGGGTGGATGAATCCTCGCCGATGGTCGACGCGCGCTTGCCGGATGGTTCGCGGATCAACGTGATCGTGCCGCCGCTGGCGGTAAACGGTGCCGCTATCACGATCCGCCGGTTTGGAAGCCGGCGTTTCTCGATGCAGCAACTTGCCGTGCAGGGCGCCATGTCGCAGGAAATGGCGACCTTCCTCGAGGAAGCCGTGCAGTCCCGCTGCAACATCGTCGTCTCCGGTGGAACGGGTTCGGGCAAGACCACCTTGCTCAATGCCCTCGCGGCTCTCGTGCCGCCCGGTGAACGCATCGTGACGATCGAGGACTCGGCGGAGTTGCAACTCGATCATCCCAATCGGGTCGTGCTGCAGGCCCGTCCCTCGAACGTCGAGGGGCAGGGGCTCGTGACCATCCGGGATCTCGTGCGCAACGCGCTGCGAATGCGGCCGGATCGGATCGTCGTGGGGGAGTGTCGC
>JBEEKA010000127.1:0-16178 GCA_041168985.1 Pseudomonadota bacterium | reverse complement strand
GCCCAGCCACGTCGAGCGGGCGGGACGGCGCATTGTAGGCGAAGGAAAGCCCCGATGCCACCGGCCGTAGCCCCCGGGGGGTACCTGAAGGTCATTGATTTTACGGAACTTTACGGAAATGGCTGCCTTCGCCAGCAAAAATCGCTAGGGCATCAGCATTCCGCCGTTGACGCTGAGCGTCTGGCCGGTGATGTAGGAAGCCGCCGGGGATGCGAGGAAAAGCACGGCCTCGGCGATGTCCTCGGGCGAACCGAGCCGGCCGGCCGGAATCTGCGTGAGCAGCATTTCCTTGTGGCCGTCGGCGAGGGAGCGGGTCATGTCGGTATCGATGAAGCCGGGCGCGACGGCGTTCACGGTGATGTTCCGCGATGCGACTTCCCGTGCCAGGGACTTGGTCAGTCCGATGACGCCGGCCTTGGCGGCCGAATAGTTCACCTGCCCCGCGTTGCCCATGAGCCCGACGACCGACGCGATGCTGATGATGCGGCCCCGGCGCGCCTTGAACATCGGCTTGAGCACGGTGCGCGTCAGCCTGAAGTTCGACGACAGGTTCGTTTCCAGCACCGCATCCCAGTCTTCGTCCTTCATGCGCAGCATCAGCGTGTCGCGCGTGATGGCGGCATTGTTCACCAGGATGCTCGGCATCTCGCCGGCCTTTTCCAGGTCCGCGAACAGGGACTCGACCGAGGTCTTGTCGCCTACGTTCAGCACGGCCCCGCGTCCACCGTAAGGTGCCAGCGCCTCGGTGATACCCGCGGCGCCCTGCTCGCTCGTCGCGGTGCCGACGACCTTGGCGCCGGCCTGCGCGAGGCGCAGGGCGATGGCGCGACCGATGCCGCGCGAGGCGCCGGTGACGAGGGCGATGTCCTGGGACAAGGGTTTGGCTTCGGACATGTCAGGCAGCTCCGTTCGGGTTCAGGGCGGCATCGATCGTGGCCGGGTCTTCCAGGGCCTCGCAGCGCAGGTCCGGACGTTTTTCGATGCGTTTGTTGAGGCTCGTGAGTACCTTGCCCGGTCCGCATTCGACGAAACGGGTGACGCCCGCCGCGATCAGCGCACGGACGAGCGCCGTCCACTGGACCGGGCTCGCCAGCTGTTTCTGCATCAGGGCACGGATCCCGGCGCCTTCGGCGTGGCGCTGGCAGTCGACAGGACTCCAGAACGGGATCGACGGGTCGGCAAAGGCCACGGCAGCCAGTCGTTCACCGAAACGGTCCGCCGCAGGCTGCATGAGGCTGCTGTGCGCCGGCACGCTCATCGGCAGCAGCACGGCGCGCTTGGCGCCCCGGGCCTTGCAGGTCTCCATGGCGCGCGCCACGGCACCGGCATGGCCGGCGATGACGACCTGGCCGGGGGAGTTGAAATTGACGGCCTGAACCACCTCGCCCGCCGCGGCTTCGGCGCAGGCGGCGATGATCGCGTCGTCGTCGAGTCCCAGCACGGCGGCGATGCCGCCCGCGCCTGCCGGCACGGCCTGCTGCATGAGTTCACCGCGCTGGCGGACCAGCGAAACGGCATCCGCGAATCCGATGACGCCCGCGGCGACCAGCGCACTGAACTCCCCGAGGCTGTGGCCGCAGACGAGATCCGGTGCCGCACCACCGCGCTTGCGCCAGACCCGCCAGGTCGCGACCCCGGCCGTCAGCATGGCCGGCTGGGTGCGTTCGGTGGCGTTGAGGTCCTCGACAGGACCCTGGGAGACCAGGTTCCAGAGGTCGTAGCCGAGCACGGTGGAAGCTTCGGCGAAGGTCTCGGCAACGACCGGGTCCGACGCGGACAGCGACGAAAGCATGCCGACCGACTGGGACCCCTGGCCCGGGAAAACGAATGCGCTGCTCATGCTCCACCCTGCGGTTGAATCGCGCGCAGTATAACGGCGCGGCGCGCGACCGGCAGGCAAGCCGCGACGAGGCCGCCGAGCGCGCCCCAGGCATGGGCCGCGACGATCACGGAACCTCCCGTCTCGAGCGGCAGCGGGCCGACCACGTTTTCCCAAACGAGCTTGGCAGTGAATACGGCCGCCACCGGCCACGCGATGGATTCACCGCGTCTCCACAGCGCCATCGTGCCGGCGGCCATCAGGCCATGCAGGACCCCCGAAGCGCCGACGTACCAGGCGAGCCCCGTTTCGTGCCACCAGAAGCCGCCATCGATGGCCGCCACCGACAGGCAGGCGCTGGACAGCCAGTAGCGCAGTTTCGCGATGCCGGCGAAGAGCGCACCGAGCAGCAGCAGGCCGGCCGCGTTGAGCAGCGCGTGCTGCGCGTCGAGGTGGACGAGATGTCCCGTGGCCAGTCGCCAGAGCTCGCCGGCTTCGACCTTCGCCCGGTCGTACCTCAGGGCCCCGCGCAGCGTTGCCCCACCGATCAGCGGCAACAGCAGCAGCAGAGCCGCCAGCAGCCAGCCGAGGTGACGCGTCACGGGTCCGCCAAGGTCCTTTGCTATGATCCCTCGCAACCCTTACTCCAGCCGTCCGGTGTCCCATGCGTATGCGCCCGATCTTAGTCCACGCACCACGCCGCCTGCGTGGCTTCACGCTGATCGAGATCATGGTCGTCGTGATCATCATCGGCCTGCTGGCGGCGGTCGTCGTGCCGCAGTTCCTGGGACGTGTCGACGATGCGCGCGTTGCCAAGGCGAAGCAGGACATCCAGGCCATGGAAACCGCCCTTACCCTGTTCAAGCTCGACAACTTCAAGTACCCCACGACGGACCAGGGCCTCGCTGCCCTGTCCACGAAGCCCGGTGACGCGTCCGTTCGCAACTGGCGCGCGGGCGGCTATCTCAAGAAGGTCAACAAGGACCCCTGGGGCAACGATTACCAGTACCTGCTGCCCGGTACGCACGGCGAATACGACCTGTATTCACTGGGCGCGGATGGGCAGCCCGGTGGCGAGGATGCCGATGCGGACATCGGCAACTGGAATATCGGCGATTAAGCGCCCTGGGTGCCGCGCGCACCTGGACAGCCGGGGCTTCACCTTGGTGGAGATCCTGGTCGTCATGGTCATCATCGGCGTCGTGGCGGCCGGGGCGATGCTCTCTCTCGGCGTGCTCGGCCAGGGCGACCGCGAACTCGAACGGGAAAGGGACCGGCTGGAAGCGCTGATCGGCGTGGCGCGCGACGAGGCGGCGCTGCAGGGCCGCGAGTACGGCCTTCGCATCTTCATCGGGGGATATGAGTTCGTCACGTATGACCCGCGACGCGCGCTCTGGAGCCCTGCGACGGAAGACGGCAGCCTGCGCCGGCGCGAGTTCCCGGAGGGGCTGGAGCTGGCGTTGCGCGTGGAAGGTCGCCCCGTCGTCCTGCCGAAATCCGATGCGAAGGACGCCACGCCGCAGATCATGTTGTTCAGCAGCGGCGAACTCAACGGCTTCGAGTTCACCGTGGCGCGCGTCGGCAGTGCCGATGGGTTCCGGGTGGCCCCCGCCAGGTCCGGGGATGCCGTCAGCGTGACATCGCTTGCCGCACCGGAGCCGCGATGAGGCGGTCCCGGCAGTCCCGTGGATTCACGCTCGTCGAGGTGCTGGTCGCGATGTTCGTTGTGGCGCTGGGCATGGGGGCCTTGATGGCCACGCTCACGTCCGCGGCGGACGCGACGGCGCAGTTGCGTGAAAAGTCCTTTGCCGAATGGGTTGCACTCAACCGGGTCAGCGAGGTCCGGCTCAAGGGAACCGTGCCCGCCACCGGCAAGTCCGACGGGGAAGTCGAGTTCGCGGGCGGCACCTGGCGCTGGCAGATGGAAATCACGGATCCGAAGATCGCCGGGATACTGCGGATCGATGTCAGCGTGTCGAATGCCGCGGACAGCACTGGCGCGGCAATCGCGACGGCGACGGGCTTCTACGGCACGACGATCGCGCCGCCCAGCGGGTTCCTCCCGGACTGGAGCAGTGCGCCGGCAACCGGACCCGCGCCTACCCCGCCCCGGGTGAACCCGGACTCGACGCGATGAACCGGACACGCGGCTTCACCCTCGTCGAGCTGCTGGTGGCGGTGTTCATCACCACCATCCTGTTCGCGCTGGGTTACGGCGCGATAAACCAGGCCGTCCAGAACCGTTCGACGCTCGAGGCCTCGCAGGACCGTGTCCTGGCCGTGCAGAAAGCGATGCGCAGCTTCGTGCAGGATTTCTCCCAGCTCGTGCCACGCCCGGTGCGCCAGCCGCTGGGCGAAGGCTACCTGCCGGCCGTGCAGTCCGGTTCGCGGCCGGAACTGGTTTCCTTCACGCGCGGGGGCTGGACCAATCCGGCCGGCGTGCAGCGCCCTGCCCTGCAGCGTGTCCGCTACCGCTTCGAGAACGGCACGCTCCATCGCGACTACTGGAGCGCGCTGGACGCGACGCTCGATCCCCAGCCGCGAAGCCAGGTCCTGCTGGAAGACGTGAAATCCGTGAGCCTGCGATACATGGACAGCTCGCGTGCCTGGGTGGAACGCTGGCCCGCCAGCGAGGCCGGCAGCGGTGCGCCGATGCGGGAGCTGCGGGGCCGCCCGATCGCCGTCGAGATCACGCTCGAACTCAATGACTGGGGCAAGCTGGTCCGGCTCATCGAGGTGCCGGGATGAACCGCAGCCGACAATCGGGCGTCGCGCTTGTCACGGCGGTCGTGCTGGTTGCGCTGGCGACCGTCGTCGCCGTGGCGATCGGTTCGCGGAGTGCCATGTCGGCACGTCGGAGCGCCGGCAACTTCGGCTACGAGCAGGCGGTGCAGTTCGCGGCCGGTGCCGAGGCCCTGGCCGCCTATGCGCTCCGCGAAGACAAGGGCGAACAGGACACGCTGGGCGAACCCTGGGCGCAACCGTACGGGCCGGTGGATGTCGCGCCGGGCATCGCGCTCGACGCGCAGCTCTCCGATGAACAGGGCAAATTCAACCTCAATACCCTCGTCAACGCGCGGGGCACGGTCGATCCGGATGCACTGGCCATCTTCACGCGCCTGCTGCAGCTCCTGCAGCTCGAACCACGCTGGGCTCCGCTGCTCGTCGACTTTATCGATGGCGATGTGTTGCCGACGCCGGACGGCGGCGAGGATTCCCTGTACCTGTCGCAGCAGCCGCCCTACCGTGCCGCGAACCTCACCCTCACCAGCATCACCGAACTGCTTGCCCTGCCGGGCTTTGGCCGCGAACGCTTCCTGAAACTCGCGCCGCACGTGACGGCCCTGCCGCCGGATGCGTCCACCATCAATGTCTGTCTCGCCAGCCCGGTCCTGCTTGATGCCCTCGCCGCGCTCGGCAACGGCGCTTCGCAGAATGCAGTGGAATATTCGGTGATGGATCCGAAGCAGCTCGCACAGTCGCGGGCCAAGGGCTGCTTTCCGGGCCAGGCGGTGATGCGGGGACTGCTGCGGCCGGATGCGATGAGTCGGATCAGCGAGACTAGCCGCTACTTCCGCCTCCAGAGCATGGTCAGTATTGGCACTGCCCGATTCGCCTTGTACAGTCTCTTGCATCGCGATAAGGACGGTCAGGTCCGCGCGGTCTTCAGAACCCTCGGCACGGAATAGGCAGCGATGTCGGACTGGCTCCTGGTGCGATTGGCGCGCGACGGTTCGCATCCGAGCGGATGGATCGTGGCCTCAGTCTCCGGTCATGCGCTGGACACGACGCATACGCGGGATGCCGAGGGGCTGGTTGCTGCGTCCGTTGGTCGGCGCGTGGTCCTGATCGCACCGGCGACGGACGTCCTGCACGCCTCCGCCAGCCTGCCGCCCGGCAGTGATTCCCGACTGGCGCAGCTGGCGCCCTTTGCCCTCGAGGACCAGGTTGCCGAAGACCTCGAGTCCCTGCACTTCGCCGTCGGCCGGGGTCGCGCGGGTCCCGAGGGGTCCACGGACGTCGACGTGGTGTCGCGCGCACTGCTCGAAGAGTGGCTGGCAGGAGCACGACGCGAAGGTTTCGAGGTGCAGGCCGTGTATGCGCTGGGAGGCTTCGTCCCCGAGTTGCCGGGACAATTGTCCCTGCTGGCGGAAGGCGATCAGCTGGTCGTGCGACGTGAAGGCCAGCGGCCGGTCGTGCTGCCGGGCAGTGATCCGGAACTCGCCGTGGAGCTTGCACTGGGTGGCGAATCCCTGCCGGAAGGCCTGATGGTGACGGTCCACGCCGATGCGCTGGACTGGTCGCGCTGGAAGGATGCCTTCGAAGCCTGGCGCCCTCGCCTGCATTCCCTGCGGGTCCAGCTGCTGCCGAACGGCGTGCTGCCGCTTTTTGCGGCACAGCTGGTGACGACGCCGGGCATCAACCTCCTGCAGGGCAGTTATGCCCCGCGTCAGCGCGGGATGGAAATCTGGAAGACGTGGCGCCTCGCGGCCGGACTCGCTGCCGCGCTGCTGCTGCTGCATCTGGCCGGCACCGCGCTCGATTTCAGGCGGCTGCGCGCCGAGGAAAAATCGCTGGATGCCTCCATCCAGCAGAGCTTCAGCCAGGCGATGCCCGGTGTCGTGAGCGGTGGCAGGCCCCGCGCGCGGCTCGAGCAGCGGCTGGCGCAGATCGCCGCCGCATCGCCGGGACGGGACGGATTCCTGCCGATGCTGGCGGCAGTTGCCAGTTCACTGCCGGGAACAGGCGGTGCCGGGCTCCAGCAGCTGAAATATCAGCCAGGCGCACTCGACGTGAAGCTGAAGGGACCTGATGCGGCTGATGCGGAAAGACTGGGCACGGCGCTGCGTGGGTCCGGATGGTCCGCGAAGGTCCAGGGCGGTCAGATCCAGTTGCGGAGCGAGACACCGTGAAGTGGGATGGACTCCTCCGCTGGTATGCCACTCGGGACCCGCGCGACCAGCGCATCCTGAAACTGGGCGCCCTCGTCGTTCCGGCGCTTGCAGTGCTCGTGGGACTGACGTTCCTGCACCGGTCGGGCGCGGCGCTTGCGCAGCGCGTGGCGACCAAACAGCAGGATCTGGCCTGGATCCGCGCCGTGTTGCCGACCGTCGCGGCAGCGGGTCCAGGCAGCGTCGAGGAGACCGACGAGTCGCTCGTCGAGGTCATCGACCGCACGATCAATGAGTCCGGCCTGTCCAAGGTCGTGACAGGCGCCCTGCCTGCCGGTGAGGACGTCCTCAAGGTCACCTTCGAGAACGCGCCATTCAACAACCTGCTGGCCTGGATCAAGCGGCTGGCCGAACAGCAGGGCCTGCGCATCAAGTCGGCCACCATCGACGCGACGACGGAAGCCGGCATGGTCAACGCCAGCTTCGACGTCAGCGACGAAAGCTGACGCGCACCGTGCGGCGAGGCGCTGCCTACGTCCTGCTGTTCCTCGTCGTCTTCATGCTGGCGGTCGCCGCCCGTCTCCCACTGCGCTGGGCCTTGCCCCTGCTCCCGAAATCCGTGCGCTGCGAGCGGCCCGAAGGGTCCCTCTGGTCCGGCGCCTGCCATGGCCTGACGTTGCCGACGCCGGGGCTTTCCGTGGCGGAGTTCGAATGGGACCTGCGCCCTGCCAGCCTGTTGCACCTGAAACCGTCGGCTGACATCCGGGCCGCACAGGAAGACTCCAGCCTGACAGGGGTCGCCGAATGGGCTGCCGGACGGCTCGAATTCCGGGGACTCCAGGGACGGGTCCGACTGGGGCCCGGCATGCCCCCTCCGCTTTCAGGCTGGTCCGGACAGGTCGCGCTTCATGCCGTGCGCGTTCGCATCGGGTCAGGGCGGCTCGACAGGCTGGACGGGCGGTTCGAAGCCCACGACCTGAGGTCACCGCAGGGAACCGACTGGGGCGCTTTCAGCCTCGAATTCGCACCGGTGGGACTGCCTGGCACGGTGGCGCCGGGCCGGCTGGCGTCCATCGGGGGCCCGATCCGTGCGGTGGGCCTGGTACAGCTGAAACCCGCGGAACGGAGCTGGCAGCTGGAGCTGAAGGTCGCGCTGCGACCGGGTGCGGCGCCGGACCTGGAACGCATGCTGTCCGCGCTGGGCCCTCCCGATGCGGAAGGACTGCGCCCGCTGTCGGTCGCGGGCGCTTACTGACGGGCGTTACTTCCCGCCGTCCGCCTTGGCGGCGTAATCGTCGAGCTGGGCTTCGATCTTCGTGAACACCTGCTTCAGCGTCTGCGAGTCCGGCAGGTTCGTGATTCGGAAGTGATTGCGGTACGGCACGTTGAAGCTGACGCCCGGCGTGATCAGCACATGCCGCTGCTCGAGCAGTTCCAGGGCGAACTGGCTGTCGACGAAGTTCGGAATCGCTTCCGGCTTCACCTCGACGAAGGCATAGAGCGCACCGTCCGGCTTCGCAAGCCGCAGGTACTTGCTCGCCGCCACGCCGTCGATGATGGCCTTGCGCGACTCGTACAGGCGACCGCCGGGCTCGGTGAGGTCCTTGATGCTCTGGTACCCGCCGAGCGCGCTCTGTACCGCGTACTGCGCCGGCACGTTGCTGCACAGGCGCAGCGACGAGAGCAGTTCCAGCGCGGCGAGGTATTCGCCGGCGCGGTGCGTGGCACCGGAGAAGCTCACCCAGCCCACGCGGTAACCGCAGGCGCGGTAGATCTTCGACAGGCCGGACATCGTCGCGCACAGCGTGTCGTTGACCAGCGTCGCCATCGACACGGTCGACACGCCGTCGTACGTGATGCCGTCATAGATCTCGTCGCTGAAGACGACGAGCTGGTGCTTCTCGGCGATGCGGGCCAGACGCTCCAGGATCGACTTCGGATAGACCGCGCCGGTCGGGTTGTTCGGGTTGATCACGACGATGGCCCGCGTGCGGGGCGTGATCTGGCTTTCGATCTCGTCCGGGTCCGGGAAGAACTTGTTCTCCGGACGGCAGGCATAGTGGACCGGCTTGCCGCCGTTCAGGGTCACGGCCGCGGTCCACAGCGGATAGTCCGGCGCGGGAACGAGCACCTCTTCGCCGCTGTTCAGCAGTGCGCGCAGGGTCAGGTCGATCAGCTCGCTGACCCCGTTGCCGATGAAGACCTCATCGACCCCCACGCCCTTCACGCCGCGGTCCTGTTGCTGCAATACGACAGCCTCGCGCGCCGAAAAAATGCCCTTCTGGTGCGTGTAACCTTCCGCCTGCGGCAGGTTTTCGATCATCGCCAGACGCAGGATTTCCGGCGTCCGGAAGCCGAATGCGCCGGGATTTCCGATGTTCAGCGAGACGATCTCGTAGCCGAGGCGCTCGAGTTCGAGGGCGCGGCGGGCCAGCGAACCCCGGATTTCGTATCGGACGTTCTTGGTCGTATCGCTGGGGCGGATGCGGGATTCGTTCTTCATAGCCCCCGGAGTCTAGCGGCTGGGCCCGGTTTGCGTATACTCCGCCCGCCCAAACAGTTCTGCATTCAAGGGTTTGGAGTGTCCTGACGCGATGAAACGCATCCTGGTTGGAATCAAGCGCGTGGTTGACTACAACGTCCGGGTCCGGCCTCGTCCGGATGGCAGCGGCGTGGCGACCGATGGCGCCAAGATGAGCATCAATCCCTTCGACGAAATCGCGCTCGAAGAGGCCCTTCGCATCAAGGAACGCGGCCAGGCCGACGAAGTCATCGTCGCCAGCATCGGCCCGGCTGATGCGCAGGCGCAACTGCGCACCGCGCTGGCGATGGGGGCCGACCGGGCCCTCCTCGTCCAGACGGATGCGCATGTGCAGCCCCTCGACGCGGCCCGCGTTTTCCTCGCCCTTGCGCAACGCGAACAGCCCTTCATCGTGATGCTGGGCAAGCAGGCGATCGACGACGACGCGAACCAGACGGGCCAGATGCTGGCCGCGCTGTGGGACCGGCCACAGGCCACCTTCGCGTCAAAGGTCGAGCTGACCGGCGACGTGGCGCGCGTGACGCGTGAAGTCGATGCCGGGCTCGAAACCATCGAGGTCGATCTGCCGGCCGTGATCACGGTCGACCTGCGCCTCAACGAGCCGCGCTACGTGAAGCTGCCGGACATCATGAAGGCGAAGAAGAAGCCGCTGGACACGCTGTCGCCGGCGGACCTGGGCGTGACGCCCCGGCCGCGGGTCAAGGCGCTGCGATTCGAGTCGCCGCCGGTCCGCCAGAAGGGTGTCGTCGTCAAGGACGTCGCCGAACTCGTCGAACAGCTCAAGCAGCGGGGACTCGTCTGATGAGCCAGATCCTGATCGTCGCCGAGCACGATGGCCGGCAGCTCAACCCTTCGACCGCGAAGTGCGTGGCCTGCGCTGCGGCCATTTCCGGGTCCCAGGTCACCGTCGCCGTCCTGGGCCAGGACGTCTCGGCCATCGCGCAGGCCGCCGCGAAACTGGTGGGCGTCTCCCGGGTCTGGACCGTCGATGCCGCTGCCAATGCGCAGCCGCTGGCCACGGTGCTTGCGCCGCAGGTCGCCGCCCTCGCCCGCAAGGATGGGTTCACGCACGTCTTCGGTCCGTCCACGACGTTCGGCAAGGATCTGATGCCGCGGGTTGCCGCGCTGCTCGACGCGCCGCAGGTGAGCGACATCATGGCGGTGGAGGCCCCGAAGGTATTCCGTCGCCCGATCTATGCCGGCAACGTGATCATCACGATCGACGTGTCCGACGAGGCGCTGGTCGTGGGTACGGTCCGCACTGCGTCGTTCGAATCCGTCGCCACGGGTGGCAATGCCGTGGTCGAAACGGTTTCGGTGGACGCCGTGCTGCCGACCTACGCGCGCCATCTTGGCCTCGCTTCGGCCGGGTCCGACCGACCTGACCTGCAGACGGCCCGCCGGGTCGTCTCGGGCGGCCGCGCGCTGGGCAGCGAAGAGAACTTCAAGCTCGTCTACGACTTCGCGGACACGATCGGTGCCGCGGTGGGCGCATCGCGCGCGGCCGTGGATTCGGGCTATGCACCGAACGAGCTGCAGGTCGGCCAGACCGGCAAGATCATCGCGCCGGACCTGTACATCGCGCTGGGCATCTCGGGTGCGATCCAGCACATGACCGGCATCAAGGACGCGAAGACGATCGTTGCGATCAACAAGGATGCGGATGCGCCGATTTTCGAGTCCGCGGATCTCGGCCTCGTGGGCGATCTGTTCGCCATCGTCCCGGAACTGAAAGCCCGCCTGACGGCGGGCTGAGAGGCCAGCGCCCCGACTGGACCTGATCAGAGCTGCGCGAGCACGTATTCCGCAGCGGAAACCTTGAATTCGCCGCCCGCTTCCACGTTCACCTGCGTGGCCACGCCGTCCTTCACCACGAGCGCGAAGCGCTGCGACCGCTTCCCCATGCCGAAGCCCGTCGCATCCAGTTCCAGATCCAGCGCACGCGTATAGTCGCCGTTGCCGTCAGCCAGCATCAGCACCTTGCCGTCGGCGCCCGAGGCCTTGCCCCAGGCTTTCATCACGAACACGTCGTTGACCGACATGCAGGCGACCGTATCCACGCCCTTCGCACTGAACGCCGCAGCCTGTTCGATGTAGCCCGGCAGGTGCTTCGCGTCGCAGGTCGGCGTGAAGGCGCCGGGAACCGCGAACAGCACGACGGTCTTGCCGTCGAACAGTTCAGCCGTCGTGACGTCCTTCAGGCCATCGGTCGTGGCCGTCTTGAACTTGCCTGCAGGCAGGCGATCGCCAGTCTTGATGCTCATCGCTTCTTCCCTGCGCGAATCGCGCGCAATTTGACGGTTCTGAAGGTCGGCCTGCCCGCGTCATCGTGGCCAGAACGGTATTCCAGCAGGTCCGTGATGTGATTGGTCCGGTCGAAAATGGCTACTCGCGGCCTGGGCAACGCGGCCTGATCCAGAGGAACCAGAGCCTTTGCCACGATGATCACCGCATCGCCGCGCTGGCAGGTGCGTGCCGCCGCGCCATTCAGGATGCAGCAGCGGGACCCGCGCTTGCCATGGATCACATAGGTCTGGAGTCGCGCACCGGAGTTCTTGTTCCAGACCTCGACGAATTCCATGGGCAGGATGCCCACTGCGTCGCAATGGTCGGGATCGAGCGTGATGGAACCGTGGTAGTCGAGGTCTGCGCCGGTGACATGGAGGCCGTGCAGCTTGGCGCGCACGACCTCCACCCGGGCAACGTCCTCGAGACGCGGTGTGCGCGCCAAGTTGGAAGTGCCCTGCGCCGTCAACGGGCGTGGATCGCCCAATAGCTCGCCATGTTGGCGAACTTCGGGTCACCCTTCACGGCCCGGAAAGCGGCCACTGCTTCGCCGTTCTTCTTCTGGCGCAGCAGGGCGATGCCCAGCAGCGTCTGGGCCTCTTCAACCGACGTGAGCCCGCCCTTGGCGATGCCACGCTTGGCCGCGGCGGCTGCCTTGTCGTACTGGCCGAGGCCGAAGTACGTGCGCGCGACGGCCACGTCGGCATCGCCCGACTTGCCGGCGGCGGCGTCGGCGTCGGCCTTCGCGACGCCAGCCTGCTCGGCGGCAACCTTTTTCTTGATCGACTCGAGAAGGCGGCTGGTACGGTCCTTGTCGCGGGCTTCCGTGAATGCGTTCGACGAGATCGCCTTCTGCAGCACTTCCAGGGCTTCACCCGAGGCGCCGCTCTCGGTCGAGAGCTGTGCCATTTCGGTGTAGTCGGTCGCGCGCTTGAGCGCGCCCGTGCTGCGCATCAGGCGGTACACGTTCAGCGTCGCGGCATCCGTGTTGCCCGGGGCCTTCAGCACAGGCTGCAGCACGTTTTCCCAGTAATCGGCCTTCTGGTAGTACGTGACGAGCTTCTCGAACGTATCCGCAGCGCCCTTCTCGTCCTTCAGGCGGCGCTGGTAGTCCAGCAGCAGCAGCAGTTCGTTCTCGGGCGGCTTCTTGCCGGCGGACGTCGCCGAATCGATGCGGGTCTTCACGAACTTGACCGCATCGCCCAGCTTGCCGGTCTTTTCATAGGCCGTGGCAACCGCGCCGAAGGTGGCGTTGTCCGCGGCGCCGGCGCTGATCAGGCCCTGGCCGATTTCCAGCATCTTCGGGTAGTTCTTCTGGGACGAATAGATGCCCAGGAGCTGCTTGTTGATCGTAGTCCGTTCGGCCGCAGACACCTGGCCGGAACCCAGCATCTGCTCCAGCACGGGCAACGCTTCGGCGAACTTGTTCTGCTTGAGCAACACGAAGCTCAGCAGCTGGTTCATGACGTGCGTTTCCTGCGGCGTCTTGCCGGACACGGCGCCGGCCTCGCGCAGCTTGGCCAGGGCCTCGTCGAGGCGGTTGGCCTTGATGGCCTTGTTCGCGGCGTCGAGCGGCACGGCGACGGCAGCGCTCATCGCGGCGCCGGCGGCGGTGGCAACGGTCGGAATCGAAACCCCGCCGGTGGCGACCGCCACGGCAAGGATCACTGCATGGAACGAATGCTTGGTCATGGTGTTGTGGTGCCCCGAATAAAAACTCGTCGATTATTCAATGCTTAAACGCCGGATCTTACATCAGCTGCGCGCGAAGAAGCTCCAGTAACGGGCCAGTGTGGCCACCCGGCCCTCGGTGGCCTTCACGCCCCCGAAAGCTGTTGCGGCTTCGGCCTTGCGATCGAGGCGCCGCAGGGCGATACCCAGCAGCATCTGCGCTTCGTCAGGATTGCGGAGCGAACCCTTGCCGATGCCCCGCTGGAGGGCTTCCACTGCCTTGTCAGCCTGGTCGTAGCTCAGCAGGGCCTGTCCGAGACGCACATCGCCCTCGCCGCCCTTGGCACCCTTGGCCTCGGCCTCGAACTTGGCGAGTCCCGCACGGTCCGTTTCTTCCAGGACCTTGGCCGACTGCTGGAGCTTGGCCGCGGCCGACTTGTCGCTTTCCGTCGTAAAGGCATTCGCCGCCAGGCCGCGACGGATGGCATCGGACGCCTCGCCCGGCGAGCCCTGGGAGATCGCCAGCTGTGCCATTTCAAGGAAATCGATGCTCTCGCGGAGGGTGCCGGTTTCGCGCATCAGGCGGTACACGTTGAAGCCGAAATTGTCCGAATTGGCACCGCGTGCGTTGGTGTCGCGGAACAGCGCCACGAGATCGCGCCAGTAGTCCGGCTTGGCGTAGTTCTGCACCAGCAGTTCGAGCGCGCGAAGCGTGCTGGCGGTGTCACGCGCATGGGACGCGGACTGCAGCATGACGAGCAGCGGGTTCTCCTTCGGCGTCTCGCCCCGCTTCTGCGCATCGGCCAGGTAGTCGTTCACGATCTTGAGGGCGCTGGAGTAATCCTTCTGGAGATAGTGCGAGTGGGCGATGAAGAACCAGGTGTCGGCATCACCATGGCCAGCCGCCACCGTCTTGTTGCCCCACTCGATCGTTTTCGGGAAATCCTTGCTGACGTACAGCAGCTGGGTGACGCCGCGCGAAAGGCGCACCACTTCTTCGGGCGGCAGGAAGCCCGACTCGACCTGCGTGATGTAGAACGGCACGGCATCCGCCTGCTTGCCGAGCTGGGTCATCGCGAAGGCGCGCAGCTGGGCAGCTGCAAAGATGTCATAGGGCGTGCGCGCAGCGATCGAATCGACTTCGTTCAGCTTGGCGATGGCCTCTTCATACTTCTTCGCCGTAATGGCCTTCTGCCCGTCCGTAATCGCTTTCACGGAGGCCTTGCTGACGCTGACCTTCGGCGCGTCCGCGGCAAGACTGGTCGTCGCCACGCCGGCAGACAGTGCCAGCGAAACGGCCAGGACGATGGAGGACAGGGACTTCTGTGCGATGGCTTTCATGGGTGCGGTCTCGCTGGACGGCGCCATTGGGCGCCACATGTATCGAAAGTATTTCCACAAAAGTGAATGCCGCCTTAACGCTGCAAAGCGCCGGCGGCATTCGCTTGAAGGACCCGTGGGCAGTCCGATTCCAGAACGGTCAGGTTCGTTATTCGCGGAACTGGGTGATGTTCACGAATCCGATCTTGACCATGTGGTGACGCTGGGCCGAAGCCAGAACGTTCGCCACGACGTCATACTTGGCACGACGGTCCGGACGCAGGTGGATTTCGGCCTGAGGCTCCAGATCGGCTTCCTGCTTGAAGAAGCCGTCCAGCGCGGCGATGCCGTTGACCGCAGATCCGTTCCACAGGATCAGTCCGTCGTAATCGATCTCGAGATCGATCACGCGCGGCTGCGTCTCAGGCGGCGGTGAATTGTTCGCCTGCGGCATATCCAGTTTGACGGCGTGCGTCATGATCGGCAGCGTCACGATCAGCATGACGAGCATGACGAGCATGACGTCGATCAGCGGCGTCGTGTTGACGTCGCACATCGGCGCGTCGCTGGTGCCAGTACCGACACTCATTCCCATGATTTATGAACCCCGGAAAAGTTTAGGGAAGACCGTTGCACAACAGCGGCGTTAGCCGGCGTCGTTATGCGGCTCCGTAAGGAACCCGACCTTGACCAGACCGCCCTGCTGGATGATGAACAGGGCTCGACCGATAGCCTCGAAGCGCGCCCGGCGATCGCCACGAATGTGGATCTCCGGCTGAGGATTCTTGCGCGCTTCGGCGACCACCAGGTTCAACAGCTGGGTCCGGTCGGCTACCGCGCCGCCGTTCCAGTACATCGCCCCTTGCTGATCGATCGCCAGAGTGATGTTCTCTGGCTTCGTCTGCGTCGGGATGTTGCGTGGCTGCGGCAGATCGACCTTGACCGTCTTCGTGATGACCGGAATGGTGATCAGGAAGATGATCAGCATGACCAACATCACGTCCACGAGGGGCGTGGTGTTGATGTCCGACATCACGCCGTCTTCGCCGTCACCGCCAGGAACACTCATCGACATGGCTCGAATCCTCGTGGACGCGTGGAGCGCAGCTTACTTCTTGGCAGCCGGGGCAGCCGGGCGGGCCGCACCGTGGCCCAGGTCCGGGCGCACGCCGCCGATCAGGTAGGCTTCGAGGTCGCCCGTGAACTCACGGAGGACGTCCTGGATGGCCTTGTTGCGCTTCAGCAGGATGTTGTAGCCGAACACCGCCGGCACGGCGACCGCAAGGCCGAGCGCCGTCATGATGAGCGCTTCACCGACCGGACCCGCGACCTTGTCGATCGACGGCTGGCCGGAGAGACCGATCTGCACGAGGGCGTTGAGGATGCCGTACACCGTGCCGAACAGGCCGACGAACGGCGAGGTCGAGCCGACGGTGGCAAGGAACGACAGGCCGTTCGACAGCTTGCTGTTCACGTTGTCGACCGAACGCTGCAGCGCCATGGCCAGCCAGTCGTTCAGGCTGATGCGATCGTTCAGGCGGCCTTCGTGGTGGGCCGCGGCGCGCAGCGCGCTTTCGGCCACGAAGCGGAAGTCGTCATCCTTCTCCAGACGCTCGGCGCCTTCCTTAGGCGTCGCGGCGGCGGCATC
>JBEEKA010000126.1:0-8179 GCA_041168985.1 Pseudomonadota bacterium | reverse complement strand
TGCGGGCCTCGCAGCACCTCGACGCGCTGCATGTCATACAGCGTCGCCGGCATGCCGACGCCGGAGAAGTCGATGCCATCGATGAGGAATCCCACGGACGGATTCGGGGCGCCTTCGTACTGGTCGAGCTCCCCGATGCCGCGCAACTGGAAGTAGCGCGGCCGCGATGTGCTGCTGGCGAAATTCAGGTTCGGCACGAGCCCCATGACTTCGCCGAAATGCTCGACACCTGCATGGGCGAGCGTTTCAGCGGCGAGGACCGACGCACTGGCGGGCAACGACTCCAGCCGCGTCTCGCGCAGCGAGGAACTCACGACGACCTCTTCGAGTCCATCGGCTCCGGAGGCCAGGAGGGGCATTGCAAGGAACGACAGACCGGCGAACGCCGGCAGGGACGGACGTAGCGTCAAGGACCTTCTCCCTACGCCGGTATTAACCGGATCAGGTTCTACGGGTTTGCCGGACCATCCGACATCTCACGCCCGCGCTAGCAGGCCACCCCCGAGGTGGACGCGTATGGTAGCGTCGATGTGTCCCTTTGCAAGGAAAACACATGTCGCGCACGGTTGAGGTCTTCCAGGTCGATGCTTTTACGACCCGGCTTTTCTCGGGCAATCCGGCCGGTGTCGTGCTCGACGCGGACCGACTGTCGGATGCGGAGATGCAGCTCATCGCACGGGAACTCGGCAACGGCGACACCGCCTTCGTCACGCAGCCCACGGGCGAGGACCATGACATCCGGGTGCGCTTCTTCACGCCACGCACGGAAGCCGCGTTCGTCGGACATGCCACCATCGCGACGCACGCGGTGCTGGCCCGGCGCGATCCGCGGCCTGTCCGCCGGCAGTCCGGCAAGGCCGGACTTGTCGCGGTCAGCGCCCTGCCGGGCGGCGGATTTTCGATACGCCAGCCGCCCCCGTCACTCGGGCGCCTGCCGACTCGCGAAGAACTGGTTCCGGTCCTGGTCGCCCTGGGACTGGGGGATTCCGACCTGGACCCGCTGTGTCCGGCGCGCATCGCAGGCAGCGGCAGCACGCGCCTGCTGCTCGCCCTGAAGGATGGCGCAAGCCTGCAGGAGCTGTCACCGGATCTGCCGGCACTCGGTGACCTGTCGCCCCGGATCGGCGCCGCGGGCTATTTCCTGTTTTCGCGCAAACCAGCCCGGGACGGATTCGACGTGGAGTCCCGCATGTTCTGTCCGGCGCTCGGCATCCCCGAGGATCCTGTAAGCGGCAACGCACACGGCCTGCTGGGTGCGCACCTCCTGGAACTTGGCCTGCTGGATGTGCGCAACGGCCGCGCTGCGTTTCGCGGTGCACAGGGCCACCACATGGGGCGCCCGGGAGAAGTCGGCATCAAACTGGACGTGGACGCGGATGGCCGTTGCAGCGGCGCCCACATCGAGGGTGGCGCCGTGCTGGTTTTCGAGACGCGGATCAGCCTTTAGGGCTGCGTGTCAGCCGCGCGGAACGAGCTTCCGCGCGTAGTCGGCAGACTTGTGCTGGTAAGCCTCGGCGCCATGCGCGAGCCGGGCGAGGTCCTTCTCGGCGAGCTGCCTGACGACCTTGCCGGGCGCGCCCATCACCACCGAGCCGTCCGGCACCTGCATGTTGGGCGTCACGAGCGCGCCGGCGGCAACAAGGCAGTTCCGACCGATCTTCGCGCCATCCAGCACCACCGCGCGATTGCCGATCAGCGATCCTTCGCCGATCTCGCAGCCATGCAGCATCACGCCGTGGCCCACCGTGACATTGCGGCCGATGAGGACGGGCAGGCCGGGATCGGTGTGCACGATGCTGCCATCCTGCACGTTGCTGCCTTCACCGACGACGATCCAGTCGTTGTCCCCACGCAGCACGGCACCGAACCAGATGCTGGATCCATTGCCGAGCTTCACCTTGCCGATCACATCCGCACTGGGCGCGACGTAGACCTGCGCGGAAATTTCGACCTGGTGGCCATCGTAGTCGTAGATCATCGCTTCGCCTTCCCGTGTTTGGACAGTGGACGCAGGGGACCACAGTAGACGCTGCGCCCCCCGGAGAGTTCCAGCTCGTGCGTGGCCGCAGCGGGCCATTCGTAGCGATGATGCGTGGCGATCACCACGCCGACACCGGAGGCCACCAGCGCATCGACCCGGCGGATCAGGTCGGCGCGCGTCGGTGTATCGATGCCGGAGTAGGGTTCGTCCAGCAGCAACAGCCCGGGCGACCTGACACCGGCCCGGGCGAACAGGACGCGGCGCAGCTGCCCATAAGACAGCGCGCGCAGGGACCGCGTCTCGAAACCAGAGAGGCCGAAGCGGGCCAGGGCGTCGCGCGCTTTCCTGCGCTCCGATGCAGCAAGCGGTTGGTTGAGGCCGATGCTCGAATGCAGGCCCGAACCGACCGTGTCCAGCACGCCGAGGTATTGGGGATGGTCCGTCTGCAACTGCGGCGCGACGTACCCCACCCAGGCACGGAATTCCTGAAGCGGCACACCGGGCTCGATGCCCAGCCGCCGGATGCGGCCGCCCACCGCCACCGGGTGGTCCCCATAGATCGTCCTGAGCAGCGTGGACTTGCCTGCGCCGTTGCCACCATGGACGACCCAGCACTCGCCGCGTTTCACCCTCAGGTCGATCCCCTGCAGGATGCGGATGCCATCGACATAGACGTCGGCGCGTTCCAGCGCAACGAGGTCCGTCGCCCGACCCGGCTTGCGCGCCGGCAACAACCGCGGCGCGTGCTCGAGCGGTACCGGGTGGTCGAAGGCATCACGCAGCGCCGCCGCCGTGATGCAGCCGGCCCGCAGGATCTTCCCGTCGCGCAACACCGCCAGGTGCGTGGCCGACGCCGGCACGTCCGCGACATGGTGCGTGGTCAGCACCCAGGGCAACCTTGAACGGCTCGTGACAGCGAGAAAACGCATCAGCCGGTCGCGATTCGCGGCATCAAGGCCATTCGCGACTTCATCCAGCAAGAGCAGCCCCGGATTCCAGGCCATGGCGCGGGCGAGCAGGACCAGGCGCCTTTCGCCATAGGACATCGTCAGGAAACGACGGCGCGCGAGATGCGCGATGCCCAGCCGTTCCAGCAGTGCGCCGATCCGTCGACGATCGGCCGCAGACAAGGGATCGAGCGGGATGTCGCTGCGGTAAAGGCCCGTTCCGACGATCGCGGCGGCCGTGAAGTTCCAGTCATAGCGTTCGTACCGGTCCTGCCTCTCGGGGCCCAGGTAGGCGACGTGATCCTTCACGCCTTCCGGCTGGTCGAAGACCTGTCCGTATCGCCGGAATCGCACCCGCTCCCGTCCGGTGGGCGTGGGCCAGACATCGCCGGCCAGGATCTTCAGCAACTGCGTCTTGCCCGCGCCGTTACCGCCGACAAGGACCCAGCGTTCGCCCGGGCGCACGCGCCACTGCAGGTCCCGCAGTACGGACGTGCCGTCGTAGGCGAGACTGACGTGTTCAAGGGAGACTTCGAGGTGGCGCGACCTGCGCCTGGCCGGATGCGATGACATGCGGGCGCAGTGTATCGCAGCCGGGGAAACGGTCAGGGATGGGCGATGACGACCAGCGTGTCGGTACGCCGGAAGACGGCCTCGAGGCACGCGGTCAGCGTCTCCGGATCCAGTGCGGCAAAACTTTCGTCGAGGACCGTGAGCGGTGCCTTCTGCAGCAAGGCCCTCGCGAGGAAGATGCGGCTGCGCTCGCCATGCGAAAGCTGCCAGCCGGTTTCGCCGACCATCTGCTGCATGCCCGAAGGCATGCGGTCGAGCAGTTCACCGAGCTGCAATTCCTCGCAGAGTTCACGTGCTTCGGCGAGGTCCGCATCCGACGCCGGCCAGCCACGGCCCATGAGCAGGTTGAAGCCGATGGTGCCGTAGAGGATATGGTTCTCGTGGAACTGCGGCGCTTCGGTGGCCAGCTGGTGCCAGCTGTCGCCCAGCGTGTGGCGGTCCAGGCCATTCAACAGCAACAGACCCGAATCCGGCTGGCGCAGCCCGACCAGCAGCGACGCCAGCGTCGACTTGCCGCCGCCGGACCCGCCCTCCAGCAGCAGTCGATCACCTCGCCGGATCCGCAGGTCGAGGCCGCGGAGCACCGGTTCGGCGCCTGCGTGGTAGCGGAAACGAAGTCCCGAGGCCTGCACGAGATGATCCTGCGAGGGCGCGTCCTGCTTCAGCCAGGGCGCGCTGCTTTCCGGACGCGCGGCGCGGAAGATCTCGCCCACCTGTTCCCAGGCGATCGCCGCCCTGGCCAGCGCGGCGCTGCCACCCGCGATGCCGGAAAAAGCGCGTGCGGCGAGCAGCACGCCGCCAAGTCCGATGGCCAGTCCGGCCACGGCCTGTCCGCCCGACACGAAGGCGGGTGCCAGCCCCAGCAGACCGACCAGCATCCAGCCCATGGGAACGAGCGCCGCCACCGGCAGCACCGCGCGGTCGAGCTCGCGGGACGTATCGAGATAGGACTGCAGCGTCCGGTCGTCCGACTCGTCCCTGCGGCCAGGATGTTCCTGCGCGAGTCGCGTGCGGTGACCGACCATCCGTTCGACGAGGTCATGCGTGAGATCCAGTCGCTGCAGGGTCCACGCACGAAGGCGACGATAGAACCTCCACAGCGTTCCTGCAGTCAGCAGCAGCCAGCCGGCGAGCAGCACCACATGCAGGCTGCCACCGGCGCCCATCGACAGCACGAGGCCCGCCAGCAGGAGTTCGAGCACGGCGACCACCACCGAGAAACCACCGTTCAGGGCGAGCGATTCCAACGCCTGGGAATCCATCACGCGACTCAGCAGGCGACCCGCGCCCTGCGTACGCACGGCATCGACATCGAGGCGCAGGGCGCCGGCCAGGAGCCGCTGCTTCAGCAATCTGCCTGCGTCCAGTGCGAAGCGTGCATCGAGCCAGCTTCCCAGGCTGTGCAGGGGCACGAGCGTGAGCACGAGCAGCAGCCAGGCCCAGAGCCAGCCGAGGTCGAGTCGGCCTTCCAGCGCTGCCTTCCCGATGAGTCCCCAGCCCGAGAGTTCCAGGGCATAGATGACGATGAATACCGCCAGCATGCCCAGCACGCGGCGGTGAACACCGGCCTCCCGCAGTTGTTGCCAGTAACCGGTTTCGGCGGGAAGTCGAAGCAGCCAGCATCCACCGACGGGCTGCGCCACCAGACGCTCCCTCAGCATCACCCGGCTTACTGCTGCGCGCCGCGAGGCCGGCACACCCGCAGCCTCCATCAGCGATTCGATCTGCCCGACCAGCGGCGACTCAAGGGGAGCGCAGAGCGCTGCGCGCAACTGCTCGAGCGAAAGCTTGCGCAGGGACAGGTCCGGCGCGATGACGTGGCAGCGCGAGAACCTCCGCCGCACGAGCAGCAGGTATCGGTGCCCGTCCTGCACGGCGATGCGGACAACCGCCGGTGACAGGTTGCGCAGCATCGCCTCGACATCGGGCAAGGCGGTCTCGACCGGTTCGGCTTCGATGCCCAGGCGCGCTGCCGACCATTCGATCCATGGACCGATGCGGCTGGCATCCGGCGCAGCGAAATCCTGCGGATCCCGGACCCGGGGGCGGAGGCCTGCCCGCCGCGCCAGTTCCTCGATGCCCTCACCGAGCCGCTCGAGCGGCCAGGACAGGTCGGCGACGGCCATCAGCCGGCCTCCTGCGCAAGACCATCCCGCACGCTGACATGGCGCCAGCGGTCGCTGGCCCAGAGCTGGCGGCGAAGCCGTTCCTCGGCCTGCTGCAGGTCCCGGTAACGCGACGGGCGCATGACGAGCTCGGCGGGCACGCCGTCCTCGACGATGCGGCCATTCTCCACGACCAGCACGCGATCGAAGCCCAGCGTTTCGCCGACGTCATGCGTCACGCAGACAAGCGTCGCATCGCGCCACCATTTGCGGGCTTCCCCGAGCAGTTCGCCACGCTGCCGGCGATCGAGTCCCCGGAAAGGCTCGTCCAGCAAGGCGAGCTGCACGCCCTCCTGCAGGAATGCGCGGGCAAGCCGGACCCTCTGCCCTTCACCGCCGGAAAGCAGCGCACCGCCTTCTCCCAGCACGGTCTGCAGACCGGCAGGCAGTTTGGCCAGCACCTTCTGCAGGCTGGCCGCTTGAAGCACATCACCCACGCGGCCAAGCGAGTCCTCGCCGGACCCATAGCGAATGTTGTCGAGGAAGCTGCGGTTCCAGAGCTGCACGCCCGGGTCCACCCATGCCGTGCGGCGGCGAAGCGACTGCTGTGACGATGCATCGAGCGCGCGGCCATCGACGCGCAGGCGGCCGGAGGCAAGCCGGTGCCAGCCCAGCAACAGGCCCACGAGCGTGGACTTTCCGGCGCCCGAGGGCCCGACGATGGCCACGTGCTCGCCCGGCGCGATGGTCAGGTCGACGTCCTGCAGGATCGTGTGTCCGCCGGCCACGACGCGGGCGTCGCGCAGGACGATGCTGACGCCCCCCTTCCCGGCGACCGGCTGGGCGTCGCGGGTCTGGCGCAGGCTCTCCTCGTCCATGTCCTGGGGTGCTGTCAGGGGCTCCATGAGTCGCAGCAGGACATTCCGCTGTGCCGGGATCTGCCGCGCCAGTCCTGCCAGCTGCGCGCCCAGCGCAGGCAGCTTGAGGGTCCAGTAGACGAGCAGCAGGTCAGCGCCGGACACGCCTCCGGCCTTGGTGAAATGCCGCATCAGCAGGATTCCGCACAACGCGACACCCAGCAGCGACTGCAGGCCTTCAAGCGCCAGCGCCATGCGGATCTGGCTGCGTGCGGCCCGCGCCCACTCGGACAGCAGGCCTTCATGCTGGCGACGGACCGCCGCTTCGGCGCGATGGGTACGCACGGCGGCAAGACCCAGCATGGCATCGAGATAGAAACTGCCCATTGCACCGGCATGGTTCCGGACGCGCAGGTCCCGTTCGGTGAGCATCGGCTGCGCGATCAGCGGCAGCGCCATGGCCAGCGCGACGATCAGCAGTGCGAGCCAGAAACCGGGGGGATCGATCCACACGACGCCGGCAAACGTCAGCAACAGTTCGAAGCTGCCCTGGCACGCGGAAAGCGCGAGGCCCGGGCCGACGCGCGTGGCATGGATGCCATGGCTGCGCTCGGCCATGTCCGATACCGGTCGGCTCTGGAAATAGCGGTCCGGGAGGTTCGGCAGCTTCTTCAGCAGTGCCATGCGGAGCCGGACCTCGACGTGGCGCCCGAAGCGCAGGACTTCGGTGAGGATGGGGATGCGCACCAGCATCAGCGTCGCGACGAAAACCAGCAGGCCAACGACGGCCAGCAGGCGCTGGCCCGGCAGATGCAGGTCCTCCGACACCTCGAAGATCCCGCGGAACAGCAGCGTCTCCAGCAGAACGGCGCCCGCCGCGACGAGCACGGCACCGAGCAGGGCCAGCGGCGCGATCTGCCCGTCGGCGCGCAGCAGCTTCCAGAATTCCCGCAGCGGCGTCGGCGAAGGTTCTTTCAGCGCCGCGACGAGCTCGGGTGACGTGGGCGCCGGTGCACCCTCGCTGCGCCCCGTTACGCGCACCAGAACGACACCACGAAGCAGAAGGTGCGGTGCGCCCAGCTCGCGACTGGCCGGATCGGGCGAGACGCTCCAGTAGTCCGGCGGGATCAGCGCGAAGATGTCGTTCTCGGAGTCGAGGGTTCGCGCGATCAGGCTCGACAGCAGCGCAACCGCGGCCCCGCCCCGTTCCAGGCCTCCCGCCGCCACCACCGACCGGACCATGCGAAGGCAGGCATCGAGCGTGCCGAATCCATACCAGCCGGGATACGCATCGGCTTCGCGAACCAGTCGATCCGCATCGGCGTCGGTGGCACCGATCGCGGCCAGGCGTTCGCGGAGGGGCTGGATGAATTCGTCGGTCCTTGCCCAGTCCGCCCAGTCCTGCCGGGGCACCGACATCTCATGGTCGAACACGTCGTCGAGGAACTTGGATGCACGCACCCAGCGGCGGCCGACCGCCGGGTCCATGACCTGCAGCCAGGCGCCGATTCGGCGCCAGACCACGACGAAGTGGGTGCTGATGTCGGCGCCTCGGACCACGACGACGGCGGGCAGCGACCTCGACGAGTCCAGCAGCAGGTGGTCCTGCGGAATCATCTTCTGTTCGGCGACCAGTCCCAGCTGGCCCGCAACGGTTTCCATCGTGTCGATCGACGTGCCATCGACATCGGTCTGGCAGGCCTCCCGCAGGCGGCC
>JBEEKA010000125.1:0-8538 GCA_041168985.1 Pseudomonadota bacterium | reverse complement strand
GTAGACTGTGTTCACGATAACTCCGCAATTCATGCCATCTGTTGTTCAATACGACGGTCCACTCCAGGGACCGCAATGAAATTCAAGGATTTCCTGCCTACAGCCGTCCGGATCGACCCAGGCAGGTGACACCATCGTTCATTCGCGACGACTTCCGGTCATGGCAGGACGAAAGAGCCGCGGAAGCAACTCAACCAGCTCCTTCCGCCAGAAAGTCCACTCATGCGCATAGCCGGGCACTTCGGAAACTTCGGCTCTTACGCCCATTTTCGCGAACACCGACTGGAGCGTGCGCTGCTGGGGAAGCAGATGGTCGCCCTCACCCGCCACGAGCGCCAGCAGTTGCATGCCGCCGACCGCATCGGGGGTGAGTCCAGGAAGAACGGTGGCAACCCTGTTGCCGTCTATCGCCATCGGCAATCGGTACAGTGCAGGAACCTTCGGATCGGCGGACACTGAATCCTCGGCGCCGAGGCCCGGCAGGATCATGTAGCCACCGCTCATGCTTTCGACCCAGCCGAAGGTGCCGACATGACGGAATGCCGCCCATAAGGCATGGGCACCGCCCATGGAAAGCCCTGCGACTGCGCGGCTCGCGCTTTCATTGCGGGTCCTGAATGTCCTGTCGATGAACGGTACAAGATCCGTCACGAGACTGTCCGGAAAATCCATGTTGAAGAATGAACCTTGCGGCTCGGCCTCCTGCGTGTAGTCCTGTGACGCCGTCTGCGTGGCATTCACGTTGGGAAAGACCACGATCATAGGCTGGACCTTTCCGGCCGCCATGAGGTTGTCGAGAATCTGGGGTGCCCGGCCGTTTCCCAGCCAGGAATCCTCGTCGCCCATGCCACCGTGCAGCAGGTAAAGGACGGGGTACCGATGGCGGCTGCCTTCGTAGCCTGGAGGCGTATACACCAGGACGCGCCGGACCTTGCCGATCCTGGGAGACCCGTACCAGGTCGCGACCAAGGATCCGTGGGCGACCGACCTGACCGCGTACAGATCCGATATTGGTCCGGGCACGATGAAGGTGTTGGCGATTTCCGCGCTGTCGCGTTTCGTGTGTGAGTTGCCGGGATCCAGTACCGGGACGCCATCCACGTAGAAATTGTAGGAATACATATCCGGACGCAACGCTTCGGAACTGCCGGACCACTCTCCATCGGCATCCTTGGACAAGACCGAGGTGGCGGCTCCTTTGGGACCGGAAAAGCTGCCTCGCACCTCGACGGACGATGCGGCAGGCGCCGTTCCCGGAGCAGCCATCCCATTCATCGGCATGAGAGGCGTGGATTGCCAGGAGGCGATGCGCCAGCCTCCAGCCTGTTTGACGAAAACGCCCGTCGTTCTCACCCGGTTGACCACGCCGCCGCCGAGCGTGATGCGTACCACGGCGTGCGTAACCGCCGAATCACGATAGAGGCTGATCGTGCCCTCCGTCCTCTCGAACGCCAGCCAACAGGATCCACTCTCCACTTCGGCTTCCAGCTCCGAGCGAGTGCGCACCTCGCCGGCCTGGCTGATGAAGACCCCTTCGGCGGCGAAGATTGACCGGATGGACGCCTTGCCGCAGGTCACGCGCGACTGAAGGAACTGAGTTTCCAGGCCTACGACGGCCTGTTCCGCCTGAATGGCAGCGTCCCGCGCAGCATTCGCCGGGGGGATTACCATGCCGTACGCGACGGCAATCGACAGCAGGAAAGCGACGGTCTTGCGCATGCAGGTCTCTTGACGCACTAGTTGCCGGAAGCCGGAGTGGGGCCGGTGAACTGCCCTGCCGAGGACTGCCATGAAACCTGGCGCCAGCCGCCGGACTGGTTTACATAGACACCGGTCGCACGCACCGTCTCGGTTCGGCCGTCGGTCAGTCTGACCGAAAGCAGCGAATGCGTGACTGCCGTGTCACCGAAGATCTGCACCTGCTGCCCGGTTTTAGACCAACTGACCCACGGTCGCTCCGCGACCATCTTCAGGACCTCTGCCTTGCCCTGGACGCGGCCGGAACTGTGCATGTAGATCCCCTCCGGGGCGAATCCGGCCTCGTGGATCGAAGGGTCCGCGCTGACACGGGCCTGCAGAAGCTGGTGTTCCAGTGCAAGCACCGATTTCCGACTCGCGAGGACGGCGGCTTCGCCGGCGACAGGGGAAGATCGCTCGACGGCGCGCGACTGCAGGGGCATCGCAGCGACCAGGAGCGGGCAAATCGCAATGTAGACACGCAGCGACATGGCTATCCCCGCCGGGAAGGCGCTGGCGCTGGAACCGTCGACCGTGCCTTAGAATTCACAGGCACCTTCCGGAGAATCGCCCCATGAAAAGAAGAGAAGTTCTGGTCGGAACCGTGTCGGCGGTTACGGCAGCCTCCGCAAGAGCCCATGCACCGTCGGCAAGGACGTTCCAGGACGGCGCATCGATGGCACGGGAATTGGCCGATATGGTTGCCATCCAGAATCTCCTTGCTGGCAGCGCCTTGAGCGCCGACACGGCCGCGTCGGCGTACCAGGCCACGCTGTATGCGGAAGATGCCGTCATGGACGGTGGCGGGGGTGCGGGCGAGATACGTGGGCGGGACGCGATCGTCGGCATCATCACCGACGCCTATCACTCGACGCTGAGGACCGAGGGGATGGCGCATGTGGCGGCCCAACCTCAGGTTCGCGTCACGGGGTCCCGGGCGATCGCCGTCGGGTACCTGCAGATCATGTCGTACGAACCGCCGGGCAAGGAATCGCCCGGCCGGTGGGTCACCTGGCGCCTGACGGCAAACCGGTGGGAATTCGAGTTTCGCGCCGGTCGATGGCAGATCACCCGCCGCACGATCAGGCCTGCACCTTCCGCGGAGGCGCTTGCGCTGCTACGCCTCGAGTAGCGCGCCGAACCGCATCCGGTACGGCGCCGGATCCCACGCGGTTCAGCGCCGGGCATTGAATGGCCTCCCGAGTTCCCGCCACATGTTCCTGACCGGCTCGATGAAGAAGCCCGCCAAAGAATTGTGCGGGTTATTGTCTCCACGCTCCTCTTCGTTCAGGCCCCAGCGCCAGACTTCGCCACGCCGCGGGATGTAGAGGGTTCCAAAGATCCAGTCGTAGAGGTACCCCGCGCCCGCAAGGTTGACGTCACGGTGCGCCGGCTCGGCGCTGTGATGGACCTGGTGCATGATCGGTGAGCCGATGAGCACATCGAGCACCTTGCCGTAGCGCACTGGAATGTGGCTGTGGTCCAGCGACCGAAAGCCCGTCAGTACCGTGAACACGTTGTATGCCAGTATCGCAGCCGACGCCTCGGGCAGAAGGCGAGTTCCGGTGATGTGCCCGACCAGCCCCACGCCGATGGCGCCGCCAAGGACCCGCAACGCGCCGTTGAGGAAGATCTCGAGGGGGTGGGTTCTCAGGAAGGCGAACAGGTTCGGCGACTCCGCCGAGTGGTGCGCCCTGTGCAATGCCCACAACGCAGGGACCTTGTGGAACGCCAGATGCCCCCCGTACTGCCCTGCGCCGAACCCGAAGTGGAAGCCCAGGAACTGCAGGGCGACGATGCACCAGACGGGCCAGCTCGTCCTGGCGGCGGGTCCGAAGGCCTCGGTCAGGAGGGCATCCACACTGCCCCCGAGAAGCAGGCCCGAGAGGGCGACGCAGGCCTCGTAGACAGGAATGATGACCAGCCCGCTGACCAGCCAGACAAGGATGTCAACGCGTGCGGATACCGAGGTGTAGTGCTCCCGGGGAAACAGGTAGCGAAGCCAGGCAGCCCATGATCCGCCGCCGGACTTCGTTCGCACCGCCGCCAGAAAATAGATGGAACCTGTCGTGGCGATGCCCAGTGCAACCAGTGGAATACTGAGGGCCAACGCGGAATACGCCGACTGCACGGCGTTCCGTGCCAGGGCAAGTGCCTCGGACGCGTCGACAGTCATCGCCCCCCCGGATCCATGATTTCAGGACTTGTTCGCCCGCGTGACCGGCTGCTCCTGCGGGGATGATCCGACAGGGCGCATCCGGCGAAAATGCTTACGCGAAAAGGTTGCCCATCATGGCCGGTGATATGCCATTCCCCGGTCGGGCGGGTACCGTGGCGACATGAAACACCCCCCAATGCGCACCGCCCTGACCGTTTCGCTCGTACTGTCTCTCGTCGCAGCGGGACCGGAGGCCGGATCCGTGGATCGCAGCCCACTTGCAAACCCTGTGACGGTTGCGCCACTGCGCGCTTCGGGCAACGCCTTCGGGGCCAGCCTCGACCTGACCCCCGTGAAAGGATATGTCGAGGAAGAATTCCTGCTGCGAGGCCGCGCAAACAGGTATCGGATCACGGACCCGCAGGCGGATGCGCGCGTCATCGACACCGGTCACGCCTACGTCACTCGTGCGCTGGTCCGGAGGCCCGCCAGGACGCGTCGGTTCAACGGCACCGTGGTCGTGGAGTGGCTCAATGTATCGGCCGGCCAGGACATCGACTTCCTGTACGCGGCGACGCGCGACGTGCTGCTGCGCGAGGGCTACGCCTGGGTGGGCGTCAGCGTGCAGCACGTCGGCATCGACGCCCTGAAGCGCTGGAACCCGGACCGTTACGGGATGCTGGATGCCAGTGCATCGAACGTGGACCCCGCCGACGGAAAGGACATCGATCCGCCCAGCTTGAGCGCCCCTTCACCCGGCGACGTGCTCGGGTGGGACATCTTCTCGCAGGCCGGCTCCACCGTGCGGGACCCGGCCTCGCCGCTTCTGGGCGGCTTGCCGGTGAAACACGTCATCGCAGCAGGCCAGTCCCAGTCGTCGTTCCGGCTGAGCTACTACATCAACAGCATCCAGCCCCTGCACCGGGTATACGACGGGTTCCTGCTCTATGACCGGGGTGGCCCCTTTCCGCTGCGCACGGACATCCCGGCGAAGATCGTCAGTGTCGGCACCGAATTCATGACCGATTTCATCGGCGGTCCCGGACCCGATACGGAAAACCAGCGTTGGTGGGAAATCGCCGGCGCCTCGCACAACTCGCTTGCGGAAATCGATGATTACCTCGACCCCCTCGTTCGCCGCACCGGCGCATTGAAATCCAAATCTGGCGAACCGGTCGGCGTCACGGGTTTCGTGCTGGGCACGGGCAGCTGCACCCCCGTATCGGTATGGAGCCGCGTGCCCAATGCGGACGTCATGAACGCGGCATTGAAGGCATTGAACGCTTGGATCTCGGGCGGGGCCGCGCCACCCGCGTTGCCGAGGCTCGTCGTCGATGCGAAGAACAAGGTAGCCCGAGATGCCCAGGGCCGGGCCATCGGCGGAATCCGCACGGCTGCCTTCGAAGCCCCGATCGCCGGGAATGTCGGCATGAACGCCGTGGGTCCTTGCATGCTCGCCGGCTCCCACACCGACTTCACGCCCCCCCAACTGTGCCAGGCCTACGGGAGCGAAGCCGGGTACCGGAAGCGGGTACGTGTTGCCGTGGAAGCGAACGTCCGGGACGGCGTCATCCTCCCCGACGCGGCCCGACGGACCCTCAAGCAAGCCGCGGCGCTGCATTTCAGCTGCGCCGCGAACTGACGGGGTACTCGGCGGACTGATCGGACGGAGGGGCGAAACCGACCCTCCGTCCCTTGTCCGCTATTTGTCTCCCAGCGCCTTGTCCTCGTTCGCGCGCTTGATCACGTACTGGCGGATCGACTCGACGTCGTCCGCATTCAGCGCGGCCTTGAAGGACGCCATGCCCTTGTGGCTCAGCACGCCATCGAGTACGACGGTTTTCATGGCGGCGAGATCGTTCAGCATCGTGGAACGACGCAGGTCGGGGTTCAGCGCGCCGGAAATCGCCGCGTCACCGTGGCAGGGGAAGCAATAGCGGCCATACAAGGTCTTTCCCTGCGCGACCTGCTCGGGCTTGCCCTTGAATGCCGGCGGGTCCAGCGGCAGCGCCTGCAGCGGCGGCGGTGCCGGAAGCGCCGCCGTCCCGCCGAGCTTGAACACGAGCAGCCGGCTGATGTTCCTCGCGCCACCGCTCTTGTTGTGGAGCACGCCCGTGGCGACATCCCACACGCCGCCCCAACCCGCCATCACGGCGACGTACTGTTCGCCATCGAGGGAGTACGAAATGGGTGCGGCGATCACGCCCGACTGGACAGGGACCGACCAGAGCTTCTCGCCCTTGTCTGCCTTGAAGGCGGTGAATTCACCGGCGGCATTGCCCTGGAAGACCAGGTTACCCGCGGTTGCCAGTGCACCGCCATTCCAAGGACCCTGGTAATTGACGCGCCAGACCTCTTTCTGGGCCACGGGGTCCCAGGCGATCAGCGCACCGACTGTGCCGCCCAGGACGTTGGCTCGGACCGCCTTGTCCGCCGGCATCGATACGACGCCGGGATCCTGTGCCGTCTGGTAGCCAATGTCCGACGGCTTCCAGTCCTTCGCCACCACATAGGGGAAACCCGCGAGGTTGGCCGGGATGTAGACCAAGCCGGTCCTCGGGCTGAAGCTCATCGCCTGCCAACTGTGTGCGCCAACGGCGCCCGGCAGCCCGACGAACGGCGTTCCCTTCTTGTCGTAGAGGGCGTCGGGATTGAGCGTTGCGACGCCCGTCTTCGGATCGACACCCGTTGCCCAGTTCTGTGGCGCGAACTGTCCCGCGGAAATGAACTGGCCGGTCTTGGCGTCGAGCACATAGAAGAATCCGTTCTTCGGCGCGTGCAACGCGACCCGACGCTGCTCGCCGCCGATCTTCAGTTCCGCAATCGTGATCTGCGCATTGGAGTCGTAGTCCCAGCGGTCCTGCGGCGTTTCCTGGAAGTGCCAGGCGTACTGGCCTGTATCCGCATTCACGGCGACGACGGAAGCCGTGTAGAGATTGTCGCCCTCGCGACCGACCACCCCGGGAGCCCAGGGCTCGGGATTTCCGGTGCCGAACAACACCAGGTTGGTCACCGGATCGTAGGTGATGGAGTCCCAGACGGTGCCGCCACCACCGTACTTCCACCACTCGCCGGACCAGGTCTTCGAAGCGCGCGCCATCGCCTCGTTCTCGAAACCCTTGGCCGGCTCCCCCGGCACCGTGTGGAAACGCCATTTTTCGGTACCGGTGGCGGCATCGTATGCGGCGAGGAATCCCCGCGCCTTGTACTCCGACCCGGAACTCCCGATCAGCACGAGCCCCTTGGCCACGCGGGGCGCACCGGTGATCGTGTAGTCCTGCTGGTTCGGCACCACGACTGTGGACCAGACTTCCTTGCCGGACTTCTGGTCCAGCGCGACGAGGCGCCCATCGAGGGTCCCGACGAAGAGTCGTTCGCCATAAAGCGCGACGCCGCGATTGACCGCATCACAGCAGGCGCGCACCAGCGTTTCGCGTGGCACCTTCGGATCGTAGGACCACTTCAGCGCGCCGGTTCTCGCGTCGTAGGCTTTCACCATGCTCCACGCCGTAGAGACGTACAGCGTGCCGTCATGCATCAGCGGGGTTGCTTCCTGGCCCCGGGCGGTGTCCAGATCGGCGAACCAGGCCAGTCCCAGCTTGGAGACATTCCCGTCGTCGATATGGGCGAGCGGAGAGAACCGCTGCTCCGCCGAATCCCGTCCGTAGCTCAGCCAATCTCCGTCACCTGGCTTGGTGATCATTGCCTGCGTGACACCCGCCGGCGGTGGCGACTGGCCCGAGCAGGCTGCAATCAGCGAAACGGCAACGAGCGAAGGCACGTGGAACCGGACTTTCATGGGATCCCCTTGGATGTTCTTGTGAATCGCGCGCGCGACCGGGTGCCGGCCGTGTAACGCACGGCCAATCCTCCAACCCTAAGTCACATCACGCCATCGGAAAACGATTATTTGGAACATCACCCGTCGTGATGCCCTGGCCACCCGCGGCTGACATGCCCAGCCGGTCTCAGCAGGAGTCTCCCGCTCCACCTATGGACGCGGCCCCGTGTGCCGGGGGTAAGCACACGGAGCCGGCCCAGCGCCAATCCCTGGCGCTCAACCCTCGGTTACAGCTTGAACCGGATACCGGCCGTGATGTACCGACCGATGATGTCGTCTCCCGTGTTCGCGGGGAACGAGAAGCTCGGAACGCCCGCCGAACCCGGTGCGATGTAGAGCGGCGGCTGCCGGTCCAACAGGTTCTGCACGGACAGGAACGCCTGGTATCGCGAGCCCTCGCCGAACTTGCGGACCACGGTCAGGTCCGTGTAGGCGACCGACGCGACGTCCGGCATCGAATAGACGACGCTCGGGTCGTTGTCCCACTTCTGGGACTGACGCCAGCGCTCCTGCACCGACACGGTCCAGTCGCCGATGCTGTAGTCCGCCATCATCGTGAAGCGAAGCTTCGGCACGCCGCCGCTGGCTTGCGTGGACGCCGACCCCGCCAGGTCCAGCTTCGGCACGCCCGGTGCGATTAGGACCTCGTAATGCGGCTGGTAGCCGACCAGTCCACGCAGGGTCATGCGACCGTCGGCGATATTGAACCGATAGTTCGCCTCCGCATCGACACCCCAGAGATTCATCTCCGAAGCATTCAACTGCACGAACCTGACCAGGCTCGGCTTGTTGGCCAGCGTAT
>JBEEKA010000124.1:0-13330 GCA_041168985.1 Pseudomonadota bacterium | reverse complement strand
GCGCGTCGCATCGGAAGCGACGGCACGGAAACCGATGTACCCCTGAGCGAGATGCATGTCGGGGACCGCTTGCGCGTGCGGCCCGGCGAGCGCGTTCCCGTTGACGGACGCGTGCTGGAAGGATCAAGCCACGTGGACGAATCGATGCTCACCGGCGAGCCCCTGCCGCAGGCGCGGCTGCCCGGGAACCGGGTGACCGGTGGCACGGTGAACGGATCAGGCTCGCTGGTCATCGTGGCCGAAGCCGTCGGCGGCGAAGCCACGCTTGCCCGCATCACCCAGCGGGTCGCCGAAGCGCAGCGCAGTCGCGCGCCGATCCAGGACCTCGCGGATCGCGTGTCGGCCTGGTTCGTGCCCGCCGTCGTCGCGATGGCGGCCCTCGCATTCGTCATCTGGCTGACGCTGGGAGAGCCCAACGCGCTGGGCTTTGCGCTGCTGAACGCGATGGCGGTGCTGGTCATCGCCTGCCCCTGCGCGCTGGGGCTCGCGGTGCCGATGTCAGTCCGCGTCGGCATGGGCCGCGCCGCACGGGCCGGCGTCCTGTTCCGCGACGCGTCGGCCCTGCAGGCCCTTGCCCTGGTCGACACGCTGATCATCGACAAAACCGGGACGTTGACCGTTGGCAAACCCCTGCTGGACCGGATCGAGCCGCTGGCGGGATTCGACGCGACGGAACTGCTTTCCTGGGCTGCGGCGCTGGAGCGGGGTTCCGAACATCCCGTGGCCGCCGCCCTCATCGCCGCTGCGCGGGACCGCAAGGCACCGCGTGCCCTCGCGCGCGGCTTCGAATCCATCGCGGGACAGGGTGTCAGCGGACAGGTCGCCGGCCATCGCCTGCTGCTCGGCAACCATCGACTGCTGGAAGCAGGCCAGGTTTCAACGGACCTGCTGGAGCAACGCGCTACGGCTTATCGCGAGCAAGGCGGCATCGTCCTGTTCATGGCGGTCGATTCGCAACCGGCGGGCCTGCTCGCGATCCAGGACCCCCTGCGCGCCGATGCGGCCGCGACGGTGTCGGCACTGCGCCGACAGGGGTTGCGGGTCATCATGGCCACCGGCGACAACGCCCGGACGGCGCAGCATGTCGCCGGATCGCTGGGCGGGCTGGATGGCCTGTACGCAGGACTTTCGCCGGCGGAAAAGCAGGATGTCGTCCGCCGACTTCAGGCCGAGGGCCATCGCGTCGCCATGGCCGGCGACGGCATCAACGATGCGCCCGCGCTTGCCGCGGCGGACATCGGGCTCGCGATGGGCAGCGGCACGGACGTGGCCATACAGAGTGCGGGCTGCACGCTGCTCGGCGGTGACATCGCCGCGATACTGCGGGCGCGACGCGTGGCGGAAGCCACCCTGCGCAACATCCGGCAGAACCTGTTCTTCAGCCTCGTGTTCAACGGCCTGGGGGTCCCCATTGCGGCCGGCGTGCTCTATCCCTGGACCGGGATCCTGTTGTCGCCGATGTTCGCCGGCGCCGCCATGGCGCTGTCCTCGGTCACCGTCATCACGAACGCCCTGCGCCTCCGCGGCCTGCGCGTTGGATCAGAACCAGCGTGATGACGCCCTGCTTCAGTAGAACACCATCGCGCGCACCTCGATGCTGTTGCGGGGTATGTCAGTACCAGCGCTGCGCCGGATTCTCACGGAAGAACGTGAGATCGCATTGCGATTTCGCGCCCGGCTGCGAGAGCAACGCGACGCTGTCCAGCGCACAGGGCGCGAGGATCACGTCCTGTGGCGGTTCGGGAGCCCGGACCTGCTGCGCCAGTCTCGCGCCGCCGGATCGACCGACGTGTCAGCGTGAAAGCCCCGGCAATTCCAGCGCCGCGGGCTTCGGACTGCGGCCCTCTTCGAACAATCCCCAGGATCCTTCCTGCGGCTGCGGCCCCGCCGTCGGATGGGAGTCCGCCACGCGCCAGGCCGCGTCGAAAGCGCTGAAGTACGCAAACGCCGTTCGATCCGTCGCGGGGAAGGCCTCGCGCAATACGCGAAAGAACGCGGCCTGACGGGCCGCTGTAAAGCCCATCGTTTCCGGAGCCGTGGGAACGCCGGTCTCCTTGACCAGAACCGGACCACAGAACCGCGCAGCGACGTCCTGCGTCACGTTGACCACGAAGCGAGCCCAGTCCGCCGGCCCCGCTTGCGCGAACCAGGTCTGGAATACGGGATGGGCGTTCACCAGCAGGAAATCCGCGGCCGCCAGCAAAGGCGCTGCGCCCGGCTGCTCGAACAGATGGAAAGGCTCCGTCGTGGAAAGCGCCAGTTTCGGTGCCCGGCGCCGCAACTGGTTCAGGCGCTCGGCCAGTCGCGCATAATCCGTCTCGCCGGCCAGCACACGCTCATTGCCCAACGACAGTCCCACGACCAGCGCCGGCTGCCGTGCGGCGGCATCCAGCGCCAGCCGAATCTCGGCCTCGTCGTCGATGCCCCAGATTCCAAGCACCACGACCCGGAAACCAAGTTCGGCGGCCACATCGGCGACGCGATCCGCCCCGTTCGCGCTGCCATAGGTCACGAGACTGTCGAAATGCTCCCGCAGGACCTTCAGGTCCGCGCGGATGCCCGCGTCGTCGGCACGACTTGCCCGACCGTCGATGATGCGGATCTGCGTGGGCTGGTAGGCAACGAAACGGCCGTGGGCCATCGCATCCTGCAGGCGCTGCCGCGCCAGACCGGACGCAGAAGGCGTCGCACAGACGGCCGCTGCAGGCCCGACGGCGGCGAAACACGGGCCGGCCAGGATCAGCCAAGCCAGTGCCGCATGCCGGGACGTGCGGAGGAACCGGGTAAGCATTCGGGCTCGTCCATTTGGGGGAGGAGCCCATCATGCGCCATCATTTTTCGCTGCGCGCGTGCGCGGCCTGACGGCGCCGGGATGTCGAACGGCGCAGACCGTTTCGGTACAGTCTCGGCACGCCGTCGCCTCCGTTCCATGGATCGACTGCACGCAATAACGGAGAAGGAATGAGCCAGCGCAAGACTGACCAGACAACCCTGTCCCGACGCGAACTGCTGACCTCAGCCGTCGCGACCGGCGTGGCGGCCAGCCTGCCTGCGATGGCCGGCGCCGAGGGTTCCGGGGACCGGCCGAACATCGTCTGGATCATGGCGGACGACCTCGGCTTCGCGGACACCGGCATCACGGGCCTGCGTGACGGCAAGACACCCCACATCGACCGCATCGCGAAGGAAGGACTCTTCCTGCGCCAATCCTATTCGAACTCCTCCGTGTGCACGGCGACACGCGTGGGGCTGATCACGGGCCGATATCAGTACCGTCTCGAGGTCGGCCTGCAGGAACCGCTGGTCTCTGACACGGAGATCGGCCTGCCGCCCCCGCACCCGACGCTGCCATCGCTGCTGCGCCGGCAGGGGTACCGCACGGCGCTGGTCGGCAAATGGCATATGGGTGCGGGCGAGAAGTTCGGCCCGCTGAAATCCGGATACGACCGCTTCTACGGCATCGTCAAAGGCGCCTCGGACTACTTCCGCCACAGCCCCGACAACCAGGTGGACGCGTATCGCAGCCCTCTGATGGAAGGCGACGAGGCCTCGAAGGACATCGGCTATATCACCGAACTGCTGGGTCGTCGCACCGAAGCGGAAATCCACGCGGCGAAGCAGGACCACGTCCCGCTGTTCATGAGCCTGCACTTCACCGCGCCCCACTGGCCGTGGGAGGGTCCGGAAGACAGCGCCGTCTCGGATTCGCTCAAGGGACTGCAGCACCCCGACGGCGGGAACCTAGCCACCTACCGGAAGATGATCTTCGCGATGGACAAGGCCATCGGCGGGGTCTTGAAGGCGCTCGATGCGACGGGCACCGCCCGCAATACGATCGTGATCTTCACCAGCGACAACGGCGGCGAACGGTTCTCGGACGTCTGGCCTTTCACCGGGCAGAAGACCGAACTTTTGGAGGGTGGCATCCGCGTTCCGTTCTTCGTCCGGTGGCCGGCACGGATCAAGGCGGGCAGCCGCAGCGAGCAGGTCAACATCTCGATGGACTGGGTCCCCACCCTGCTGGCTGCCGCTGGCGGCACACCGGACCCGGCCTACCCGTCCGACGGCCAGAACCTCCTCGATGTGGTGACGGGCAAGGCGGCGCCCCATCCACGCCAGCTGTTCTGGCGGTACAAGGCGTCTGAGCAGGCTGCGTTCCGCGAGGGAGACTGGAAGTACCTCAAGCTCGGCAAGAAGGAATGGCTGTTCAACCTCGGCGAAGATGAACATGAGCGGGCAGATCGCTCGAAGGCGGAGCCCGCGCGCTTCGCGGCCATGAAGCAGGCCTGGGCGCAGTGGAACGCGACGATGCTGCCCTATCCGGAAGGTTCCGCGAGCGCGCACGTCATCACGCCGGACCGCTACTGACTTTCCGGCGCCCGACTCAGAGCGTCAGCTTGACCCCCAGCGTGTACCGACGACCGATCTGGTCGAACAGGCTGGTATTCACCTGCGACGGTGCGGCGAAGCACGCCGAATAGGACGCCGCGACAGGCGGCGCCCTGTCGAACACGTTGGTGACGTTCAGGTAGACCTGGGCCGTGCCCGGTGAAACCGGGAAGTCGAACGCGACCCGGGTATCGACATAGGTCGCGGAACCCACCGTGTTGTCGGCGATGTCCCAGACGCCATTCCGATTGTTGGTCGCGCTCAGCAGACCTGAATCGATGTAGCGGCCCTGGACGACAGCGCTGAACGCGCCCCGCGCGTAATTCAGATTCGCGGTCAGCTTCCACTTCGGCAGCGCGGCGTCGCCGGTCTCGCCCGCGCGATCCGTCTTGACGCCGGCGGCGCTGGTCGTCGAATTTTCCCGCAGCCAGGTCGCGAACAGCCTTGAACCGAATCGCTCGCCGCCTCCGAACCAGTCGACGGAGAGGTCGAGGTCCTGCAGCCACGTCGGTCGATACACGGCCCCCACGGTATAGGTGTCCGCCCGCTCCGGCTTCACCTCCGGGTTGCCGCCCTGGACGATCGTGATCGGATACGCGGGATTACCGGGCATTCCCCGATCGATGAGATTCGTCGTACCGCCGGACCGGTCGAAGCGTTCGCCGAGATTCGCCGCACGCACGTCACGAGAGTAGGTTCCCCGCAGGCGCAGTTCGTTCGTCACGGCATCGTCGAGACCGGCCTTGTAGGACCAGATCGCCCCGCTCCCGCCATACTCCGCCCACCGCGCTGCCGCATTCAAGCCGAGCCTTCGGGCCAGCGGCCGGTCCACCAGCAGCGGCGCCTGCAACTCGACGAAGGCTTCCTTGACTTCGTAAGCACCGCGGATGAACGGCACCTTGGAGAACTGGAACTCCACGTAGTTGTTCGCCGCGCCCGCCGGCACGCCGCGGATACCGAGGGCGGCATTGTCCGCGGACACCGGGAAGACATTCGGATCGACGGAGGGATTTCCCTGCGAGGCCTGCACGTTCTGCACGCCACTCTCGCTACGGTACTGGGCACCGACCGCCATCGACAGCGGCCCGGCACCGAGTCCGCGGGCGACCTCGCCGGACGCCACCACTTCCGCGACGTGCTGCTTCAGTTCGATCAGGCGCCGCTTGTTTTCACCGCCGACGTAACTGTACTGCCCGGGCGGCAGCCCGGGCAGATACGGCGTCGTGGTCACGCGGACTCCCGGGTCGAAACCGGTGACCCAGTCGATCGCCGCGCGGGACGCCTGGCCCCGTCCGAACAGGTTCAACGGCACGCAGTCCGGGTACTGACCGGAGACCAGCGTGACATGACAAACGATCTTCCCACTGGCCGGGTCGGTGACCGCGTCCAGCGCGAGGTAGATCCGGTCGAGACGGATGCCACCGATCTGTGCCGCGGTGAGATCCGTGCGACCGAACTGGTAATAGCCCTGCACGGCCCAGTCCTTGAGCGGACCATTGCGAAGATTGGTCTTGAAGCCGGTCGTGCCCGAAATCGTCCGCGTGTCTTGCGCAACGTAAGCGTTACCGGCGAGGTCTGCCGCCGTGCCGACGCGACCGAAGGAGAACTAAGCGATCTGGTTGTCGACCATGGACTGGCGCAGGCCCGACGGCAGGAACGCGTTGTCCTGGAATATCGTCATGGGCTGGCCCACGCCGACCTGGAACATGCCGCCGGTATTGGTCGCCTTGATGACCTGCTCGCCGTAGATGCCCTGCAGGTACACCGCCGAGTCCTCGCCGAATTCCTGCTCCACATACAGGAACGCACTGGTGCGCGTGTTTTCCGGCTGCACGTTGGGACGGTCGGAATTGTGGTCCGTACCGCTGCCGCCGTTCGCCACGGACTGCGTCGCCGTGCCGGTCGTCGCGAAGGGACTGCCGTACTGGAAGGGCAGCAGTTGCCCATCTGCCGAAAAAATGCTGCGGACGAAGCCGTCGGGCACGGTGAATCCCGGCAGCGCCTTCCACGCCGTAATGATGCCGTCATACGACGCGACCGTCGAAACCACATGGGGCGCCTTGAAGAACCGCGGATTCGACAGGCTGCCGCCTGCGCCCGCGGCCGTGTTCTGCACGAGCCCCCAGCCCTGGTACCAGTCCCTGCCCTGCCAGGTCTCGATCGAGTCGAGACCGAAATGCTCGACCGATGCGAGCAGGTGCCTGCCCTCGCCGATCCGGTGTCCGACCGCGAGCGAGAACTTGGCGCTTGCGCCATCGGACCGGCTGCTGCGGCCCAGTTGCATGCCGCCCCGGACCCCTTCGAATCGCGTATCCAGGATGAAGTTGGCGACGCCGGCCACCGCGTCGGTGCCGTATGCAGCGCTGGCACCTCCAGTCACGGTTTCCACGCTTTTCAGGACGGCTTCCGGAAAGAGGTTCACGTCCGGGCCGCCATAGATCGTCGACGGCACGACCCGTCGCCCGTCCAGCAGCGTGAGGGTCCGTTTGGCGCCGATACCCCTCAGGTTCAGGCTGCCACCGCCCGATGACGTCAGGAAGGTGTTGCTCGCGTAATTGAAATTGGCGACGGACGAATTGCCATAGAACTGGGGCAACTGCGCCATGGCGTCCATGACCGTGCCCGGGGACATGGCGGCCAGCTCCAGCGCGGACAGCGAGGCAACCGGCGTCGGGGAAGTCATGCCATTGGCCAGCGGGATGCGCGAAGCCGTCAGGACCACTTCTTCCAGCTGCAGGCCATCCGCCGCGTGGACGATCGTTGGACCAACGGCTGTCGCGGCAACGGAAACCATCGCGATGGCGCCAGAAAGCGCGCGGCGCATTTCCATCCCCTCGGGATGACCAGCCAACGCCCTAATCCTAGCGACCGGCTATTCCATCCGCCAGTCGTTGATCAGCGCCAGCCGCGCGGCCTTGATGCGGGTGAACCGGCCATCGCGCACCCAGTACATGCCCAGGCTGACGACGCGCATCACCATGCCGACCTTGAGCGGTCGGCCGAAATAGCCGTTTTCCCAATCCTTGATGACGCGGAACTCCGTCGGAATCTCGGCCGCGACGCCCGTGGCATCCGACACGAAATGCGTCAGCGTCACGGTCTCCCTGATGTGCGCCTTCACCTCGGCGTAAAAGTCGCGTATCGCCTGCGCGCCCTTGATCTTCGCGTTGGCGAGCTCGAACTCCACGTCGTCGTGGTAATACTTGATGAAGCGCGGGTCGTTGTTGTTGAACAGCTCGACATATTCGAGGTACTGCTCGCGCGTGAGTCCGCCGCAGGCCGAAACTGGCGCCGCAGCGGTCGCCGCCATGGCGGTCGGCACCACCAGCGCCGTGGCTGCACCCGTCAGGAAAGTGCGTCGCGTCGTGTCCTTGTCGTTCATCGATCCCCCTTGCTTGGCGTTCGGCCGCAATTTGCAGCGTCTCCGGGAGGATAGCGCGGACTGATCGTCCGACATCAAAGCGTCATCAGGGACCTGCAGACTTCTCCTTGCGGGGGATGCGGTGATCGCACGACGTGCGACGCCCTACATGGAGGACTGACTCATGATGGACATCATTCTCTCGATCGCCATTTTCCACGGTCTTTGCACGATCGCCCTGATCTGCGCCGTCTCATTCACCGCACTGCAGGGCCTGCGTCGGCAGGACCGCCCCCGACGGCGGCCCGGCCGCAGCATGCGGCCGGCGCCCCGCTCCGGTCAGCGCCTGGTACCGGCCGGCCATGGCGGCGGCATGTAATACGGCACACCGAGGAACACGGCCTGTACGGCCGTGATCCGCCGGTCCTCGACCTTGAACATCTCGAGGAAGGCCCAGGAGTGGGGCTCGCGGTACACGGACTTCTGCTTCGAACCGTCGGTCAGCGTGTACTCGTCCAGCACGCCCTTGTGGTCGATGAAGCCCCGGGCCATCACGACCTGGCGCTCTTCGTCGACCAGGAAGAAATCCCGGTCCCGCACCCGCTCGTTGAAACGGTAGTAACCGCTCTTGAAGCCTTTCTCGATCTGCGGGAACCGCTTGCCGTTCTCGATCCGGCTGGCTTCGGGGGAAAAGGCCGTACCCCGGATGCTGCCGTCATTCTGTTGCAGCGTGGAAAAGTATCCGTCCGCGAAAGGCACCAGTTGTTCCCGCGGGAGCCGCTTCGACGCCTCCACGACCTTCACGAAATTGAAGTCCGGCTGGTAATCCGAGTGAGGTCCGATCGGCGTAGGCGGGGCCGACAGGTTCCGTCGCGTCGACACGATGTGTTCGATCTCCGTGATCCGGCCCTTCACGATCCGCAGACGGACCGCGAGATAGCCTTCGGTGTCATGGCTCTGCACGAACGCCGTGTAGATCCCCACGTTGCCGGTCTTCGGGTCGGAGAGCGTCAGCGCCGGACCGACCTCCTTCGTCACCGTGTCCCAGGTGCCATCCGGGAACTTCAGCACGACGCCGTTCTCGGTGAATCGGACCTGCTTCGACAGCGGCAACCCGGTGGGGTCGTGGCGGACGTAGGCGGCCCGGTAGCGATCGGCAATGCCTTCCATGCAGGACTTGCCGCAGGCGGCCTCCGCGGCTCCCGCCGAAGGCAGTACGGCCTGCATCAACAGACCGCCCATCACGAAGATCATCGAACGCATGGACACCCCCGCCGTGCCGTAGTCGCACTGCTGTCCCTCCACTATAAACAGGAAAGCATCGGCACTCCCGCTTTCACGGCGCGGGTCGTATTCTTGCGTCATGAACACGCGCCCCCTGAAATTGATTTCCTCCATGGCTACGCGGGAACTGCTCCGCGAACTCTGCGACCAGTACCAATCCCAAACCGGCGTCTCCGTCCTGACGGAAGCGGCCGGGGGCGTCGACGTCGCCAAACGCATCGCTGCAGGCGAGACTGCGGATATCGTCGTTCTGGCCGACACGGCCATCGACAAGCTCATCGCCGACGGCAAGGTCCTTGCCGGCAGCCGGACGGATCTCGTGAAGTCGGGCGTCGCCATGGCCGTGCGCCGCGACGCGCCGCGACCGGACGTCGGCAGCGAAGACGCCGTGAAGCAGGCGGTCATCGCCGCGCGCTCGCTGAGCTTTTCCACCGGACCCAGCGGCGTGTACCTCGAAAAGCTGTTCGCGCGCTGGGGCATTCTCGACTCGGTCAAGCCGCGTATCGTCGTGCCGCCGCCCGGCATTCCGGTCGGAACACTGGTGGCCGAAGGCAAGGTGGAACTCGGCTTCCAGCAGCTGTCGGAACTCATGCACCTCGAAGGCATCACGGTGCTCGGTCCCCTGCCACCGGCCATCCAGACTCTCACGATATTTTCAGGCGGCATCGTTGCCAGCGGCGACACGGCCGGCTCACGGGCACTGCTCGATTTCCTGAACACGCCTGCGGCGGCCGCGGCCAAACAGCGTCAGGGCATGGAACCCGCCACATGATCCGCCGGGCCTGCGCGCTGCTCCTGCTGGTGTGGCCGCTGGCCCGGGCCGATGCTGCGGCGGTCGAGTCGCTTCGCGATATCCCTTACGCAACGGTCTCGGGCAAGCCACTGGCCCTGGACCTTCACCTGCCGCACGGGGTGACGCAGCCACCGCTGGTCGTCTACGTACACGGCGGCGCCTGGAGTGCGGGCGACAAATCCTCCTATCCCGAGTTCCTCGTCGAGAACGGTTTCGCTGTCGCAAGCCTCGATTTCCGCTCGACCGACGTCGCGCCCTTCCCGGCCAACGTCCACGACATCAAGGCGGCGATCCGCTACCTGCGAGCATCGGCGGGCCGGTACGGCTTTCGCGCTGACCGCATCGCCGTCGCCGGCGCGTCGTCGGGCGGCCACCTTGCGGCACTGGTCGGCGTGACGGCCGGCGTCCCGGCGCTGGAGGGAGAGGAAGGCCAGGACATGGGCACGTCTTCCACGGTTCAGGCCATCGTCAGTTGGTATGGCGCCAGCAACCTCACGACCATCCTGTCGCAATCGACGCCTTTCGGACTCGGCGTTCGCGAACCCGCCCTGAAGCGCCTGCTGGGGGATAGCCCGGACAATCGGCCCGAACTCGCGCGGCTCGCGAGCCCGGTATTCCACGTGGACGCGGCGGATCCTCCGTTGCTGCTGCTCCACGGCGATCAGGATCGCCAAATGCCCATCAACCAGTTGCATGAACTGGAGGGCGCCTACGCGCGCGTCGGACGCGAGGCCGGCACCTTCGTCCTGCACGGAGTCGGGCATGACAGCGCTCCGTTCTTCCGGGGCGAGCCGGCTGCACGTGTCGTCGCCTTCCTCCATCGGACGATGGGTATCCAGCCATGAGCATCCGCCCCTTCCGCATAGAGGTACCGGAGTCCGTACTCCAGGATCTGCGGGAGCGACTGTCCCGAGCGCGCTGGCCCAGTGCCCTGGAGGGGACAGGCTGGCGACAGGGCGCGGACCTCGATTACCTGCGGGATCTCTGCAGTTACTGGAAGGACGGCTACGACTGGCGCCACCATGAATCGGCGCTCAACGCCTTTCCGCAATTCATCGCGCCGGTCGATGGCGTGGACCTGCATTTCATCCACCTTCACGGCATGGGCCCGGATCCGATGCCGCTGCTCCTGCTGCATGGCTGGCCCGGCTCGATGGTCGAATTCCTGCACCTCGCCCGGCCGCTGTCCGAAGCCGGCTTCGACGTGGTGCTGCCGTCCCTGCCGGGTTTCGGTTTCGGCGGAAAGCCCAGCCAGGCGGGCTGGGGTGCCAATCGCATCGCCGCCGCGCTCGATGCACTGATGACGCGAGCCCTGGGTTACCCCCGTTACGCCATCCAGGGCGGTGACTGGGGCACGATCCTCGGCCGTCGCATTGCCCGCAACCATGCTGCGAACGTCATCGCGCTGCACGTGAACATGGCCTTCGCACCGCCGCCGGCCGGCACGCCGCCGAATGCCGAGGCCGCTGCCCGTGCCTTCGACATCACGGGATACCTGCACCTCCAGAACACCCGCGCCGACACGCTCACGACGGGACTGTCCGACTCACCGGTCGGCCTCGCGGCATGGATCATCGAAAAGTTCCGCAGCTGGTCGGACTGCAGCGGCGATGTCGAACGCGCCTTCGACCGGGACAGCCTGCTGACGAACCTCATGTTCTACTGGGCGCCCAACAGCATCGCCAGCGCGACCCGCATCTATCTCGAGACCGCGCTCGAGCACGACGACATCTGGGCCGGACCTCGCGTGGACATCCCTACCGGCGTTGCGGCGTTCCCGAAGGAACCCTACCTGTCGCCCCGGCCCTGGGTGGAACAGCTTTACGATGTCAGGCACTGGACCGACATGCCACGTGGAGGACACTTCGCGGCACTGGAAGCGCCCGACCTGCTGCTTGCCGACGTCGTCGCATTCTTCGCCGGATACCGCTGACGGCTTGCCGTCGTCCGCTAACCCAGACGCTCGAGTCGGCGCAGCGACGGGAACAGCTTCATCCAGAGGAGCGCGACGGCCACCGTACCGATCCCCCCGAGCAGCGCAGCCGGCACCGTCCCGAAGAGGGCCGCGGTCACGCCGCTCTCGAACTCGCCCAGTTCGTTCGACGCGTTGATGAACAGGAAATTCACCGCGCTGACCCGGCCGCGCATCTCGTCCGGCGTCGCGAGCTGCACGAACGAAAGTCGGACGACGACGCTCACGGTATCCGCAGCGCCCATCAGCACGAGCGACGCCAGCGACAACCAGTAGCTCGTCGACAGCGCGAAGACGATCGTGAAGATCCCGAACAGGATGACGGCCTGGAACATCCGCGTCCCTGCACGGCTCAGAATCGGACGTCTCGCGATCAGTACCGTCATGGCCAGGGCACCGATGGCCGGTGCGGCCCTGAGGACGCCCAACCCCAGCGGACCGGTGTGCAGGATGTCGCTCGCGTAGATGGGCAGCAGGGCCGTCGCGCCGCCCAGAAGCACGGCAAAAAGGTCCAAAGAAATCACGCCCAGCAGGTCCCGGTTGCCGCGCACGAACGAAACGCCGGCGAAGAGCGTGCTCCAGCCCGGCGCTTCCGTGGAGCGCGCATGCCGCACCAGCCTGATCGTGCCGTTGAGGAAACCCGAGGCCAGCCAGAAGACCGCCGTGAGCGCATAGGTTGCGCCGGGAGAGAGGCCGTACATCAGGCCACCGAGAGCCGGTCCCGCGATCGACGCGATCTGGATGGCGCCGCTTGATACGGCCGTACCCTGCTGCAGCATGTGTTCCGGCACGACGGCCGGCAGCATCGCCGCCGCGGCCGGTCTGTCGAACGCACTGGCCGCCCCGAACAGCGCCGAAGCGGTGTAAATCGCATAGACATCGATGAAGCCGGCGAGGCTCGCCCAGGCCAGCCAGGCCGCGGTCAGGCCCTCGATCCACTGGCAGCACTGGACCACGCGCTTGCGGTCGAAGCGGTCGGCGGCATGGCCAGCCGCGAACGTGAGCAGCGCCGTAGGCAGGAAGCTCACGAGTCCGACCATGCCGAGATGGAAGGCGCTGCCCGTCAGTTCATAGACCTGCCAGCCGATGGCAACCGCGACGATCTGGCGCGAGGAATTCGAAAAAGCCCGGCCGATGAAGTACTGCAGGAACGGGCGATGTCGGAAAAGCGCCTTGGCCATCAGGGCAGGTCGGGAGGCACGTAGATCGCCTCGCCGTGCGCGACCTTGTGCATCAGCTGGCGGGACATGCCGAGGCCGATGCCCACCGAGGAATTGCCCCCCATGCTGACACTGCTCCCGCCGGTACCGATCACCATGCCCGGCTTGTCCCCGGTGCCCTGGAACAACACGCCATTGGCGCCGAGCTTCGCGGCCTCCTGCTTCAGGCGCTCCAGGGCGGCATCGACCTTGGCCTGGTCGCCGAACTGGAAGGACCGCTCGCTCGACGCGTCGAGGATCGCGATCCGGTCGTAGTAGCGCGGCGGTTCGAGATAGACGCGGACCTGTTCCACCGGAATCGGGGGACGGGT
>JBEEKA010000123.1:0-3802 GCA_041168985.1 Pseudomonadota bacterium | reverse complement strand
CCCCCTTGGCGTCCACGGGAAACTTCTCGAGCGCGCGGTCGAGATCCTTCAGCAGCTTTTCCAGCGAAGCCTGCTGGCGCTGCAGGCGGGCCAGCGAGGCCTTGCGGTCCTGCGCCTCCTTGTCGAGATTGGCGAGCACCTTGCCACGCTGGCTGCGGGCCTGCTCCAGCTCGCCGACCTGCTGCTTCTGGGCTGACTCGAGCCCGGCGAGCTGCCGCTCTTCGGATTCGATCTTGCCGCCAAGTTCGGAGATACGGTCGATATTGTCGTTTATTCCAGCGATTTCCGCCGCCCGCGCCCGCCCGATGTAACCGTAATAGGTCATGAGCCGGCCCAGGCTCGAGGGGGCTTCGGGGCTGAGCAGGAGCTTCATCGTGCCGCCCTCGCGCAGCAGGTAAGCCGCGCGCACCTGGTCGCCAAGCCCGGCACGGGCGCGACCCAGCGCGGACTCGCGCGACTTCTTTTCCGACTCCAGGCGCGCACGCTCCGCGGCCCGCTCGGCCCGCTGCGCCCGCGTCTGGGCCAGCTTGCCGCGCGCGCTGGCGACCGACTGTTCCGCGGACTTCAGTTCCTTGCCCAGGCGGTCCCGCTCCACCGCGTCGCGGCTGGCCTGTTGGCGGACCTTTTCGATTTGCGCGGCGATCGACTTCAGGTCGGCCTCGGTGCGCCGACGGTCCGGCGCGCCAGCGGCCAGCACGGCACCGGCAGCAAGCGTCAGCGAGAGCAACAGGAAGGAACCGCGCATGTCGGGCGGCAGTGTAACCGCGGCGAATGCCGGTCGCGCGGGGCCGGTATACTGGCGGGATGGAACACCTGCCCGAATACCTGCAAAACCATCCCTATCTGGCCGGCCTCGCGGTCCTGATGATCCTGGCCGTCACCGTTTATGAAATCCGCGCCCGCGGCCTGTCGTATGCCGCGATATCGCCCCAGGACGCGATCCGGCTGATGAACCAGGGCGCCACCGTCTTCGACGTGCGCGACGCCGAGGCATTTTCCGCCGGCCACATCCGCCACGCCAAGACCCTCGGCAAGGACCAGCTCGAGGCGGCCGGCGAGCAGTTCAAGAAGCTCAAGCAGAAGAACGTGATCGTGTACTGCGACCAGGGCGTCCGCGCCGGCGCGGTCGTGCGCCAGTTGCAGGCCCAGGGCTTCTCCCAGGTCTTCAACCTCAAGGGCGGCCTGGCCGCCTGGCGCGCCGAGAACCTCCCGGTGGAAAAGGCGTGACCCACCCGGCGGTGGTGATGTACGCGACGGGCTGGTGCCCGTACTGCCAGCGCGCCCGCGCGCTGCTGCAGTCCAAGGGCGTCAGCTTCACCGAAATCGACATCGAGGCCGTGGACGGCGCGCGCGCGGAAATGCGGGCGCGCAGCGGCCGCACGTCGGTACCGCAGATTTTCATAGGCGACCGCCATATCGGCGGTTTCGATGACACCAAGGCCCTGGACGCCCAGGGCAAACTCGATCCTTTGCTTGCGGAGCTTCCATGACTGAACTGAATCCCGTCCTCGACGACTCGATCGCCGCGGGCGACGCCACCGCCCCCGTGCTGTCGATGCAGGCGGTCTACCTGAAGGACGTGTCCTTCGAAGCCCCGCAGGGTCCGCGTGTCGAAGGCAACTACGGCCCGCAGATCGGCCTGGACCTGCAGACGGAGACGAGCCTGCTGGATGAAGGCCTGCGCGAAGTCGTGCTGCAGGTGACGGTCACGGCGAAGCAGGGCGACAGGACCTATTTCATCGCCGAGGTGAAGCAGGCCGGAGCCTTCGTGATGCAGAACCTCAGCGAGGACGACACGAAGCGCGCCATCGCCACCGTTGCCCCGAGCGTGCTGTTCCCGTACGCCCGCGCGGCGATTTCCATGCTGGTGAGCCAAGGTGGTTTCCCGCAGCTGCTGCTGCCGCCGGTGAATTTCGACGCGCTGTTCGCCAGCGCGAACGCGGCGCCGGAAGGCGCGCCGAACTGATCCAGCCCGTGGCGGACTCGCCGGCACCCATCGCCGTCCTCGGCAGTGGTTCCTGGGGCACGGCGCTCGCGATCCAGTTCGCGCGCGCCGGCAGTCCAGTGCGGCTCTGGGGCCGCGATGCCGAGCAGCTCGACGCGTTGCGTCGCGACCGCTGCAATACCCGTTACCTGCCGGACGCCCCGTTTCCGGAGGCGCTCGACATCGCCGGTTCGCTGGAGCAGGCGATCCAGGGCGTGGCCTACGTGGTCGTGGCCGTCCCGAGCCATGCGTTCAGGGAAACCCTGCGACAGCTCGCGCCCCGGCTCGGCGAGGTGCGCCGCATCGCCTGGGCCACGAAGGGATTCGAGATCGAGACCGGCCTGTTGCCGCACCAGGTCGCGCAGCAGGAACTCGGCGCATCGGTGCACATCGCCGTCCTGTCCGGCCCGACGTTCGCGCGTGAGGTAGGCCAGGGACTGCCGACCGCGATTACCGTCGCATCACCGGAAGACAGCTTCGCCGAGGAGATCGCCCACGACATCTCCTCGCCGAACTTCCGCGCCTACATTTCGGACGACTACGTCGGCGTCGAAGTCGGGGGAGCCGTGAAGAACGTCATCGCCGTCGGCGCCGGGCTGTCCGACGGGCTGCATTTCGGCGCGAATTCGCGCATGGCGCTGATCACGCGCGGACTCTACGAGCTCGTCAGGCTGGGCGAAGCGCTCGGCGCGCGACGCGAAACCTTCATGGGCCTCGCCGGCCTCGGCGATCTCGTGCTGACCTGCACCGACAACCAGTCGCGCAACCGCCGCTTCGGACTCCTGCTCGCGCAGGGTCGAACGCCGCGGGTCGCCATGCAGGAGATCGGGCAGGTGGTCGAGGGCTACCAGGCCGCCCTCGCCCTGCATGGCGTCGCGAAGCGGCTTGGCGTCGACATGCCGATCTGCGCGGACCTCTACGAGATCCTGTATGAAGGCGCCAATGCGGGCGAACTGGTCAGCGGCCTGATGCGCCGTCCCATCAAGGCCGAATTCGAATAGTCCCGCTCAGCCGGCGCTGCCGGCGAAGTCCTGCTGGCGCCAGGCTTCGAACACCGTCACCGCGACCGCGTTCGACAGGTTCAAGCTGCGGTTGCCCGGCCGCATCGGCAGCGTGATGCGCTCGTGCGGCGGCAGCGTCGCGATCAGTTCCGGCGGCAGGCCGCGCGATTCCGGCCCGAACAGGAAGCTGTCCCCGGGCTGGTACGCCACGTCCGTGTGCCGTTTCGTGCCGCCCGTCTCGATCACGAACAGCCGGGTCGGGCCGATCGCCGCGAAGCAGTGCGCAAGGTCAGGGTGCTGCGTCACGTTGACCATCTCGTGGTAATCGAGCCCGGCGCGGCGCAGCCGGGGCTCGGTGATCTCGAAGCCCAGTCGCCCGACCAGGTGCAGCGCGGCGCCCGTGTTCGCGCAGAGCCGGATGGCATTGCCGGTGTTCGGCGGGATCTCGGGTTCGAACAGCACGACATGGAACACGCGCAAATCCTTCGGTTTTCGCGGGGAATCGGGCGATAATTTGCCACATGAACGCCGTCGTCGACCCGGATCTGCCGCCCTGGACCCCGCCTGCCGACAGCCTGCGCCTGTGGTTCTGCGGAATGGAATTCGCTTCGCCCATCGTGCTGCTCTCGGGCTGCGTGGGCTTCGGCGAGGAATACACCCGCGTCGCGGGGTTCTCGAACCGCGATGTCGGCGCCGTCTGCCTGAAGGGCACGACCGGCTCGAACCGCCTCGGCAACAAGCCGCATCGTGTGTATGAAACGCCGATGGGCATGCTGAACGCGATCGGCCTGCAGAACCCGGGCGTCGAAGCGGTCGT
>JBEEKA010000122.1:0-20005 GCA_041168985.1 Pseudomonadota bacterium | reverse complement strand
CAGCCCGCTCGCCCATGACACCGCGCGTGCCTGTCTCATGGACTCGCTCGCCTGCGCGTTCCAGGCGCTGAAGTTCCCGGCTTGCTTGCAGCGGCTCGGCCCCACCGTCCCGGGCGCCACCTTTCCCGGTGGTGCGCGCGTGCCGGGCACCTCGCTGGAACTCGAGCCGGTGCAGGCCGCGTTCAACATCGGCGCGCTCGTGCGCTGGCTCGACTTCAACGACACCTGGCTTGCGGCAGAGTGGGGCCATCCTTCCGACAACCTCGGCGCGATCCTCGCCGTGGAGGATTACCTCGCGCGTCAGGCGATCCTGACGGGCGGCACCCCTCCAACCGTGCGCGATGTGCTCACCGCGATGATCAAGGCGCACGAGATCCAGGGCGTCATCGCGCTGGAAAACGCCTTCAACCGCCGCGGCCTCGACCACGTGCTGCTCGTGCGCATCGCCTCGACCGCCGTGGCGACGGCCCTGCTCGGCGGCACCGAAGAGCAGGTGATCAACGCGCTGTCGAACGCCTTCCTCGACGGCGCCGCGCTGCGCGCCTATCGGCATGCGCCGCAGGCCGGGCCCCGCAAGAGCTGGGCCGCGGGTGATGCGACGAGCCGCGCCGTGCGCCATGCGCTGATGGCCGTTGCCGGCGAGACGGGCTATCCGGCCGCGCTGACCGCGAAGACCTGGGGCTTCAACGACGTCGTGCTGAAGGGCGATGCGATCAAGGTGGATCGCGAGCTCGGCAGCTACGTGATGGAGAACATCCTCTTCAAGATCTCGTATCCCGCGGAATTCCATTCGCAGACGGCCGTCGAGGCCGCGATGACGCTGCACCCGCAGGTGGCTTCGCGCCTGGACGACATCGAGCGCGTCGTCATCGAAACGCAAGAACCGGGCGTGCGCATCATCGACAAGACGGGTCCGCTCGCGAACCCGGCAGACCGTGACCACTGCATCCAGTACATGGTCGCCGTGCCGCTGATCTTCGGTCGCCTGGTGGCGACCGATTACGACGATGACGTGGCTTCCGATCCGCGCATCGATGCGCTTCGCGCGAAGATGGTCGTGCGCGAGAACGAGACCTTCACGCGGGAGTACTACGACGCCGGCAAGCGCTACATCGGCAACGCGCTGCAGGTGTTCTTCCGCGATGGCTCGCACACCGAACGCGTGCAGGTGGACTTCCCTGTCGGCCATCGCAAGCGCCGTGCCGAAGGGCTGCCATTGATGCAGGAAAAATACCGGGATTCCGTCAACGCACTGTATCCACCCAAGCAGCAACCGCTGGTGCAGGGCCTGTTTGCGGACGCAGGCAAGCTCGACGCGATGCCCGTGCAGCAGTTCACGGCCGCGCTGGTGCGCAACGGATGATGAACGCGCTGAAATCAGGCGCGGGGAAGATGGGGCTTGCGCTGGACGACGCGCAGGCCGCGAAGCTGACGCAGCTCGGCGAAGAACTTCGCCGCTGGAACAAGACTTACAACCTGACGTCCGTCGATTCGCCGGCGGAAGTGCTCACGCACCACCTGCTAGACAGCCTCGCCGCGCACGATGCGCTGGCGGGCACGCGTATCGCGGACGTCGGCACCGGTGCCGGCTTTCCCGGCCTGCCGCTCGCCATCCTGCATCCGGACAAGCAGTTCCTGCTCGTCGATTCGGCCGGCAAGAAGCTGCGCTTCATCGCCCATGTCGCGCGGCTGCTGAAACTCACGAACGTGAAGACGCTGCATGCGCGCGTCGAATCGCTGCCGGACGATCCGCAGGACACGGTCATCACGCGCGCCTTCGCACCGATGCCGCGACTCGTCGAATGGATCAGGCCACTCTGCGATGCGCACACGCGCGTCGTGGCGATGAAGGGCAAGTGGCCCCCGCCGCCGGGATCCGAAGACGAGGGCGATCTGCCCGGCTGGACGGTGGAGTCGTTTCGTCGTGTCGAGGTGCCGGGGCTCGATGCCGACCGGCACCTGGTCGTGTTGCACCTCACAAAATAGGCCGAGGATAAACGTCCATCTACACTCTTTCGATGAACGGCCCTGAATTCCAAGTACATCTAGACACCGAGCTTGCCTGACTCAAGCGGGAGTCTTCGGCGCGAGCTAGACGAATCGCCGCATCCAAAGACGTCGGTGGCGGGGAAATGTTTCTGACGTTCCCAGATAAGACCCGCATGCATAAAACAACTTAAAAAGAGGTTAAGTTAATCGGCTACAGATGGTGTCAAGGCGCCTGCATCAACCACCTCATCTGCGATATGGGCGCCAACCCTTTTGAAGTTGCATCATCACGTTGCTCCGCTCGTTATGTAGCCGTTCGTTCAGGCAAGTCATGGAGTCCTTGAGTTGACTGCGTGCGACGGAACTTTGAAATTGCTTATCAAATAGATCTCTGCCAAATCCGCATTCCCTTATAGCAATTTCTTCTATAGCTGGGGAAAGGAATCCGATTTCAGCCAGATCTGAGTCAGTTAGCCAATAAATCTGATTGGAAGGCACGGAGATCATCTTCTCAACGAGTCGCGTAGGAGTCCCGTATTGCCTCAAGAGTGCGCTAATCTCGTCGTGAGCTCCAGATAGCAAGGAGGCTTCCTTGGAAGTGGATTCCAATCCATTCCGAAAGTACGGGCGGTGAATCCCGACTTTTCCGTAGCCAGAAAATGCCGTTCTGTTTTCCCCTGCGGCGTAGATTAGAAAGCAGGAGCTTGCGCATACGAACGGCTCGAAGCTTGTCGCTTGCTCTTGTAAAGCGTACGTATTCTCGACAGAAACTTGCATTCGCGCGGCATGCACTATCAGTGCAATTTTCCGCGCCTCTTCAATGTTACCGCCGGTGCTGTTGAGAAATATTTCAACCGGGACTTTATAAATTCCTTTGGAAAAAACGGCTGCAACAAACTTTTCGGCATCTCCGATTTCGATATTGCCGGATAACAGGACCGTGCTTACGGCGTCCTGTCGCAGTGCTTCGCCGCTGTCCTTCTTGCCACCCGGGTTCGTCGTTATGACGGCCGCGGATACATATGCGCCAAAACAAAGACTAGCCGCAATAGAAGCAAAGATTCGGGTTTGAAATCTCATCATATGTCTCCCGGCTCCCAGCGCATGCAATCACCACACGTTACCCAGCCGAAAGGGCCTCTTCAAGAGAGGCGTCGGCATTGTATATACTTAACGCTGCCACTGGATTCTTGGGGCCCAGCGAATGCGCGGGGAGTTGAAGCAGCTCTTGGATATTGCGAGGCGAGGCGTGTCAGTTATTGCTCCAGGAACCTATGTCATTGATCTTCAAAACAGCCTGAATAAGCAAAGAATTCGAGATGCGACTCCGAATGATCCAGTAGTTGTGCTGGTCTACAGGGAAGGCCATCCTGATGGTGATCGGGTCGTCGCATCGGGACTTTTAAGTGCAGACAAGAAGGCATTTCGAGTAACAGTGCAAACTCGAGGTGGCGAAGATTGCCACGACTGGTCCTATGGCCTGCTTTGTGCCGCACTTGCGTAAAAGGCGCTGATTGCGCTTTGAGTTTGTAGCTATTTGGACGATGAATTGCTCGTTGATCCGATCCTGTCGACCCTATGCCGGGGGCGATAATCGAGAGAGCTTGACCGTCGCTTATGGTTGTAGAAATGCCTCCGATCATCGAGGCCTACGAGGGCCTCTTGGGTCTCTTGGAACCACTCGCGCTTTAAGCACTTGTCCCGCAGCTGTCGCATTACCGCGGTGGCGATGAACCTAGCTGTTGCCGCCGACCGTAATGTAGACCACCGCGCCGGAATAAAAGTGGACCACCTGGGCGAGGATGGCGGTTTTTGGCTGATGATGTGGTTTTCAGGCGGCACCGGCGCCGAGCCGTCCCATCGCTGGCGGATTGACAGGGACTGGCCTGCCGGACGCTCATGGGTCAATGACCTTCACGCCAACTGCCCGGAACGGCGTGACATCCCGGGTCGCAACCGTCATGCCGTGGGACGCGGCGATCGCGGCGATGAACGCATCCGACAGACCCACGGCAATTCCGCTGCCCTGCGCCTGCGCCATGTGATGGGCAAAGATCTGCGTGGCCGACATGTCGAAGGGCAGGATCCGACCGGCGAGGCTGGGCAGCAATTGCGTTTCGATGCGTTCGTGCGGCAGCTGCCGCCGCTTGCCCGAGGGTAATCGGGCAAGGCCGAACCGCAGCTCGGCCACGGTGATGATCGACAGGTACAGGGTCTCGAAGGGCTTGGCATTGAGCCACGCGGCATCGACTCGAACAGCAACTGAATGTCGAAGACGATTATTCGAAGCTCGCCGTCCGGGGCGTCGTCGTCGGGTGACGCGAGAGGAACAGATACTTGAGTTCCGCATCAGTCAGCCGGACCTGTTGACCGATGTCGGCCAGCAGCGAGCCCAGCTTGAGCCGGCCTCCGATTCCTTCAGCACGCGGACGATCTGCTCTTCCGAAAACCTCGTCTTCTTCATCGTCTGCTCCTGATGGGCAGACTCTAACTCCAGGCCGTACTAATCAGGGGGAGCGCGTCACGCGGACTACATGGTCGCCCTGGAAAGGGCGAGGGTGGAAGGGGACATCAAGCCGTTCGCCAGGTTTCTTGCAGGGTTGGTGGCGTAAGCAGCGTTTCCTTGTGGGTGCTGGCTGGAGTTCTCGACTAGCAGTCTATTAAAAACGTAGCTACAATGTGGCCCCATGAAGGACGCCGTGATCCGGGCCCGTATCGACGCCGACCTCAAGGCGCGCGCCTCCGAGGTGCTGGCAGCCTGCGGCCTCGAGGTTTCGGACGCCTTGCGCCTCTTCCTGAAACAGGTGGTCGCGCAGAACGGGATTCCCTTTCCCATCCAGGGTCCGGCCCCCGGGCTTTCAGCCGCCGAGCTCGCGCGGCTCAAGCGGGAGTCGCAGGATCGCGATCGGCAGATTGCCGCATCCGAAGACGTCAGTGGTGGGGAGATGTTCCTGATCCGTCCCGACAAGGCGCGTGCCGCGCGCATCAAATGGCCTGACGCGAGTCTCGAATGAACGGCGGCGAGCTACGGGAAGTAGCTCTGACGCCCGAAGAGATTGCGCGAATCCTGAGCGTCTGCGGCACCCGTGCGCTTTTGGTAGGCGGCCAATCGCTGGCTTTTTGGGCCCTGTATTACGAGGTTCGACCACCAGGCGTACTCTCGGAATCGATCACCATGGACGTCGACTTCGTCGGCACTGCGAAAGTCGCAGAGTTGCTCCTGCAGGGGCTCGGGGAACCCTGGAAACTCCACGCAGCCTCCCTTGATGACCTGAGCGGCCAAACCGCCAAGGTCTATGAGGTGCTGCCGGGCAGAGGCCTGAAGCAGATCGACTTCCTGTCCGGAATCGTGGGGCTCGACATTCCAGCTGTCACGAGGCGTGCGGTCGAAGTGGAGGTCGATCCTGACGTCTGGGTTCGCGTGCTGCATCCGCTCGATGTGCTCGAAAGTCGATTGCAGAATTTGCGCCAACTGCCGGCGAAGCAGAACGAAATCGGAATCGCCCAGACACGACTCGCGGTCGATGTCGTCCGCGCATTTCTCGAAGACAGGCTCGCTGACGGAGACAAGAAACGCGTCTTTCAGGCGATAAAGAGGATCCGGAAGCTAGTGCTTGATCCGTGGCTATCGCGTACCGCGTTTAAATACAGCGTCGAGGTTATCGACGCGGTGCCGGTTGCAAAGATCGCGGCGGCGAAGTTCCGGGAGCAGTTCTGGCCCGACTTGCTGACGCGACTGAGAGCCAAACACACGCGATACGCTGCCGGTCGACCCGAGCCGCGCTGAAACCTGGCCGTGTCGTGCAACGGATTGCGAACAGAGGACGGTTCGATGCAGAACTTGATCGGCGACGTCTATGACTGCGCGGCCAACCCGGAGAAATGGCCGGAAACCTTGAATCGGCTGCGCGACATGGCGGGATGCGCGTACGTCATGGCCGGCTTCATCGATGCGTCCAGTTGCGACAGCCATGGCAATCCGATGATGCGCTTCAAATGGCGCCACAGTACGTGGGATCCGAAATGGTTTGCCGGCATGGAAGGGATGCTGCAGGAAATCCCGCATTTCGATCGGCTCATGCGAGGCGGCATCGATCAGCCCTGGACGCAGATGTCGCAGATGAACGAAGCGGAATTCCAAAGGACCGGTTTCTACCAGAACTGGGTCCGCCCGCAGGGCCTGCGGGATTGCCTCAACCTCCTGTTCGTCGACCGCAGGCAGGTGCGTGGCGTCCTGACGATGACTACGCGGGAGGGAAGGCCCCTTGTCGGCAAGCACGAGTGCGAAATCGCCACGCAGATCAGTCCGCACATCCGGCGCGCGATGGCCATCAACGATCTGGTGGACAAGGCCAACCTGGCCCTGACGCTCTATCGCAGGGTGCTGGACTCGCTGAGCTGCGCCGTCTTCATCGTCGCGGGCGATGCGCGCGTCGTCTATTCCAATGCCATGGCCGATGCGCTGCTGTCGTCGGGCGATCTGCTGCGGGCGGCAGGGGCCGGGCTGGAAGCGACGCGCAGGGATATCACGGGAACTGGCCTTGATGACGCCATCTCCCGGGCGGTCAGGGGAGACACGGCGATCGGCATTGCCGGCATCGGCGTTCCCCTCGCGAGCCTGTCCGGTGAGCGCGCAGCGGCCTACGTGCTGCCGATCCGCGGCAGCGATCTGCGGGCAGACCTGGGCCCCGGGTATGCCGCGATATTCATCGCGCGACGCGACGAGCAACAGCCCGTCGCCGTGGAGATCCTCCGCACGCTGTTCGACCTGACCGCGATGGAAGCCAAGGTCGCCTATGCCGTCGCCCTGGGCGACGCCCCCGAGCAGGTGGCGCTCGCACTCGGCAATTCGGTGAACACGGTCCGCACCCACCTCAAGAGCATCTACGACAAGGTGGATGTGCCTGGCAAAACGGCATTGGCGGCCCGGATCCATACCCTCGTCCCGCCCATCGGTACCTGAGCCTGCCCTGCGGCGCCTCACCCATATGGGGGAGGTGGGCCTTGTCGTGACGCTCTACCTTGCAGGCAGGCAAATCGCCGTGCGCGCAAGGAGGGGGCATGGTCAGGTCAACCGTCCACAAAGGCATCCTGGGCTGGCCCGTGGCCGCCGCCACGCTGCTGGTGGCCTGTGGGGGCGGCGGCGGCAGCGACAGCGGTGGCGGGAGCCCGGCGCCGTCGGGCCCTTCGTTGACGCTGACGCTCAGCAGCGCGTCGGCGAAAGTACGCGATGCCGTGACACTGAACTGGACGAGCACTGCGTCCAGCTGCACGGCGTCAGGCGACTGGACCGGCGCGAAGTCCGCGACGGGAAGCGAATCCCTTTCGCGCACCACGGCGGGCACCTACCAGTTCACCCTGAACTGCGCCTCGGCGGGCGGTCAGTCCACCAGTTCCACGGCCACGCTGACGGTGCGCGCGCGCGTCGCCAGCGACTACTACGTGTACGAGGATGCCGGGGTAAGCATCAGCAACTCCAACGAGGACACCGTTCGCGTTGATCATGCGATCAATTACATCGACCTGAATGGCGACGGTATCCAGGATTCCCTGATCGTCGGCGGAGAGTTCCCGAACAGCGGCGGGACCAACGATGGCAGCCTGCCGGTGTCCTGGTTCAAGACCCAGCGCGTCAACGTGATCCTGGGCGGGACCACGCAGTCCGACGGCGCCAGCCTGTTTCCAGCCGGCCGACCCACCTATATCGCAGCAAGCTGGCCGGTGGTATTCGACTTCAACGACGATGGGAAAGAGGACATCGTCATCCCGGATCTCGGTCCCGACACCACGGGCAATCCGGGCGCCCAGACCACGGTGTACCTGGCGGAGGGCGGGACCTGGAAAGCCGCGACCATGGAGCTGAAGGCCACGTCGCTGCATGGCGGGGCGGCCGGCGTCATAAACGGCCAGCGGGTATTTTTCAGCAACACCCTCCACTGCGAATGTGCCGACGAGGTGCCGTTCCTCTACCGCTTCGACGGGGCGAAATTCGTCGTCGATCGCAGCCTGTTGCCGTCCTTCGTGACGGACAGCACCACCTACACGCCGATCGGGGGACAGCCGCGCGAAATCCCGGTACGCAACTGGACCAGCGTTGCCATCCATGACCTGGATGGCGATGGCCGGGATGACCTGATCCTGGGCGACTTCGCGGTGAATTTTCCGACGGATCCGATACCCGGAAGTCGGGTGATGTTCGGCTCGGCCAGTGGCTGGGCCACGGGCTCGTCGCTGCGACTGCCGGACCCCCAGGGTGCGCCGCTGTCGGTCCTGACGATGCTCTCCGTCCAGGTCGCCGACCTGGACAACGACGACCGGCCGGACCTCGTGGTCAGCTACACCGATCACTACAACACCCACGGCATCCAGATCCTGTTGAACAATGGCAATCGCAGCTTTACCGATGCGTCGTCCACGGCCCTCGGTGCAATGGCTTATCTTCCGGACATCGCCAGCCGCACCGTGAAGGTCATGGACCTCAACGGCGACAGCTGCGTCGACATCGTGGAGTACGACAAGGGCGGCCGCTGGCTGCTCAACGACTGCCAAGGCCACTTCGTGGACGTCAGCCAAGCCCTCGCGTCGGTGACCAACGTCAAGGGCCGGAGGAACATCCTTCCGTTCCCGGATTCGACGGGGCGCGTGTCGTTCTTCGTGCCGATGACGACGGCCCCCGCCACCGGCTCCACCCTGGGTGGCGTCCGGTATGCGCGGCTCCGCAATCTCGAAAACCTGCCGACACCGGTGAACGGACAGTTCAGCTTCTGACGGTCAGGGCCTCTCAGCGCTGCGCCGTCGCCGAGTCATACACCACGACCTTTTCCCAAAGGGCATGGCAGTCCTGTATGAATTTCTGGTGGAGAGGATGGTCCTGGTAGTACTTCTCCCCGGCGATGTCGTCGAAGATCTGCAGCAGTGAAACACTGTAGCTGTCGTCGATCACGTCCCGCTTCTCGGTGGCTGCGGGCACGCCGATGTACATCTGGCGGATCGTCTCGATCCCCCGCAGCGTCTCCACCCCCTCCAGCAGACGCTGGAGGTCCGCTTGCGACTGGGGGTGCTTCAGCCAGAAAAACACATGGTGAACAAGCGGACTCACTTCACTCGGGGCTGCCATGGACATCTCTCCTGCGGACTATCTTCTGACGACCAGTGCCTCGCCGCGCAGCGCCGCCACCGTCATCTGCAGCACCCGCGCATCGGTGCTCGCACGGTGACGCTGCTGCGCCGAACGGGCCCGCACTTCGGCCCGGGTGGCGTCGAACCGGGCCTGCTCGGACTCATCGAGCAATTCGCGCAGGTCGTGCAACTGGAAGCGCGGTGATCGATCGGCCGCTTCGAACAGCCGGGCCAGCCAGACGTAGTCGTGCGCCCAGCAGTCGGAATAGATCTCGTGCCCTGCCAGCTCGCGATTCAGCAGGCCCGCGACCTCGACGGCAGTTCGTCCATGGGACACGAGCAGCTCGCGCCGCACATGATGGATCTGCTCCGCGCTGCTGTCCCAGTGGGTCCAGTCGGGTTCCGGCCGGATCAGGGTGCACAGCGCGTGGCCGTCCGGCGCGACGAAGCCGACCTCGATCGGGTAACTGCCGGGCCCGAAGCCCGAGGCCTCGATGTCGAGGAACCAGGGAAGGTGGTCGGTGGCGGGGGAGATCACTCAGCCTTCCGGCGCCTTGCCCTTGGGTGCCACGACGCGCGCACGCGTGGCGATGCCGGGCTGGCTTGACTGGTAACCATCCGGCGAGATGCCCAGCACGTTGGCCGGGATCGGGAAGGCGCTGACCAGCGACATGATCAGCGAGGCCGCGTAGGGGATCGACTGGATCAGCATCACGGCCACCCACATGGTGAGGTCCGGGCTGCCGATCTCCTGCGGGATGCGCACGACGCCCCAGGCCGCCAGCCACAGCGTCAGCATGAGCAGCGTCTCCTCGCGCGCGCTCGCAAGCGCCTTGAACAGCGCGTGGGGCTCGGCCTTCTTGGGCGTGCGGAAGAAAGGCTCGTTGCTCGTGAACAGACCCTTCATCACGGCGATGCCGATCGTGTGCGACAGGGCAAGGCCCGCCAGCGCCGCCGCGAAGGTCTGCCGCAGGTTGGCGCCGACGCGCGTCGTGTAAAGGTGCACGAGCTTCGCGAGCTTGAACGTGAACAGCGCCAGCGGCAGGAAGGAGAACAGCATCAGCGGCGGATCAACTTTCGACGGCGCGTAGATCATGCCGGCGGACCAGCACAGCGCCGCGAGATTGAACGAAAGGTTGAAGCCGTCGGCGATCCACGGCAGCCAGCCCCCGGCGAAATGGTAGCGCTGCCCGGCGGTCAGTGCGCTGTCGCTCGTCCAGATGGCCGACATGTGTCGGCGCATGATCTGCATGGCGCCGTAAGCCCAGCGGTAACGCTGCTTCTTGAAGTCGATGAAGGTGTCCGGCATCAGGCCGCGGCCATAACTGTCCGGGATGTAGGTCGCCTCGTAACCGGACTCGAAGACGCGCAGGCCCAGTTCCGCGTCCTCGGTGATGCACCACTCGGACCAGCCGCCCAGCCGCTCGAGCAGGTCGCGGCGGACCATGGTCATCGTCCCGTGCTGGATGATCGCGTTGCGCTCGTTGCGCGTGACCATGCCGATGTGGAAGAAGCCGCGGTACTCGGCGTAGCACATTGCCTTGAAGGCATTCTCGCCCTCGTCGCGGTAATCCTGCGGGCCCTGCACGATGGCCATGCGCGGGTTCGCGAACGGCGGCACGAGGTCGCGCAGCCAGTCCGGCGTGACCTGGTAATCCGCGTCGATGCAGGCGACCACTTCCGCATCCGCGGCGGTGTGGCGCAGCGCGAAGTTCAGCGCGCCGGCCTTGAATCCCGCGAGCGGCGACACGTGGAAGAAGCGGAAGCGGGGGCCCAGCGTCGCGCAATGCGCCTCGACAGGGCGCCAGACCGCCTCGTCCTTCGTATTGTTGTCGATGATGAGGACTTCGAAATTCGGGTAATCCAGCGCGGCCAGCGCGTCGATGGTCGCGATCAGCATGTCCGGCGGCTCGTTGTAGGCCGGGACATGGACCGACACCTTGGGCGTGTAGCTGGGCGCGGTTTCGGACGGCGTCAGCATGCGCAGTCGCTTGTTGACCCAGTGCGCCTCGGCCCATTCATGCGCTTCGGCGATCAGCACGGCGATCACGCCCAGCATGCCGATCACGAGGAACGCGCCGACGATGACGGTGGTCAGCGTCACGTATTGCTGCGAGTAGTCGTAGATGATGTAAACCGTCGCCGTCGCGACCGCGTAGACGACCAGCGCGAGAAAGAAACGGCCGCGCGTCTTCAGCGTGTCGCTGTACAGGTAGAACGCGATCAGCAGCAGTGCGGCGATGCCGATCGAGATGCCGGCGAGGAGATGCCAGCCCGGCACGCGGACGATCGGGTCCGTGAACTCGAACTTCGGCTTGCGGTTGACGTCATAGACGCCCCAATACGCTTCGACCGCGCCACCCAGCTGCGACTTCCAGGGCTGGTCGAAGGCCTCCATCACGTAATAGATGTAGCCCTCTTCCTCCGCGCGATGGATGAAGCGGCGGAGGAACAGCGCCTCGTTCGGCACGCTGGCGACCGCGTTTTCGCGCGTGCGGCCTTCCGACGGCCAGCCCACTTCGCCGATCACGATCTTCTTGTCCGGGAACTTCGCCTCGAGCTTCTCCATCTTGTCGACGATGTAGTCGACCGACTCCTCGACGGAGATGCCTTCCCAGAAAGGCAGCATGTGCACGGCGATGTAGTCGACGTGCTTCGCCAGTTCGGGATGCGCGAGCCAGACGTGCCAGGGCTCGGCCGTGCTGACCGGGCGTTTCACCTCTGCGCGGACGTGGTCGAGGATCTTCGACAGTTCCTCGATCGAGATCTCGTTTCTCAGCAGGGCCTCGTTGCCGATCACCATGCGCACGATGTTGCGGTTCTTGCGGACGAGCTCGATCGCTTCCCGGACTTCCACTTCGTTGCGCGCGGCGTCGCCCGAGATCCACGCGCCCTGCGCGACGTTAAGGTCGAACTCGGCCGCGATGCGGGCGATAGACGACAGCGTGCCCTGCGTTGAATACGTGCGGAGGGCGTGCGTCTTGCCGGCCAGCAGCTTCAGGTCGCCGCGGATGTCGTCTTCGGAAGGCAGCTGGCTCTGGATCGCGTCCTGTCCCTCCTGGTAAGGCGACAGGGCGAAGCCCTGCACGACCTTGGGCCAGGGCACTTCGTCGACCGGCTGGTTGAGATAGGCCCACCCCCCGACCGTGATGGCCGAGACGATGGCGAGGACGGCGAAGCCGGCCAGGAAACGCAGGAACTTGCTCATTAAGGAGGATCTAGACCGACGGGATGGGCAAAAATACCATGCGGCCCGGGGCTTGCTAGACTCCCGGCCACCATGAAACGCGTCATTGCGGTTGCCAACCAGAAAGGCGGAGTCGGCAAGACCACGACCGCCGTGAACCTCGCCGCGTCGCTGGCGGCGACCCGGCGCCGCGTCCTGCTGGTCGATCTCGACCCCCAGGGCAACGCCACCATGGGCTGCGGCATCGAGAAATCGGCCGTCGAACAGGGGACCTGCGAGGTGCTGCTGGGCGAATGCACGGCGGCACAGGCGATTCGCCAGGTGCCCGAGTCCGGCCTCGCGGTGCTGCCGACCAACCAGGACCTGACCTCCGCCGAAGTGGGGTTGATGGCGGCGGAAGAGGGGCGCGAGACCCGGCTCCGCGATGCGCTGGCCCTCGTCCGGGACGAGTACGACGTCATCCTGATCGACTGCCCCCCTTCCCTGAACATGCTGACGCTGAATGCCCTCGTGGCCGCCGACAGCGTGCTGATCCCCATGCAGTGCGAGTACTACGCGCTGGAAGGCCTTTCCGCGCTGGTGTCGACCATCAGCCAGATCCGCGACGCCGCGAATCCCGGGCTGCACATCGAGGGCATCCTGCGGACGATGTACGACCCGCGGAACAACCTGTCCACGGAAGTCAGCGGCCAGCTCATGGCCCACTTCGGGGACACCGTGTTCCGTACCGTGATCCCGCGGAACGTCCGCCTTGCCGAGGCCCCGTCCTTCGGCAAGCCGGTCCTGCTGCACGACAAGGATTCGCGCGGCGCCCTGGCTTACCTGGCCCTCGCCGGCGAGATGATCCGCCGCGAGGAAGGCGAAGCCGAAACCGGGTCGACCGAATGACGCAAAAGAAACCCATCCTGGGCCGCGGCCTCGCGGACCTGCTTGGCAAGGCGCAGCCCAAGGCTGCCGTGGCGCCCGTGTCCGTCAACGCCGGGGCGCCGGTGGATGCGGCGCCCGCCGCCGCGCCTGCCCACAGGAAACCGCCGGGCGAAGAGCTCGCGAGCCTGCCGGTCGACCGGCTCCAGCGCGGCAAGTACCAGCCGCGCGTCGACATGCGGCAGGAGGCGCTCGTGGAACTCGCGATCTCGATCCGGGCACAGGGCGTGATCCAGCCCATCGTCGTCCGCCAGCTCGATCCCGCCGGACCCGGCGAGACGCCCCGTTACGAGATCATCGCCGGCGAACGTCGCTGGCGCGCCGCGCAGATCGCCGGGTTGGCCTCGATCCCCGCCGTCATCCGCCGTGTGCCCGACGAGGCCGCGATCGCGATGGCGCTGATCGAGAACATCCAGCGCGAAAACCTGAATCCGCTGGAAGAAGCCCGTGCGCTCGAACGCCTGATCGCCGAGTTCGGTGTGACCCACCAGCAGGCTGCCGATGCGGTCGGTCGTTCGCGCGCTGCCGTGTCGAACCTCCTCAGATTGCTGGAATTGGCGCCAGAAGTCGCCGATCTTCTGGAAAAACGCCAGATCGACATGGGTCATGCCCGTGCGTTGCTGGCCCTGACGACCCGTCGCCAGCAGGTCGAGGTCGGCGCCCTGGCCGCCCGCAATGGCCTGTCGGTCCGCGAAACCGAGGCCCTGGTCCGCAAGCTCCTGCAGCCGCCTGCCGGCGGCGGCGGTCACGACAGCCCCGCGCCGAGGGTCGACCCCAACATCGCCCGCCTGCAGGAAGACCTGTCGGAGAAACTTGGCGCCAAGGTCCTGATCCAGCACGCGTCCGGCGGCAAGGGGAAGCTCGTTGTGCACTACAACAGCCTGGATGAGCTCGACGGGGTCCTGGCCCATATCCAATAGATCCGGGTGTTTTCCGGAGGGCGGCAGGGCGGCCAATTGGGTTGAACTGCCAACCAATGATCTGTATGATTCGCGCGCCTTTGCGGACCGGGGTTTCCTTTGATCCTGACGCGCGACCCTGATACCAGGCGCCTCGCAGCGCGGATACTGCTCGCCCAGTCTGCTGCATCGATCGGCCTCGCCGCCCTGTTCGGGCTGGTCTGGGGCGTTCGGCACGGCGCATCGGCGCTGGCCGGTGGCGGGATTGGACTGATCGCCAACTTGTTCATGACGCTCATGTCGCTGCGCGAAGTGCGCAGTGCCGGGGGTGCGCTGGGCCGGTTGCTGATCGCCCAGTTCGCGAAGGTAGGGCTGACGGTGGCGCTTTTCGTCATCGTGGCCCGGACGGGAAAGGTGGCCTGGCCGCCCTTGCTCGTCGGCTACGTCGCGACCCTTGTCGCGTTCGTGCTGGTGCCGCTCATGTCGTCAGGTCAGGGAAGGGAAACTAAGTAGCGATGGCTTCCGAACACGTCCAGTCTCCGACCGAGTACATCGTCCACCACCTGACCCACAACTCCGTGGGCTCGGGCTTCTGGACCTGGCACGTCGACACGCTGGCCATGTCCGCCGTGCTCGCCGTCATCGTGGGTTTCGTGTTCTGGCGCGCCGCGCGCCAGGCCACCGCGGGCGTGCCGTCGAAGTTCGTCAGCTTCATGGAAATGATCGTCGACTTCGTCGACACCCAGGTCGGCGAGATCTACCACGGCGACCGCCGCTTCCTGACCGGGCTGGCGCTGACGCTGTTCACGTGGATCATCGCGATGAACACGATGGACCTCCTGCCGCTCGACCTGCCGACCAACATCGCCGGCGCGATGGGCCACCACCACGCCTTCTGGCGCGTGCTGCCCTCGGCCGACCTCAACGGCACCATCGCCATGGCGATCGTCGTGCTGTTACTCGTCGTCGGCTACGCCATCCGCGCCAAGGGCGTGGGCGGCTACCTGCACGAGTGGGTCGCGGCGCCCTTCGGTGGCCACCCGCTGCTGTGGATCCCGAACATCGCGCTGAACGCCGTCGAGCTGCTCGCGAAGCCGGTTTCGCTGGGCATGCGACTGTTCGGCAACATGTTCGCCGGCGAACTCCTCTTCATGCTGATCGCGCTGCTCGGCATGGCGGCCACGAATGCCGCCACCACCGCCGGCGCGATCCCGTTCATCGTGGGCCAGGTCCTCATGGGGGCCATCTGGGCGATCTTCCACATCCTGATCGTCGTGCTGCAGGCCTATATCTTCATGGTGCTCCCCGTCGTGTACATCTCGATGGCGGAAGAACACCACTGACGTCAGGGTTCTTGTTTTTCTTGATCTTTTGACTTTTCGACCAGGAGAATTGAAATGGAAGCGATCGCACTCGTCCAGGGTTACACCGCGCTGGGTATCGGCATCATCATCGGCCTGGGCGCCATCGGCGCTTGCATCGGCATCGGCATCATGGGCTCGAAGTTCCTCGAGTCGGCTGCCCGCCAGCCCGAACTGACCCCGATGCTCCAGGGCCGCATGTTCCTGCTGGCTGGCCTCATCGACGCGGCGTTCCTCATCGGCGTCGGCCTGGCGATGCTCTTCGCGTTCGCCAACCCGCTGCTCGCGAAGCTCTCGGGCTAAGTGACGCATAGCTGTTAGGCAAGCTTCGAGGCGGCAATGGACATCAACGCGACTTTCATCGGGCAGATCATCGTTTTCCTGATCCTGCTCTGGTTCTTCACGAAGTTCGTCGTGCCGCCTCTGGCTGACGCCAACGCTGCGCGCCAGAAGAAGATCGCCGAAGGGCTTGCTGCCGCCGACCGCGGCCAGAAAGACCTCGACGAGGCGCAGGCCCGCGCCAACGACGTGATCCGCGAGGCACGCGACCGTGCCAACCAGATCCTCGACCAGGCCTCGCGCCGTTCGAACGACATCGTCGAACAGGCGAAGCAGGCTGCGCAGGCCGAAGGCGACCGTCTGGTCGCCGCTGCCAAGCAGCAGATCGAGCTCGAAGCCACGCGCGCACGCGAAGAGCTGCGTCGCGAGGTTGCGCGCCTGACCGTTGCGTCGGCCTCGAAGCTGCTCGGACGCGAAATCGACGCGTCCAAGCACGCCGACATCCTGAACCAGCTCGCCACCGAGATCTGACAGAAGCGCCATGGCTGACAGACTCACCATCGCACGACCCTACGCCAAGGCGGCCTTCGCCGCGGCGAAGGCGGCATCGCGGCTCGGACCGGACTCGCTCGCGATCGCGCGCGGTGCGGCCGCGGTCGCCGACGAGCGGGTCAAGCACCTGCTTGGCAGCCCCAGGGTGACGGCGGCGCAGCTGGCCGATTTCATCGGTGAAATCGCGGGTAACGATCTCAGCGACGGCAACCGGAACTTCTTCCGCCTGCTGGCCGACAACAAGCGGCTGGGTTTCCTCCCGGAAATCTCGCGCGTGTTCGACCAGCTGAAGGACGAGGCCGAGGGTGTCGTGGATGTCACCGTGACCTCGGCCGCGCCGATGGGCGAAGGCGAGCAGGGCACGCTGGCTGCGTCGCTCGAAAAGCGCTTCGGCCGCACGGTCCGCGTCCATGCCGAGGTCGACCCGGAACTGCTGGGCGGCGCCACCGTGCGCGCCGGCGACCTCGTCATCGACGGCTCCCTGAAATCGCGACTCGAGCGCCTGGCGCTTGAGCTGACCGCCTAAGAATTCCCAGAAGGACTAAAAGATCATGTCTATCAAGGCATCGGAAATCAGCGACCTGATCGGTCAGCGGATCCAGAACTTCGCGGGTGCGACCGAAGCCCGCAACGTGGGCAGCGTCGTTTCCGTTGCCGACGGCGTCGTGCGCATCCACGGCCTGGCCGATGCGCGCTACGGCGAAATGCTCGAGTTCCCGGGCAACGTCATGGGCCTCGCGCTGAACCTCGAGCAGGACTCGGTTGGCGCCGTGGTGCTCGGCGAGTACAAGTCGATCCGCGAGGGCGACCAGGTCAAGACGACCGGCCGCATCCTGGAAGTGCCGGTGGGTCCGGAGCTGCTGGGCCGCGTCGTCGACGCGCTGGGCAACCCGATCGACGGCAAGGGCCCGATCAATGCCCAGCAGACCGCGCCGATCGAGCGCGTCGCCCCGGGCGTCATCTACCGCAAGTCGGTCAGCCAGCCGGTGCAGACGGGCTACAAGGCCGTCGACTCGATGGTTCCGATCGGCCGCGGCCAGCGTGAGCTGATCATCGGCGACCGCCAGACCGGCAAGACCGCGATGGCCGTCGACGCGATCATCAACCAGAAGTCCTCGGGCATTAAGTGCGTCTACGTCGCGATCGGCCAGAAGGCCTCGACGATCGCCAACGTCGTCCGCAAGCTCGAAGAGCACGGCGCGCTGGCCCACACGATCGTCGTCGCGGCCCCGGCCTCGACGCCGGCCGCCCTGCAGTACATCTCGGCCTACGCCGGCGTGACGATGGGCGAGTACTTCATGGACAACGGCGAAGACGCGCTGATCGTCTACGACGACCTGTCGAAGCAGGCCGTGGCCTACCGCCAGATCTCGCTGCTCCTCAAGCGCCCGCCGGGCCGCGAAGCCTATCCGGGCGACGTGTTCTATCTCCACAGCCGCCTGCTGGAGCGCTCCGCGCGCGTCAACGAGCAGTACGTCGAGATGGTCACGAACGGCCGCGTGAAGGGCAAGACGGGCTCGCTGACGGGCCTGCCGATCATCGAAACCCAGGCGGGTGACGTGACGGCCTTCGTGCCGACGAACGTCATCTCGATCACCGACGGCCAGATCTTCGTCGAGTCCGACCTGTTCAACGCCGGCATCCGCCCGGCCATGAACGCCGGCATCTCGGTGTCGCGCGTCGGTGGTGCCGCCCAGACGGACATCATCAAGCGCCTCGGCGGCGGCATCCGACTCGCCCTCGCGCAGTACCGTGAGCTCGCGGCCTTCTCGCAGTTCGCGTCCGACCTCGACGAGGCGACCCGTCGCCAGCTCGAGCGCGGCCAGCGCACGACGGAAGTCATGAAGCAGAAGCAGTACGCGCCGATGTCGGTCGCGGAAATGGCCCTGTCGATCTACGCCGTCAACAGCGGCTACATGGACAAGGTCGAGCTGAACAAGATCGTGGCCTTCGAGACCGCGCTGCAGTCCTTCGCGAACGGCACGCACAAGGCGTCCCTCGATGCGATCAACGCGGAGCCCGTGCTGAAGAAGCACGAAGCCACGCTGAAGCAGATCGTCGAGGACTTCGTCGCGACCGGTTCCTACTAAGGCACCCGGGTAGCAACACATGGCCGGCACCAAGGAAATCCGCACCAAGATCGCGAGTGTCAAAAGCACTCAGAAGATCACCAAGGCCATGCAGATGGTCGCGACGTCCAAGATGCGTCGCGCCCAGGACCGCATGAAGCTGGCTCGGCCGTACGCGGACAAGATGCGCACGGTCATCGGCAACCTGTCGCAGGCGAACCCGGACTACCGCCATCCGTTCATGGCGACGCGTGACGTCAAGCACGTCGGCGTCATCATCATCTCGACGGATCGCGGGCTGGCCGGCGGCCTGAACGCCAACCTCTTCAAGCAGGCGCTGAACCTGTTCAAGGAATGGCAGGACAAGGACGTGCCGGTCAGCCTCTGCCTCATCGGCGCGAAGGGCACGACGTTCTTCCGTCGCCTCGGCATGCCGATCCTCGCGAACGTCTCGGGCCTGGGTGACAAGCCGCACGTGGCCGATCTCATCGGCACCGTGAAGGTCATGCTGGACGCGTACCGCGAGGGCAAGATCGACAAGCTCTACCTCGTGCATGCCGAGTTCGTGAACACGATGACGCAGAAGCCGAAGATCGAGCAGTTGCTGCCGGTCGAGGTCGCTCCGTCCTCGGAACTGCAGGAACACTGGGACTACATCTACGAGCCGTCTGCCGGGGACATCCTCGACGGCCTGCTCATGCGTTACGTCGAGTCGCAGGTCTACCGCGGCGCCGTCGAAAACGTTGCCTCCGAGATGGCCGCGCGAATGGTCGCGATGAAGGCCGCCACGGACAACGCCGGCAAGCTCATCGGCGACCTGCAGCTCGTCTACAACAAGGCCCGCCAGGCGGCGATCACCACCGAGCTCGCGGAAATCGTGGGCGGCGCGGCAGCGGTTTAAGCCGCACAGAATTCTGAAGGAACACACACAATGGCCACCGGCAAAATCACGCAGATCATCGGACCCGTCATCGACGTCGAGTTCCCGCGCGAATCGATCCCCGCGGTCTACGAGGCGCTGAAGCTCGACGGCGTGGACCTCACGCTCGAAGTGCAGCAGCAGCTTGGCGACGGCGTCGTCCGCACGATCGCCATGGGCGCCTCGGAAGGCCTGAAGCGCGGCATCACCGTGCAGGCCACGGGCCAGCCGATCAACGTGCCGGTGGGCAAGGCCACGCTGGGCCGCATCATGGACGTGCTCGGCACCCCGCAGGACAATCGCGGCGCGGTCGCCTCGGAAGGCACGTTGCCGATCCACCGTCCGGCTCCGAACTTCGACGAGCAGGCGGGCGGCCAGGACCTGCTGGTCACGGGCATCAAGGTCATCGACCTCCTCGTCCCCTTCGCGAAGGGCGGCAAGGTCGGCCTGTTCGGCGGCGCCGGCGTCGGCAAGACCGTCAACATGCTCGAGCTGATCAACAACATCGCCAAGCAGTACTCGGGCCTGTCGGTGTTCGCCGGCGTGGGTGAGCGTACCCGCGAAGGCAACGACTTCTACCACGAGATGATCGAGTCGGGCGTCATCGACGCCGAGAACCTCGAGAACTCGAAGGTCGCCATGGTGTACGGCCAGATGAACGAGCCGCCGGGCAACCGCCTGCGCGTCGCGCTCACGGGCCTCACGAT
>JBEEKA010000121.1:0-3599 GCA_041168985.1 Pseudomonadota bacterium | reverse complement strand
GCCGTTGCCGAAATCATTGCTGCCGGTCGGCAGTTTCACGAACGGCATGATGCCCATGGCCGTGGGGCCGCCATCATTGCCCCAGAAATTCCATTTCATGCGCAGCGTGACATCGCCAAAGCCACTGAACTTGTCGACGCGGCCTGTCGTGCGGTCGTCGATGCGGCTCAGGCGGTGTGTTTCGATGACGACGTGCAGGTCCGTGTTGTCATTAAGGCCGATGCGCAGGTTGAACGGCGCAAAGTTCCACTCGTTCACGTGGACGCTGGCGTGCTCCGGGTTGACGTTGTCCTGCGAAAACTCGACCAGGCTCATTTCCAGCTGGAAGTGGCCGGGCTCGACCGTGAACGGACTTTCGGTCGCATCGGGCCGGTCGGTCGTCATCTCGCGCGCGGCGAGTGCCGGGTTGCAGACCAGAGCCAGGCACGCCAATCCCATGAGCTTGCGGAACATGTCGGTGACCTCCCTATCAACTTGGGTCCAGCATCCCGCAGATTCCGGCATCGTAAAGTGATGCAGATACGGTAGCGGCAATAATGCGACGCAACATAATTCGTACGGTCGTGAAGTGGAAATGCTATGAACGTGCCAATGAATACTCTGGATCCGCTGACGCAGGACCTGGCCGCCGATGACTGGGCGGGCGAAATGGGACAACGCTGGCTCGCAGGGCTGGACCGCTTCGAAAGCATGATCTCGCCGGTCGGTGGTGCGTTGCTCGACCGGGCGGAGTTCGCGGCCGGAGAGCGGGTCATCGATATCGGCTGCGGGGGCGGTGCCACCACGCGCGACATTGCGTGCGGCGTTGGACCTGCTGGCGAAGTGCTGGGGCTCGACATCTCTCCCGCGCTGATTGCGGAAGCGCGTCGCCGGGCCGTTGCGGATGGACTGGAAGCGGTGCGTTTCGAAGTCGGTGATGCCGCGACCTGCCTTCCGGATGGCGCACCCTTCGATCACCTGTTTTCCCGATTCGGCACGATGTTCTTCGGGGATCCGGAGGCCGCATTCAGGAATTTCGGCCGACTCGTCCGTAAGGGCGGTCGGCTTGATATCGCCGTCTGGGCACCGGCGAAGGGCAATCCCTGGGTCGCGGGCCTGATGGGCATCCTGCGCAATCACATCGATATCCCGCCGCCACCGCCCGGTGCGCCCGGACCTTTTTCGCTGGACGATCCGGAACGTGTGCGTCGCCTGCTGGAAGGGGGCGGATTCGGTGAGATCGACGTCTACTTCTGGCAGGGCCGCCAGTTGCTCGGTGGCGCCGGCTCGGATGCCGAAAGTGCCACGCAGTTCATGTTCGACTCGATGTCCTGGGGCAAGTTGTTGGCTCAACAGTCCGAGTCCGTGCAGGCCATGGTCAGGGCCGAAGTCCGTGAACTTTTCAGGTCGCACGAGACGCCGTCGGGCGTCATGATGGGCGCCAATGCCTGGCTTGTGCAGGCCCGTCACGTCTGATTCCCTGCAGGTTCCCTGATGCGTTTTCGTTTTGCCGCGTGCTGCGGCGTGGCTCTTTCGAGCCTGTCCGCGTGGGCTTGCGCTGCCTCGGGTGATCCCGGCGACGAGTTGAAGTTTTCCGGATCCTTCCGTGCGCGATACGAAGCCCTTTCGGGCCAGCCCCGTGCAACGGTCAAGGAAGCCGATCAGTGGCTGTCCCTTCGCACCCTGTTCGATGTGTCGTATGACGCAGGACCGTTCCGACTGGTCGGCGGTCTGCAGGACAGCCGCGTCTACCTGGCGGACCGCAGCAGCGCGATCAGCAGCAACGACGTCAATGCCGTCGAACTCGTGCAGGCCTATGTGGCCACGAGTGCGAAAGACAAGCTGGGTGCCGGCAGTCGCATCGATGCCCAGGCGGGTCGCTTTTCACTGAACCTCGGATCGAAGCGCCTCCTGGCAGCCGACGGTTACCGCAACGCGACCAATGGCTTCACCGGTGCATTGGGCAGCCTGCGCTCGGGCAGCGGCCATTCCCTCACGACGTTCTATGCGTTGCCGCAGACACGACTGCCGGATGGTCTGCCGGATGTGCTCGACAACCGCATCCAGCGGGACCGGGAGAGCAGTGCGACCGTGGTGTACGGCGGGCTGTACACAACGCCCCGACGCGTGGCGGGTGGTGCCGTGGATGTCATGTGGGTGGGCTTCCAGGAGCGCGATGCGCCCGGTCGGGCGACGCGCGACCGTCACCTGAAGACCCTGGACCTGCGCTGGTTCCGCGATCCCGTGCCGGGCGGCTGGTTCTGGGAAGTCGAGGCGGCGTTCCAGGAAGGTCGTGCCAGCGCGGGCACGGGCTCCACCGCGGCTGTCAGGCAGGTGGCGGCGGACTTCGAACATCTGCGCGTCGGCTATCAATGGGCCGATGGGTGGAAGACACGGATCGGCTTCGAGCTGGATCGGGCCAGCGGCGATGGCGGCGGCGCGAAGAACCATCGTTTCGATACGCTGTTCGGATCACGGGGGGCGGACTACGCACCGTCGGGCCTCTACAACCTCGTGGGCCGCGCCAACATCTTCTCGCCGGGTCTGCGATGGGAAGCGGCACCGACCCCGAAGGCCGAACTGCAGGTGACGGCGCGCGCGCTGTACCTCGCGTCGTCGCAGGATGCGTTCTCGACGATCGGCATCCGTGATGCCAGCGGTCAGGCCGGAAGCCATGCCGGTACGCAGATCGATACGCGGCTGCGGTACTGGCTGCTTCCCAAACGCCTGCAGCTGGATGTCGGCGGCACGCTCCTGCTGAAGGGGCGCTTCCTGCAGGATGCGCCCGGCGTGCGGCAGGACGGCGACGTGAAGTTCCTGAACCTCGCCCTGCAGGCCTATTTCTAGCGTCTTGCGGGCTTTCTTGCGGTTTTCTGCCGCCAGCGCAGGAAGCCGGTCGCGCCGAGCACCGCGGGCAGAAGCCCGCCGATGAAGGCGAGCCCGCGACCGATGGCGCCGCCGGCTTCGCCGTTGTGCAAGGGATGCAGCCAGGCGAGAAGCGAGTCGCCGGCACTGCGCGTGCGACGCTCGCGCGCCGCCAGCACAGCTCCCGTCGAGGGATCGATCCAGACGTAATTGTGCGGGAAGCGATGGCTGGGTTCGCCGGGCATCCAGAGCCGAACGCGATAGGTGCCGGACCGTCCGTCGGGTGTTTCGATCCAGCTCGCCTTCGACCCTGGCAGCGCAGTTTCCGCGCGATCCCTTGCGCCGTTCAGATCTACCGTCCTGACGCCCTCGATCAGCGACTGCGGCCGTGGCAGGTCCTGCAGCGGGGACAGCCGGTCGATGACGGGGTCCAGCCATTCCGGCAGCGCGAGCAGGATTCCGGTCAGCGTCAGGACGAGCAGCAGCGGCAGGCCGTACAAGGCGCTGCGCGTGTGGACGTCCCAGGTCGCTCTCGCAACGCCATGGCGCCACTGCGGCCGCAGGGCGGCACGCCAGCGATGATTGCGGGGCCACCACAGCACCAGGCCGGAAACCATCGAGCAGAGGAGGGCGATGCCACCGATGCCAACGATGCGGGCGCCCGTGCCGTCGAGCAGCAGCTGGTAGTGCAGGTCGTACAGGAAAGTCATCGTCGTTTCGCACCCCTGCTTGCGACGCTGAAACGACAAGATCGG
>JBEEKA010000120.1:0-11476 GCA_041168985.1 Pseudomonadota bacterium | reverse complement strand
GCCAGAGCTGGTGCCCGCGGACGCCGATCGCCGCGATGACGAGGCCAAGGCACCAGCAGAGCGCCGACACGACGCCGGCCTTGCGGGGCCCGGCCGTTTCGAGCCAGTGCCCGAACAGGGCTGCCGAAGAGCCCAGCAGCACGAAGAACAGCGTGTAGGTCCAGCCCAGCATCGACACCGGCCAGTCGCAGGTGGTGGTCACCATCATCTGCAGGAACCCGGTGTCGGCCGGACAGGCCTGGCCCAGGGACCTGGACAGCGGCAGCCAGAAGACGCTGAAGCCGTAGGCCATGCCGATGCAGAGGTGGATGGCCAGTGCGGCCGGCGGGATCAGCCAGCGGTTGAACCCCGGTGACGCGACGATGCGCGCCTTGTCGAGCAGGCCCGGCTTCGTCGACATTAGTGCTCCTCGTCCAAGTTTGCCGCAGTCTAACCAAAAGCCCGGAAAGCCAGATGAAAGCCAAGTACACCTACCGCGGCGTGGTGATGGATCGCCCGCCTCCACAGGCACCAAAGCCCGCCCCGGCATCGAAGGGTCCACCCAAGGTCCGCGTGGGCAGGGAGGTGTCGGGGCGTGGTGGCAAAGGCGTCACCGTCGTCACGGGACTGCCCTTGCCGGCCGCTGAACTCGAAGCCCTGGGCGTGAAGCTCAAGAAGGCCTGCGGCGCCGGCGGCGCCGTGAAGGATGGCGTCATCGAAATCCAAGGCGAGCACCGCGACCGCCTGGTCGCCGAACTGCAGAAGCTGGGATACGACGCGAAGCGGTCGGGGGGCTGAGTTCGGCCGCCGACTCAGATGAAGGTAGGCGGCTCTTCGCGCACTTCGGTCCGCGCCCCGGAGCGCTGCCCGAACGCAGCAAGGAGCTTGCGACCGACCGAAAATAGCAGCGCCCCGCGTGCGGCCCACTTCATCGCGCGCAGTGGCTTCAAATACAGCATCGCCGCGGCCGTGCCGGCCATGAGCAGCGGCTGTTGCGTGAAACGACGCGCCAGCGCGAACCCTCGATCCAGGATCCCCAGCTGCCCGCTGATCCGCACGCCCTCCAGTGCCAGGGTCTCGCGCAGGCGACGGCTGCGCTCGACGAGCACGATCCGACGGCGCGCAAGCAGTTCCGCGCGGTCCGGCCTACCCACGGTCTTTGCCGCCCAGTGCGTCCCGGTCGCGTCGCAACTCAGCCAGCGTCTCGGCCAGCAGCGGCGGGCGGGAACGGATGCGGGTCCGCAGCGTGAACAGCGCCACGCCGAAGACGATGGCAAACAGCAGGGTGACGAACAGGGCAGCCAACAGCCGGTGGTCGTCCCAGAAGGCGATCACGACCGTCAAGGACAGCAGGAGGATCGTGAAGCCACCCGCGATGATGGCGACGAGCGCCCAGAGGAGCAGGCCCGCAGCGCGATGGAACTCTTCCTCCACCTCCGTCGTGAAGAGTTCAGCGCGGGTGTACAGGAGTTCGATGACCGTCGACAGCACGCGCCGGAGGGAGTCGAGCATGCCGTGCGGCGCGGGGCCTGAAGCGTCTTCCTGGTCCAGCATGGCGTTCAGCGCCGGCTGACGAGAACGCCGAGCAGGAAGGCAACGCCCGCCGCAACGGCGATGGACTGCCAGGGATTGTCCCTCACGTAGCGATCCGCATCGCCCGCGGCCCGCCGGGCCCTGGCCAGCGTATCGTCCTCGAGATCCTCGAGACGCTGGCGCGCCTGTTTCAGGGTGTGCTCGGCACGGTGGCGCACCTCGGATGCGCGATCACCTGCCTCCCCGGCCGTTGCCTTCAGCAGGGCCTCGAAATCGGCAATCACCTGGCGGACATCGTCCTTGAGTCGGTCGACGCTGGCTGTCTCGGACATGGCGACACTCCGCAGGATTGTGGGGACGATCCCATTCTAGCCACCTCCGGATATCCGGGATGTAAGTAAACTTCCCGGTGTCATGTTCTCCCGCTCACGACGCCGAATGATGATCTGGGCCGCTTCGATCGCGGCCCTGGGCATTGCCGGGTACGGAGCGGCGTACTGGGCGCTGCCGTCGCTGGTCCGGCGCATCGCGACGGAGACCGTTCGGGAGCGCCTTTCCCGGGACCTGCATCTGGGCACTGTCCGGGTCGATCCCTTCCGGCTCCGCATCACGATCGACGATCTCCGACTGCCGGATGCCCAGGGCGGCCCCATGCTCGGCTGGCGCCACGCCGAACTCCGCCTGCGGCCGTTGCGCAGCCTGTGGCTCCGTGCCCCGGTCCTCACCGATGTGCGCGTCGAGGGGCTGCAGCTGCTGGCGACCGTCGACACGACGGGCCGGATGAACCTGGCCGACCTGTCGAAGCTGTCAGGCCCGGACGACGGCAGTCCGCCGGCGCGCTGGCTCATCGAATCGCTGACGCTCGAGGGCGAAGGAATCCGGTACCGCGAACTGGACCGCAGCCCCGACTTTTCCCTCCAGCTGGCACGACTGACGGCTCGGCTGACGGACTTCGGCAACGCCGGCCCGCGGACCGATGCGATGGACCTCGCGCTCTCGATGCATGACGGCGGGCGGATCGCGATCCGCGGGCACCTGCACCCCGTGCCGCTGATGGCGGATGCATCGCTATCGGTAACCGGGCTGCCCCTCGATACCGTCGCACGCTATGTCGGCAATGCACTGCCCTTCGAGTTCCACGGCGGTTCGCTGGCGCTGGACGGCGAAGCCCGCATCGATGGGTCCGGCCAGTCCCTGGCCTACGCTGCGACACTGAAGGAACTCCAGTTCGCCGACGCATCCTTGCGCACCCGTGGCGCACCCGCGGACCTGGTGCTCGTGAAGTCCGTGACGGCCACGGGTGGCAGCATCGATTCGCGCCAGCGGACGCTGGCGGTTTCCAGACTGGCGGTCGAAGGCGTCGACGTGAAGGCGTGGCGCAACGCCGACGGCAGTTTCAACCTCTCCGCACTCTACGGCCCCGCGACACGCGTGGAACCCGGCAAGGGCGGCGCGACTTCGGCGGCAGCCTGGCGCTGGAGCATCCCGGACATCACGGTCTCCGGCGCACGCGTCTCGATGGCGGACCGCAGCGTCCGCCCCGAGACGCAGGTCGCCTTCCAAGACCTCGGCCTGCACGTCACCGGGCTGTCCCAGGATCTTTCGGTTCCGCTCGACGTCGACCTGGACTCCCGCGTCGACAACGGCGGGCACGTCAGGGCCCGGGGCAAGGGCCGGATCGACACGGCAACTTTCAAGGGCCAGGTCGAGCTCCACGGCATCGAACTCCGCCCGGCGCAGCCTTACATCTCGCAGGCGGCGGACATCCTGCTGCTGTCCGGCCGACTGGACGGGGCGGTCGAGGTGGAGACCGGCCCGGAAGGGCTGCATGTCCGCGGTGAATCGGCAGTCAGGGACCTGAGAACGGTCGACAGCGCGCTGCGCCAGGACTTCGTGCAGTGGAAGCGCCTGCAGGCATCAGGGCTCGAGTTCGACAGCATGCCCCGCCCGCGGCTGCGTATCCGCGAACTGATGGCCGACTCGCCATATTCGCGCGTGATCATCGGCGGGGACCGGCAACTGAACCTGTCGCAGATCTTCCGTGTGGAGCCCCCGCCGCCCCTCGAGGACAGCGACATCGAGGCCGCGACGACCCAACCCGAAACGCCGACTCCGCCGACCGTTGCGGACGCGGCGGCACCACCGGCGATGGACGTGGAAATCGGCGTCGTCCATATCCGCAACGGGTCCGCCAATTTCGCGGACCTGTGGATACAACCGAACTTCGCAGTCGGCATCCTGGACCTCGAAGGCAGCATCAAGGGACTGTCCTCGAAGGAAGGATCGCGCGCAGCGGTCGACCTCAAGGGCGCGGTGGACCGCTATGCGCCGGTGGTGATCCGCGGCGAGATGAACCCTCTGTCCGCCTCGCTGTCGTCCGACATCACCATGAGCTTCAGGAATCTGGACCTCACGACCGTGACGCCGTATTCAGGGCGCTTCGCCGGTTACGAGATCCAGAAGGGCAAGCTCAACCTGGACCTCGAGTACCACATCAAGGCGCGCCGTCTGGATGCCAGGCATCACCTTGTGGTCGACCAGCTGGAACTGGGCGACCCGGTGGAAAGCCGGTTCGCGACCAGCCTGCCGGTCCGGCTCGCCCTCGCGCTGCTGAAGGACCGTCACGGCGTGATCGACGTACAGCTGCCTGTCAGCGGCAGTCTCGATGACCCCCGTTTCCGCATCGGGCCCCTGGTCTGGCGGATGATCGGCAACCTGTTCGTCAAGGCCGTGACCTCTCCCTTCGCATTGCTCGGGCGACTGTTCGGTGGCGGGGATGACGTGAACCAGGTGGTCTTCATGCCCGGCACGACCGACCTCGACGAGGCCAGCCGGCAACGCCTCGACGTCGTGCGCAAGGCGATGGTCGAGCGGCCGGGACTGCGGCTTGACGTACCGGCCGCATGGTCCGCGGACGTGGATCGACCGGCCATGCTGCGGCGGCAGCTGGAGGCCCAGCTGGCCGCCATTGCGGGAACGACGGGGCCGGACCGTCACCAGCAGCTCCTCGCGGCGTGGCGGGAGGAAGCCGGGTTGCAACCGCCGCCGGAAGGTGGCGCTGAGGAACTGGAACAGGCCCTGCTCGTCCGATACGAAGTGGGCGATCAGGAACTGGAAGACCTGGGACGACGCCGGGCCCTGGTGATCCAGGACCTGCTCTTCGCGACGAAGGAAATCGACCCGGTCCGTGTGTTCGTCGTCGACGGTGAACCTGCCGCGACAGACGCGCAGCACCTGCGCGTCGACCTGCGGCTCAGGTAAACCCCGTCAGTGATGATGCATGTCGTGACCCGCATGCGGATCCGCACCGCCAGCCGGCTCGACCAGCGGACGCACTTCGAGCTGCACGGTCACCGGTTTTTCGCCGTCGAAAACCAGCGTCACCGGCACGCGGCCGCCCGCCGTGAGCGACGCACCGAGGCCTTCCAGCATCATGTGACGCCCGTTCGGTTCGAGGCGCATTTTTTCGCCGGGTGCCAGTTCCAGCCTGCCGATCGGCCACATCCGCGAGACGCCTTTGTCGTCGGTGCTGGACTGGTGCAGCGTGACTTCCTTTGCAGCAGGCGAAGTGATCCGGACCAGTTCACGCTTCGCCTTGCCCGTGTTTGTCAGCGCGAGATATCCGACGGCGACCTTGGTGCCCGGCGGCGTGGCACGCGTCCAGCCACCGCTGGCTTCGATATCGGCCTGGGCGACGCCCGACAGCAGCAGGCAGGGCACCAGCAGCGCGGCACAACGGATCATGCGTTTCTCCCTCAGCATTTCCTCGGTTCCTGGTTGCCGACGACGTCCGCGTAGTGGCGAAGCGCCACATCCGGGTGCGAACGCAGCCGTCCTTTGAGTGTATTGGGGCCCACCTCGCGGTAAAGGGGATTGGCAGGGTCCCGGGCGGGCCCGCGCGCTTCCGCCGCACGCGCCGGCGACAGCGAAAGTCGCGGCACCCTGGCATCGAGCCTTGCGGCCAGGAAATAGGCCAGCGACAGGCGCTCGCTCCCGGCGGGTGGCACAAGGACGCGATGGATGGTCGCACGGTAGTAGCCATCGGACGCCAGCTCCATCAGCTCGCCCGTGTTCACGATGAAACTGCCGGCAAGGGGGGGCGCATCGATCCAGCCGCCCGATTCGGCGAGCACCTGCAGACCGCCGACTGCGTCCTGGCGCAGCAGAGTCAGGTACTCGCTGTCCTTGTGCGCGCCGCAACCCTGCTCGTCCTGCGCCACGTCACGCCCCGGGTACCGGATCGTCTTGATGGCTTCCTGCGGAATGCCCTCGCAGCTGGGTTCGAAGATATCCGGTGGCTGCTCCAGCGACAGGGCGAAGGCCTGCAGCACCCGCTGCGCCACGGTATGCAGGCGGGACTGCCACGCCAGGATCAGCGGACGGAGCTCCGGGATGTCGGCCGGCCACTGGTTCGGTCCCTGCAGCCTGCGCCACGGCGGATCCGCAGGACCAACGTCGATGGCGGGCAGCTCCGGACCGAAATCCAGCTGCTCGCGCCAGTCCGTGCGCCCCCCGGTCAGCTCATCGCCCAGCCGCGTATACCCGCGGAAATGGCGCGAATTGGCCATCTGGATGGCGAGCTTCCGGTCTTCCGGCAGGGCGAAAAAGCGCCGCGATGCCGCGAAGATGTGCTCCGCGAGCGCATCCGGGACGCCATGGCCGATGAGATAGAAAAAGCCGACGTCGCGGGCGGCAGCACGCAGCGCGTCGACGAAGCTCGGCGACCGCAGGTCGAGGACGGGCAATGACATGGCCATTAGCCTAGCGTAACGTGCGCGCCCCATGATCCGCTTCGACGACGTCAGCATCCGCCGCGGCCCCCGCGTGCTGTTTTCCGGTGCGAACTTCAGCCTGTTCCGCGGCGAGAAAATCGGCATTACCGGCGAGAACGGCAGCGGCAAGTCCAGCCTGATATCGCTGGTGCGCGGCGAACTCACGCCCGATGCCGGCCACTTCGAGATGCCCGGCAACCTCGAGATTGCGCATGTCTCGCAGGAGATCGAGGCCAGCGACCAGGCCGCGATCGAGTTCGTACTCGATGGCGATACGGCCCTGCGCGCGATCGAACGACGCATCGCCGAGATGGAGTCGGGGGAACACGACGGCACGATACTCGCCAACCTCCACGCGCAGTACGCCGCGGCCGGTGGCTACGATGCGCGCAGCCGCGCCGGCCAGCTGTTGCATGGCCTGGGCTTTGCCCCCGCCGACGAAGCCCGGCCGGTGCGGGACTTCTCGGGCGGATGGCGCGTGCGGCTCAACGTCGCGAAGGCCTTGATGTGCCGTTCTGACCTGCTGCTCCTCGACGAACCCACCAACCACCTGGATCTCGACGCCATCCTCTGGCTCGAGCAGTGGCTGCGCGACTATCCGGGCACCTTGCTGCTCATCGCGCACGACCGCGAGTTCCTCGACCGCGTCGTGAACCGCATCGTGAACCTGGAACAGGGCAAGGCCACGCTCTACCGCGGCAACTACACGGACTTCGAGACGCAGCGCGCTGCGCAATTGGCCGAGCAATCGGCCCTGTTCCAGAAGCAGCAGCGCGAAATCAGCCACATGGAGGCCTTCGTCGAGCGCTTCCGCGCCCAGGCCACGAAGGCCCGGCAAGCACAGAGCCGCCTCAAGGCCCTGGAGCGGATGACGCGCATCGCGCCGGCACACGTGGATTCACCGTTTGAATTCAGTTTCGCCGAGCCCGAAAAACTGCCTCGGCCGTTGCTGGCCATCGAGGAGCAGTCCGTCGGATACGGTGATGCACCGCTGCTCACGAAACTGGGCCTCACGATCTATCCCGGCGACCGCATCGCGCTCCTGGGCCGCAATGGCGCAGGCAAGTCGACGCTGATGAAACTGCTGGCCGGCGAACTGACCGCGATGTCCGGCACGCGCACCGACGCGAAGGACCTGAAGCTCGGGTACTTCGCACAGCACCAGCTTGAGAAGCTCGACCCGCGCGATTCGGCACTTTCCAACCTGCGCCGTATCGATGCGGCAATCGGTCGCGGCGCACTGGAACAGGAACAGCGGGACTACCTCGCGGGTTTCGGTTTCCGTGGCGACCGCGTGTTCGAGCCGGTCGGACCGTTTTCGGGCGGGGAAAAGGCGCGCCTCGCGCTCGCGCTGGTCGCCTACCGCAGACCGAACCTGCTGCTGCTGGACGAACCCACCAACCACCTCGACCTCGAAATGCGGCAGGCGCTCGCCATGGCGCTGCAGGAATACACCGGCGCCGTCGTCATGGTCTCGCACGATCGCCACCTGCTCCGCACCGTCAGCGACCGGTTCCTGCTCGTGCACGCCGGACGCGCGGTGCCCTTCGACGGCGACCTCGATGATTACGCACGCTGGCTGGCGGAGAACGACAGCGCCCCGGTGACGGCGACCGCTGCGAAGAGCAGTACCGCCGAGACGGCCGATGACCGCAAGGCCCGCAAACGCGAGGAGGCCGAGCGGCGCGCCCGCCTGGCCCCCCTGCGGGCGGCGGTCGAAAAGGCAGAAATGGCAATGACCCGGTTCAGCGCCGAGGCGGCGCGGATCGACGAGCAGCTTGCCGACGCGTCGCTGTACGAAGAATCGCGGAAGGCCGATCTGCTGGCACTCACGGCGAAACGCGCCGCGCTTGCGCGTGAGATCGAGAAGGCCGAGTCGGACTGGCTCGAGGCAAGCGAGGCGCTGGAAGGCGCCACGGACTGATCGCTCGCGCTAGGATCCCCGGCATCCACACCGGGAGAGACCCGACATGTCCCATCAGCTGATCAGCGCCGCCGCCCTGTCCACCCTGTTCGTTTCCGCCGCCGCGTCGGCCGCCGAACCCTCCGGCCTTGCAAGGCTGCCGTCACCCGGCATGGAGTTCGCGTTCCGGGTCGAGGCGGCGGTATCACCGCCACAGGAAGTCGGCGTCGTGGACGGCGGGCGCCGCCGCATCATCCCCATCCTCGGGGGTATCGTGAGGGGCCCGAAGATCCAGGCCGAAATACTCCCCGGCGGCGCCGACTGGCAGGTCCTGCGCGACGAATCCAACACGAGCGTGCTTGCGCGCTACACACTGCGCACCAACGATGGCCACCTGATTTCCGTGGTCAACACCGGCATCCGCCGCGGCACGCCCGAGGTGCTGAAGCGGCTTGCAGGCCCGGATTTCGTCGATCCGTCGACCTACTACTTCCGTTCCACGCCGACTTTCGAGGTCGCGGACGGCCACTACGCGTGGCTGCGTGAAAGCGTCTTCGTCTGCACCGGCGCCCGCGAAGCCGCCCGGGTGATCCTCGACTGCTACGCCCTTCGCTGAGCTGACCTGTGTCCGCCGGCCCGCGGGCTGTGGCAGCATTACCTCCGTTCTGGCACGCATCACAGGAAGTCACCATGATCCGAAAGGAAATTCTCCCGGTCATCGTCGCGCTCGCGACGGCTGGACTGCCCGCCGCGCCTGCGGTGGCCGCCACGCCGACCGCCACCATCGACCTGCCGGCCAAGGCCAAGTGGCACCGCGTGACGAGCCTGGGCCTCGTGCTCGTCGGCACGGACGATGCGCTGATGCTCCTCGACGGCGAGGCCGGCAAGGTCCTCTGGAAGCGCGACGACATCAAGAAGACGCTGTCGTACAACGTGCGCGAAGTCGAGGGCCAGCCGATCATCCTCGTGAACGACTGGTCGAGCCTCCTCGGCTCGAAGGTCAGTTCGCAGGGCCTGGACTTCGCGACCGGCGAGACGAAGTTCACGACCGACGCAGAACAGGGCATGAACTTCGGCCTGTATGTGTCGCCGGACGGCGCGCATATCCTGAACATCGCGCAGGTCGCGACCGAGGGCGCGGGCACTTACGCGACGCTCTATGACGGCCTGACGGGCAAGAAGCTCTGGCGCACGAAAATCACCGGCATGATGGGGCTCACCCTTCATCCGGCCGAGACCGGCGCATTCATCGTCACGCGCCAGGACCTGTCCGGACACCAGGACCCCCTCTTCGACGAAAACACGGTCTACCTGCCTTTCCAGGGCCTGATGGCGCTGGATCGTGCGACCGGTTCGGTGAAGTGGAACGTCGAATACACGACCGCCGACAAGGAACTGAAGAAGGCCTATGCGGCACCCGTGATCGACGGCGACACGATCTTCGCGGCCGGCAAGGGTCTCGTCTACGCGATCGACAAGGCCACCGGGCAGGTGAAGTGGAAGACCGACAAGGTGTCGTCCGGCATGTTCTCCGCCGGCGCCATCTCGCAGGTGCTCCCCGCGGGCGACAAGCTCTATGTGCGGCTCGGCGGCAACTTCTACAACGCACCGAAGAAGCAGTTCGAGCTCAAGAAGCCCCTGGGTGTCATGGCACTCGACCGGGCGACGGGTAACAAGGACTGGGATTACAAGGACGCGGAGGAAGGCATCACGAACCTCGTGCTGCTGAAGGACCAGGGCGTCGTCATGCTGTCGGATGCGGCGCACCTGACGGGCCTTGATCTGTCATCGAAGGGCAAGGCGACGAAGAAGTTCGACGTGCCCATCGAATTCAAGCGCAAGATGTCCGGCGGCGAAGTCACGGCCACGGCCGTCAGCGCCGTCTCGGGCTTCCTGACCGGCGGACTGTCAGGTGCACTGAAGGCCAGCGGCAATTCGATCAGCGGCAAGAGCCGCCTTGATGTGCCGGTCGCGCTGATCCCCAATGGCGAAGGACAGGTCGTCGTCGCCGGCAAGCAGCACCTGATGAAGTTCGATCCGGTCGGCCAGAAGATCGCCTGGTCGACCTACTACGCGGCACCGGGCAGCAGCGGCCTCGGCGTGGCGGCGATGTCCGCGCTGACGCTGGCCGCAGCGGCGGGACAGGGTGCCTATTACTGGAGCGGGAACACCAGCTCCTACAACACCTACAACAGCAACGGCATGCAGCAGCAGTTCGGCAGCCTCGGCAACTACGCTGCCAAGCGCTACTCGGCGAGCAAGCAGGCCCGGGACTACGCCTACGTGCTGACGAACGTCACCGAAGGCAAGGACAGCGGCGTCGGCCTCATGGCCATCAGCTACAGCACCGGCGAACCCGGGGCGCAGGTCCTGTTGAAGGACAAGGAACCAGAGTATGAAGTCGACGACGTCGCAGGTCGGCTGTTCTACTTCACGGACAAGAAGCAGGTGCAGGTGTTCAACCTGAAGTGACGCCGGGACCCCGACCGCCACTTGACGCGGTCGGGGGTGGCGGGTGTCTGATGGCCTGATGGAAGAGGCCATCGACCCCGTCTGCGGCATGACCGTGGACACCACCACGACGCCGCATCACGCCGACCATGCGGGACGCCGCTGGCATTTCTGTTCAGCCGGCTGCGTCCGGAAGTTCACCGCGGACCCCGCGCGATATGACGGCAGCAGGCCGTCCCACCCGCCCGAACCCGTTGCCGCCAAGGCCGGGACCCTGTGGACCTGTCCCATGCATCCGGAGATCCGCAGCGCGGGGCCGGCTGCCTGTCCGCTCTGCGGCATGGCGCTCGAGCCGATGGACACCCCTGACGACGACGCGCCCAATCCGGAACTGATCGATTTCACCCGACGATTCAGGCTCGCAGCGACGCTGACCCTGCCCCTGCTCGCGCTCACGATGGGCGCCGATCTATCCGGCCTGCATCTGCTCGAACCAAAGGTTTCAGCGTGGCTGCAGTGGCTGCTCGCAACGCCGGTCGTGCTCTGGTGTGGCCTTCCCTTCCTGCAGCGGGGCCTGGCCTCGTTCCGCAGCGGCAGCCTCAACATGTTTTCGCTGGTGTCGATCGGCGTCGGCGCAGCTTATGTGTTCTCGCTGGCGGCCACGCTGGCGCCGCAGTGGTTCCCTGTCGCCTTGCGCGACATGCATGGCGGCGCACCGGTCTATTACGAAGCCGCGGCCGTCGTGGTCGCGCTGGTGCTGCTGGGACAGATCCTCGAACTGCGCGCGAGGGCTGCCACCGGCCGTGCGATCCGCGCGCTGCTCGATCTGGCGCCGCCA
>JBEEKA010000119.1:0-4225 GCA_041168985.1 Pseudomonadota bacterium | reverse complement strand
CAATTCGCGCTGCAGCGTCCGCTGCAGGGACAGGCAGGATTCGAGCCGTTCAGTGGCCCGCGCCACAAGATCCGCAAGATCCGCCTTCGGCGCCTGGCTGATATCGACGGTGCCCGCATGCCAGACCGGATCGGGCCCGAGCATGCCGCGAACTGAACCACTGATCAGGGCGGCGAGCCGTTCCAGAACATCCAGCGCCGGTTCCTCGCCGCGGCCCGGCGTGAAGAACCGGAATTCTCCTGGCCGATGGTGGGCCAGGATGTCGGAACGCTGGAACACGGACGCAAACTGGTCGCTGAACTGCCGCAGCACGGCTTCCGCCGCGCCCTGTCCGTAGGACCTGGCGAATTCACCGATACAGGCGACACGGACCACGCCAAGGCAACCCTGCTGTCCCTGCCGCCGGCACCAGGCCAGGCTGTGCCGGAGCATCGAATCGAATCCCGGCCCGTTCGCGAGCCGCGTCAGGGGATCCGTGGTCGCATGCGTCAGCCGCGCCAGCTCCCGCTCCACCTTGCCGCCGATTTCCGCCAGCGCCTGCCGATCCGTCGGGCTGAATTCCCGCGGCTTGCGGTCGATCACGCACAGGGTGCCAAGGCGCTGCCCGTTCGGGGCCCGCAGGGGGCGCCCGGCATAGAAGCGGATGCCCGGCGCGCCGGTCACGAGCGGGTTGTCCTGGAACCTGATGTCCAGCGACGCATCGCGGACTACGCAGACTTCCTCGCCCAGGATGGCGTGGCCACAGAAGGAGATGTCGCGTGGCGTCTCCGTCCCGTCCAGCCCGTGCCTCGACTTGAACCATTGCCGATCCCGGTCGACCAGCGACACGAGCGCGATGGGCATGTTCAGTCGTGCTGCCGCCAGCTGCGTGTATCGGTCGAACGCCGCGTCAGGCACGGTATCGAGGATACCGAGTGCGTGCAGCGTCTTGAGTCGCAAGGCCTCGTTGATCGGCGTGGCAGGCGTTTGCATGTCGGTCCTCGGCGGTGCGGATGCATCGCGCGAAGGATGATGCCGGGATTCGCCGGGCTCCCGACTCAGGGTTTTCCTGACCTGAACTCCTGACAAGCCCGGATTTTCCCCGGGCGCCGGTCAGCCTCTGGAAAGGTTCGTATCCAGCCAGTAAGCGGCGACCTGACGGAGGACTTCCATGTACCGCGCGTAATCGCCGGGCTTGCGAACGAAGGAATTCACGTGGGACGCATTGGCCCGGACGATGTCCCGCGGCTCCTGCGACGACGAGAAAATCACGACGGGCATCCCGACACAGAGTTCTTGTGCGCGCAGGTGCTCGAGGACCTCCAGCCCGCCCATCAGGGGCATCTTGATGTCGAGCAAGAGCAGGCGTGGCTGCGCGGCGCCTGACGGATCCGACCTCGACAGGGACTCGAGGTATTCGACCAGGGCCGCACCATTCTGGAAGGCCTTCGTGGACAGCCCCTCGCGGAACCTGGACAGGGCGCGCTGCGTCAGCTCGAGATCGTCGATGTCGTCCTCGGCAATCAGGATCTGCGGGATGTCGCTCATGTCGCCGAGGGCTCCGGGGCAAGGGTGAAATGGAAGGTCGCGCCGGCCCCCGGCACGGCATCCGCCCAGACCCGGCCACCGTGCCGTTCGACGATGCGCCGGACGATGGCGAGGCCGACGCCATGCCCGTCGCGGACACCGTCGGCCTGCAGCCGTTCGAACAGCTGGAAGAGTTTCCCGGCGTACCGCATGTCGAAACCTTCGCCGTTGTCCTTCACATAGTATGCCGGCACCGCACCGCCCGTGTCGCAGCCCACCTCGATGCGGGCGCCGGGGCGATGGATGCTGTGCTTGACTGCATTGGACAGCAGGTTGTGCCAGACCTGGCGCAGCAGCGCCGGCTGCGCCCGGCAGGGCGGCAGGTGGTGCACCACGAGTTCCGGTGCCGTCGCGCCAAACAGGAAACGAAGCTCCGCAAAGACATCCTGCACGATGGGCGCAGTGTCGAGCGGCTGGTCCTGAATGTGCCCCAGCTCGAGGCGGGACAGCGACAGCAGGACGTCCACGAGGATGCCCATGCGCTGCCCGGCATCGCGGATCCGTTCCAGCAGCCGGATGCATTCCGGGGGCAGGGCCTCGCCATGATCCTCGAGGATGATGCTGGCCAGCCCGTTCACGGCACGCAGCGGCGCGCGCAGGTCGTGGGACACGGAGTAGCTGAAGGTTTCGAGTTCGCGGTGGGCGCGCGTCAGCTCCGCCGTGCGCTCCGCCACGCGGGTTTCCAGCTCCGTGTTGAAACGCTGCAGCTCGCGCTCGGCGCGCACCCGGTCGGTGACGTCCACCATGATGGACCGGGTCTGCAGGAAGTTCCGATCCCGGTCGAACTGCGCGTTGGCCGAGATGCTGACGCGCCGGATGGTCCCGTCCCGCGACACCAGGTTGGGTTCGAAGCCCGTGACATGACCCACCGACTTGAAACGGTCGAACGCCTGGATGAAGGCCGCCCTCCCTTCCTCGTCGAAGAAATCCGGCAGGCGTTGCTTCCCGATCACCTCTTCCGCCGACTGGCCCAGCCACTCGAGGAGCCTGGCGTTCGCCTTGATGATCAGGCCGCCTGCGTCGAGCGAGTAGTAGGCGCAGGGCGCATTCTGGTACAGATCGGCGAGTTCGCCGGCAAGGGTCTGCAGGGCCTTCTGCAGTTCATGACGTTCCGTGACGTCGCGCGCCACGGACTGGATCTCGATGAGATTGCCCGCCGCATCAAACATGCCCTGACAGTGGAAATGTCCCCAGCGCACGCCACCACGGGCGTTGAGCACGCGACTTTCGATTTCGACCGACGGGTTGCCGGGAGAAAGCCGGGCGAGCGACTTCAGGGAAGCGGGCAGGTCATCCGGATGTGCCATCGGTCGCCAGTCCCGTCCGGGGATATCGGCCGGCACAAGGCCGAATTCGGTCATGGCCGAAGGATTGGCGAATGCGATGGAGCCATCCGGCTTCAGGCGAAAGACCCATTCGCGCTGCGAATCGACGATCCCCTGATACAGGGCGCGTGTGAAACGGAGTTCCGCGGTGTTCCGGCGCAGCAGGTCGAAGAACACGCCGATGGCCGCGCCGGCGGAAAGGCCTAGCGCATAGCCCGCGAGAAGGTGCCCAAAGTCGATCTTGTCTATCGGCGTAAAGATTGCCAGCGCCACGGTCATGCTGGCGACCAGCGACAGCAGCCCAATGGTCAGGCCGCAGGCGAAAAACACGAGCATGACGGCCGGAACGAAGGTCGCGAATACGAAGGTGCCGTCGGGGGGCAGTATCACGGCACGAATGGCCGTGGCGAGCCCGAAGAGGATTACGGCAAACAGCACCTTCTGCCAGGCGTTCAGGCGCTCGGGGAGTTCGAACAACTGTGCGGACAACTTCATGGAGCGTACACAAGTCCCGGCCTGCAAGGCCCACCTGGAAACGCTCCCTGTTTCCCACCTGTCACGGAAAACACCGCCCGCATCCCGCGTGAAGGATGCGCCCGGCGACTCGATAGGATGTTGCGCGCGACGGCCCGGTGCGGCAAGCGGCAAAACCACCATGTGGAACCGGATCTTTTTACACGCCTGCCACGTCGACACCCATCCGTGCCAAGCCGCGGCGCCGGACAAGCCTGTAATATCCCCGGCCCATGAAGACCACAAGTCAAAGCAGCGACTGCCGGCCGCCGTCGTCGGACAACACCCGACGGTCCCTGCGGCCATGAGCACCGGTCAGAACAACCTTCAGGCGATCTTCGCGACGCCGTTCGCATCCATCGAGACGGGTTCCGATCCGGCGTTCAACGAGGCGCTGGCGGGACTGTGCCAGTCCCGGTGCGGCCCGACGCAGTCCGCCGTGGGAGCGCTGCACGCCACGAGCGCAAGCGATTTCCTCGATGCGGAGGAAGGCCCTGTCAGCGCGCTGCGGGACCTCGTCGTCGGCCACGTGACCGCCTTGGCCATGGGCCTGAATTCGTCGCGCGCGGCCGAACTCCAGCGCGGCATGTCACAGGTGCGCGGCTGGTGTTCCATCGTGCAGCCCGGCGGGCACGTCCCGACGCAGAACTTCCCCAGCGCATCCTGGCTTGCCGTTTACTGCGTGCAGGCCGGTGCGCCCGCCGAGGGCTACCGGCAGAGCGGCGCCCTTCGCCTGCTCGAATCGAGGCTGGCGACGGTGTACCGCGACGCCAGCACGCGGGACATGGACGTGCCTTACCGCTACGGGCACTACGCCTGGA
>JBEEKA010000118.1:0-8324 GCA_041168985.1 Pseudomonadota bacterium | reverse complement strand
GTCCAGGCAGAGCCGCTTGGTGCCGATCGGAAAACTGCGTGGCTGCAGGTGCGCCGCCGTCACCGGGTCTTTCACCGTCTCCGCGATTCGATCACGAATGAACTGCGCAGCGGTCTCGTTGGCTTCGCGATCCAGGATGAGGTCGTTGTAGGCGAACAGGAACCCCGTGCCGCCCGCGTCCCAACGCCTGCGGTACTCGGCCGTCCGCACCGCCGCCGCAGTGGACCGCGCCGACACCGGTGGCGGATCGCCACTGCCAAGGCTGGTGAACGAGGTCCTGAGTCGCTCGCGCATTGCCGGATAGCCGGCGAGCACCGCGTCCCGCTCGCTGTCCCCGACGAGCCGGTTGCGCGCCGGTACGCTGAAGTTCGGCGTGCGCTGGTACACCGTGAGCTGCGCCGCCTGCGCGGCAATCAGCGGAATCGCCTGGATGCCGGAAGATCCGGTCCCGATGACGGCCACGCGCTGCCCCGCGAAATCGACGGGTTCCTTCGGCCACTGGCTCGTCTGCAGGACCCTGCCCTTGAACTCACGCAGTCCCGGCAGGTCCGGCAGGCGCGGTGCGGACAGGCAACCGGTTGCCATGACGAGGAACTGCGCACTGACCGCGCCTCCGGCGTCCGTGGTGACCGTCCACCGGCCCGATTCTTCGTCGAAATGCGCCACGGTGACGCGGGTGCAGAACTGGATGTCCCGCCGCAGGTCGAAGCGGTCCGCGACATGTTGCGCATACGCGAGAATTTCAGCCTGCGGCGCATAACGTTCTTTCCAGCGCCACTCCTGCTCCAGTTCGCGCGAAAAGGAGTACGAGTACTCCAGGCTCTCGACATCGCAGCGCGCACCAGGGTACCTGTTCCAGTACCAGGTCCCGCCCACGTCGTCCCCGGCTTCGAATACACGGGCCGAAAGCCCCAGCCCTCTTAGTGCGTGGAGCGCATAGAGGCCGGCGAAACCGGCCCCGACGATCACGACGTCCTGCTTTTCCATCAGCGGAATTGCCCCCGCAGGAATGCTCCGGCCTCATCGATGGCCTCGCGGCCTTCGCGCAGCAGGAAGCTGAAGAAGTGCCAGACATGCACCATGTCCGGCCAGACCGACAGCGTCAGGCGAACGCCCTCGTCCGCGGCCCGGGCGGCCAGCCGGACGGAGTCCGAATACAGGATTTCGGCAGTGCCCACCTGCACCAGGAACGGCGGCAGGTCGCGAAGATCGGCCAGCAACGGCGAGGCCAGGGGCTGCAGCGGCGTCCGGCCCGCGAGGTACAGCGAAGCCATCGACAGCAATCCTCCACGTCGCAGCGAAGGATCCTCATGGCGGCGGCTGGTCATGCTCTCGCCCGTGCAGGCTAGGTCCAGCCACGGGGACAGCAGGAGCCCCGCGGCGGGCAGTGGCAGGCCTGCGTCGCGCGCCGCGACCAGCATGGCCAGCACGATGCCTCCCCCGGCGGAATCCCCTGCGACCACGATCTGGCCGGGCCTGATGCCCTGCCCGAGCAGCGCGCGGTACGCGGCCACGGCATCGTCGATCGCGGCCGGAAAGGGATGTTCCGGCGCGAGCCGGTAATCCACCGACAGGCTGCGCGCGCCCGCTGCACGGCCCAGGTTGGCGCTCAGCGAGCGGTAATCCTGCGCGCTGCCGATGACGAAGGCGCCGCCATGGAAATACAGCAGCACGCGATCGGCGGAAGCGTCGGGCGTCAGGGATTCCAGCACCGGGAGTCCCGCCAGTTGCAGGGACCGGAACCTGACGTCATCGGCGACCGGCGCAGCCGCGACCATGGCGCTGAACCCCTCCCGCGCGACGGGCGGCGATGCGGAGAGGTCCGGACCGCCGGCTCGCAGGCCGGCAACGAGCTGCGCAAGCTCCGGGCTTTTCATACCGCCTTTCCCCTTCAGGCTTGTTTCCAGCCTGTATGGCAGCGAGGGTGCTGCATTGCGCGCGCCCGCGCAACCGCGACAGTGGTCACGACCTGCCGCATCCGGCTTGCGTCGGCCGCCCAGGCGGCGCGAAAATGCCGCCATGGCGATCGATGGCATCAGCCCAGCGCTGTCCAATACCGCACTGAACCTGCCCCGAGCCGGTCAGGCTGCAGCGGCGGACGTCGCGCTGGCCAATCGTCAGCAGGGCGTCGTTGATCGCGCGGCGCTCCAGACCGCGCTGACCAGCACGGTCGTACCGACCCCGAAGACCTCGCCCGACCCGACCCTCGCCCAGACCGTCGATCGTAACGGCGACGGGAAGATCACGCCGGACGAACTGTCGTCGCAGACCGCCAAGCTGGCCGATACCTTGTTCGACAACCTGCGCCAGTCGTCATCGCCCACGGTTTCCCTGGCCGTCGCCCCGCCGGCGACGCCGGGCACACTGCCGCCGCCCAGGGCCTCGTCTCCGCCTGACAACGCGGTGCAGCTCGGCAACCCCGGCCGCGTCATGGAACTGATGAACTTGATGGACCTGGCCAGTTCCTACGGGCCGAACGGCAAGACTCGCGGTCCCTCGGCGCCCGGCGGCCAGACGCTGGACGTCTCGGCCTGACCCGCCGGCAGCTGCTCGGCCCCGTGGCGGAGCACCTGCCCCGGGACTGACCTCAACTGCGATAGTTTTTCCGCGGCTGCCTGCGATGCGCGATCTCCGGCGCATAGGGCGGCGCCGTCAGCACGCGCGTTTCCGCCTTGGCCCGGGCCTCGGGAAACCCGTCCGTCGGTTCCGATGCAAGGATGGCGTCGAAGCGCTCCTTCATGCCCGGCTTGAACTCCGGATGCGTGAGGATGAAGAGATCGTTGTTCTTCACGCCATTGAGCACGCGCTCTCCGGCCTCCAGCGGATCCATCATCAGCGAAGCCGACCCTTCGGCCGATCCGATGTTGTCCGTGCTGACGCCACCGGGACAGAACACGGACGTGCCGATGTTCGTGCCCATGAGTTCCACACGCAGCGCTTCCATGATGCCCACCGCCGCGAATTTCGTGGCGGTGTAGACGCCGGCGTTCACGCCCGGCAGCAGGCCGCCCATGGACGCCGTGGTGACGATATGCGCGCCCTCGCGATGGGCCAGCATGTGCGGAATGACGGCCGAGCAGCCGTTGTAAATGCCCGTGAAGTTCACGGCGACCGCCGCATCCCAGCCCCGCGCGTCGACCTGGCTGGCCTGCCGCAGCGTCTTGATGCCGGCGTTGTTCACGAGCAGGTGGAGGTTGCCGAACTTCGCGTTGACCTCCGCGAGCGTCCGCGCCCAGCCATCGCGGTCGGTGACGTCATGACGGATCGCGATGACGTTCTGTCCCGGCTTGAACAGTTTCATCGCCGGGCCGACCTGGTCCTCCTGGATGAACCCCATCACCACGTTCATGCCGGCATTCGCCGCGGCGCGCGCTATCCCCAAGCCGATGCCCGTGTTGCCGCCGGTGATGTAGACGGTCCTGCCCTTCAGTTCCGCAAGCTGCGGCAGCTGCCGCTGGCCCGCAGGCGGCGGCGTGCCCAGCACCTGATCCATCGGCGGGCGGACGGCGCCCGCGGGCGCCGCTGCCGGTGCAGCCGCCAGCGCGTCGGCGGCCTCGCCAAGGCCGAGAACGGCCGCAGCCCCCGCACTCAACGCCATGCCGCCCAGGAAGCGGCGGCGATCCGAATTCGCGTCGTCGTTCTGCATGGTCCCCCCCGGTCATTCCAGTCGTTGAAACTTCGACGAGTATGACTGGCATGGGTTCCCGCGGCAGCAAAGAAAAACGTCCGCCGCGCCCGTGGCCTCAGAACCAGCTGTAATTGAAGCTGATGCTGATTCGCTCACGGTCCACCGGGTTGGCGATGACCTCGTGGCGCAGCCAGCTTTCGAACAGCAGCAGGTCGCCGGCTGCCGCCGGCATCATCACCCAGGTGCGGCTCTCCGGCGTGCAGTCGGCCTTGCGCGGCGGCGCCGCCATGAAGCGATCAAGTCGCGGATCTTCGAATTTCAGGCCCGGCGAGCCGCGCGGAACCTGCACGTAGTAGGTGCCGCTGATCGTCGACAACGGATGGATATGCAGGCTGTGGGTCACGTGCTGCGGCATGATGTTCACCCAGCAGTCGGTCATCGCCAGTTCGCGGTTCGTCAGGTCGAATTCCAGCGCCTCGGCATAACGGCGGACATGCCGGTTCAGCAGCGTCTCGAGTTTGGCGAACGTGGGAGAAATCTGCTGCATGCGGGCAACGGACCCATAGGAAGTGTAGCCGCCGGGATAGTTCTTCCGGGACCAGCGCTGCCCGGCCCCGTCGTCTGCCGCCAGCTGCAGGCACTCCCGCAGAAGCCGGTCATTGAAGGGCTTCCAGGGCTGCCGCTGCAGGGCCGCTGAATAGATCCGCGTGGGGAAGAATGTCTGCACGCCCATGTCATCATCCTGTCAGTCACATCCAGATGGAGCCTTATGATGGCAGACACCCGCGCGATCAATCCGTGGAGCTGGCAGGACGCTTACGGGTTTTCACAGGCCGTGGAAACCACCGGCATGCATCGCATGCTGGTCTGCTCCGGCCAGACCTCCGTCGATGCCATCGGCAAGCCCCTGCATGCGGGCGACCTGCGGGCGCAGCTGCGGCAGGCCCTCGACAATCTCGAGGAGGTGCTGCGCGCCGCCGGCATGGACCTGCGGCATGTGGTGCGCCTGAACTACTACACGACCGACGTGCCGGCATATCTGGCGGCTTCGGACGAGGTGGAGGCGCGCTTCACGGGAATGACGCCGCGCCCGGCTGGCACCTTGCTGGGGGTCGCCGCCCTCTTCCACCCCGACATCCTGGTCGAACTGGAGGCGACCGCGATCGCCTGATCGGGACGCGACCCCACGCCGGGTCAGGGCGTCAGGGTTTCGATCAGGATCGTCGTGGTGGAACCGGTGCCGGCCTTCAGGCGAACGGTGCCAAAGGGGTCGCCGGGCTTCGGTATCGCTCCGCCACCGTTGGCGACGCGTGCCGTCACCTCCAGGTCTTCGCCCGCGGAGAAGCCGGAGCCCCCCATCATGGCGTCCGTGCTGAGCAGTTCCACGTCCTGCGGGAACTTCGCATCCAGACGCTTCGCGGCGATCGGCGGGCCCCGTTCACCTGCACGCCGCGCGGACACGAACAGCGGCGCACCGGACTGCAGCTGCGTGGCCAGGGACGGCGCGAGCGTGATGTGCAGTTTCAGCGCAACGGCCCCCTTGGCAGCGGACGACGCGGCGTTCCTCGCTGGCCTGGCGGCGGGCGCCCTGACGGCAGCGGCATCCGCGTCGATGTTCTGGATCGTCTGTTCGATGAGCCGCCGCACTTCCGGCGGTGGACCGCCAGTCAGCAGCGTGGCGAAGCGTTCACGCGCCAGCGGCTTGTCCCCGCGTTCCAGTGCCGCCACGGCGCTATAGAAAAGCGCCTTAGTCGAATTGGGATCAAGCGCCAGTGCCTGCTCGAACAGCTTGCCGGGCCGTCCCGCGAGGTCGCCCTGGTTGCCGAGCACCATCGCCTCGGCCAGGCCGGTCAGGGCCTCGGCACTCCTGCCGCCGGCAACGCGATCGGCGCGCTGGTACGCGCGGATCGCCATCGGATACCGCTCGAGCTGCACGTAGGACTTGCCCAGCAGCAGCCAGCCCGCGAGATCCTCGGGATTCTTGTCGAGACGTCTTGCGAGGCGTCCGACCATGTTTTCGGGCGTCAGCTCCGCACTTTCGCCCTTCCAGGACCAGGTGCTGACGTTCACATAGAACAGGAGCGAGCCGCCCAGCAGCAGCGCCACGACGACAGCCAGCGCTGCCTTGGCACGCGGCCCCGTCGAGGCGCGCAACAACGGCAAGGCCACGAAGGCACAGGCGGCGAGCGCCAATGCGCCCGCCAGCACCAGAAACGCCGTCATCAGCCCTGGCCTTCTTCGTCGACCGTCGAGGTGTCGCCGTCCAGCAGGCGACGCCGCTGGGCGACGACGCGCACTGCGATGAATGCCCCGCCCAGCAGCAGGATCAGCGGTGCCAGCCAGAGCAATGCGGTCTTCGCGGACCAGCGCGGCTTGAACAAGATGAACTCGCTGTATCGCGATACCATCGTTTCGCGGATCTGGTCATCGGTCTGGCCGGCGACCAGACTGTCGCGGACTTCCCTTCGCAGCTGGGCCGCGATTTCCACCGGTGAATCGGCGATTGCCTCGTTCTGGCACTGCACGCAACGGAGCTCGTGCGTCAGCGTGAGATACCGCTGCTGCAGGACCGGATCCGGCAGCGGCGGCGTCGTATCGACGGCCTGCGCCACGCCTGACAGCAGCAGCGCCACCGGCATCCACCACGCAGCGCGCATCACGATGCCGCCTTTTCACCGCGGATCAGCGGCAACAGTTGTTCTCGCCAGATCTTCGGCGTGATCACGCCCGGCACCTTCTTCACGATCACCCCTTCGGGACTGATCAGGAAACTCTCGGGAGCGGCGGTCACGCCGTAGTGGATCGCCGTGCGTCCGTCACGGTCCGACGCCACGCGGGCATAGGGATTGCCGAGCTTCGAGAGCCAGTCGCGTCCCGCCGCCTCTTCGTCGTTCCAGTCGATGCCGACGATGGGCACGACGTTCTCGCGCTGGATCGCCAGCAGGACCGAATGCTCGTCGCGGCAGGCGTAGCACCAGCTGCCCCAGACATTGATGATGTGCCACTGGCCGGCGAAGTCCGTGTTCTTCACGGTGGTATTCGCATCGAGCAGGTCGGGCAGTTCATAGGCGGGCGCCGCCTTGCCCACCAGGGGCGACTTGATGATGCCCTTCTCCGGCGCCTGCTTGAGCCCGATGGCCAGCAGCACGGCCAGCAGCGCGAAGCCACCCAGCGGCAGCAGGAAGCGGTTCCAGCGCCTCATGCCGTGGTCTCCGTGGCGGGCGCGGATTCGACGGGGGCAGCGGCCTCCTTCGGCACCCGGTACCGGCGGTCGAAGCCTGCGAGCACGCCACCCAGCATCATCACCAGCGCGCCCCACCAGACGAACTGGATCAGCGGGCGAACCTGCATTCGCAGGCTCCAGGCGCCACGGCCCACGTCCTCGCCCATGGCAACGAACAGGTCGCGGTTCCAGCGGGCGCTGATGGCCGCTTCCGTCATCGGATTCTGCTGGACCCAGTAGGTGCGCTTCTGCGGCAGAAGGGTCACGATGTCCTTGCCGCCCTCGGACACGACGACGCGACCTTCAACCGCGCTGTAGTTGGCACCCTCGATGGCCTTCGTGCCTTCGAAGCGGAAGCGATACGCCCCCAGCTCGACGCTTTCGCCCTGCGCCACCGCGCGGTCCACTTCCAGCGTGGAAGACTGCACGACCGCGATGCCAAGCGTCGTCATGCCGAGGCCCAGGTGTGCGATCGACATGCCAAGCACACCGGCCGGGAGGCTCAGGCGCCGTCGCAGACGGTCCACCGGATCGATCAGTGCCGACAACATGATCCAGAAGCCGAGCGCGACGCCGAGGGGCATCAGCAGCTTCTTCGCACCATAGGCACCGAGGCAGACCGCCAGCGCAAGCGCCAGGGCAATGACCCCGGTAACGAGTATCTCGCGCTTCATGCGCGACAGGTTGCCGCGCTTCCAGCCGGCATGCATGCCCACCGCCAGCAGCGCGAGCAGCGGCAGGGTCGGCAGGACGAAGCTCGGATTGAAGTACTGCGGCCCGACCGACAGCGCCCCCTGCCCCAGCGCATCCGACACCATCGGCGCCATCGTGCCGCCGAAGATCACGGCCGCCGCAATGACCAGCAGGATGTTGTTGAACAGCAGGAAACTTTCACGCGCCGTGATCTCGAAGCCCGCTTCCGACTTGAGCAACGGGGCGCGCCAAGCGTACAGCGACAGCGCACCCCCGATCACGATCACGAGGAATGCGAGGATGAAGATGCCGCGTGCCGGATCCGCGGCAAACGAGTGCACCGACACCAGCACGCCGGAACGAACGAGGAACGTACCCAGCAAGCTGAGCGAGAAACCGGTGATCGCCAGCAGCAGCGTCCAGCTCTTGAACAGCCCGCGCTTGTCCGTCACGGCCAGCGAATGGATCAGCGCCGTGGCGACCAGCCAGGGCATGAATGAGGCGTTCTCCACCGGGTCCCAGAACCAGAAGCCGCCCCAGCCGAGTTCGTAATAGGCCCAGTAGGAGCCCATGGCGATGCCGACAGTGAGGAACATCCAGGCGGCCAATGTCCACGGCCGCACCCAGCGCGCCCAGGCGGCGTCGATGCGACCTTCGATCAGCGCGGCGATGGCGAAGGAAAACGCGATCGAGAAACCGACATAGCCGAGATAGAGAAGCGGCGGATGCACCGCCAGCCCGATGTCCTGCAGGATCGGATTGAGATCACGGCCCTCGAAC
>JBEEKA010000117.1:0-8578 GCA_041168985.1 Pseudomonadota bacterium | reverse complement strand
GGAAACCCGCCTGAATCGCTTCATCGAAGCCACAGACCGGGACGTGTTGCAGGACGCAGGGAAGGTCACGGCGGAAATCGCCCGGGCGCATGCCGAGAGCGAATTCGAGAAATACCGCATCGTTCAGGATCGATTGTTCGAGAGTGATTTCGACCGCGCGCTCAAAAAGATCGCGACCGAAACCGATCAGGCCGACGACGAGCAGTAGACCGTCGCGGTCGTACCGAAATCCAAAGGGCTGCGGGAGACGCCTGCGAATTGGCGGTCATGGTCAGCGCGATTCATGCCTTTGCTCCCTTGCATCGTTTCTTGACCAGCAGGTCTCGGCAAATTTAGTTAGGTGGTGGTGCCCGTGTCGGTCTCAGGTGGCGCCAATCAGTCCGCCATCGACATGCAGTTCCGTCGCCGTGATGTAGGCGGCATCCGATGAGGCGAGGAACAGCACCGAGGCCGCGATTTCCTCCGGCTGGCCCACGCGCCCCATGGGCGTGCCGGCGGCCATCTTCTCGAAGATCGCGCCGGCGAATTCCGGTGGCACGCCGGGCGTGCGTTGCATGATCGCGGTCTCGACGCCACCGGGCATCACGACATTGACGCGGATGCCTCGCCCCACCAGTTCGCAGCCCAAGCTGCGGCCGATCGAGTTGATGGCCGCTTTGCTGGCCGCATAGATGCTCGAACCCGGCATGGAACGGCTGGCACTGACGGAGCTGCACAGCACGATGGCAGCGCCCTTCCCCATCATCGGCAGGCAGCGCTGCACGGTGAAATAGGTGCCCTTCACGTTCAGGTCGATGACCTGGTCCCAGAGCGCCTCGTCCACCTGTTCAAAAGGGATCATCGCCCCGCCGCCGGCGTTGGCGAACAAGACGTCGACCGTGCCAAAGGCTTCGCTTACCTTGGCGAATGCACGATCGATCTCGGCGACGCGGGACAACTCCGCCTGGATTGCGAGCGTGTCGCCGCCGATTTCCGCCTTCGCGGTGGCCAGCGTTTCCGGATTGCGGCCGATGATCGCCACGCGCGCACCCTCGCGCGCGAAGGCCTTGGCCGTGGCCAGACCGATACCGCTATTGCCGCCGGTGACGACGACGTTCTTGCCTGCAAACCGCATCTCAACGCCCCTTTGAAATCGTTGCGCCCGTGACCGGGTGCACATAGTGGAACTCCAGCGCGGAACGCTCTGGCCAGACCTTGCGCGTGGTATCGATCAGGTAATCCGGGCCGATCGGGCTTTCCGGATACGGCGGCACGGCCGGCGGCAGATCCGTCTTCGTGTGCGTCCAGCCCTTCTCGTAGAGGGCCTGCCACTGCAGCGCGTACTCCAGCCGCTGGATCTTCCACACGCCCTTGTCGCAGACGTACTGGTTCTCGTAGAGGCCCGCCTCATAGACCTGGTCCGGCAACTGCGGATGACGGTCCTTGCGGCTTTCATGGCTGCCCAGCACCAACAGCGCCCGGCCGCGCATGCGCGCACTGAGCCCGTCCGCCGACAGCGTGATCACGTCCTGCATCAGGAAGTGATCGGCCAGAAAGCCATACACGGGACCTGGTTCGCCCTTCGTGTAGGCCTGGCCCAGGAAGGTCTTGTACAGCCGCGCCAGGCTCGCGTGCCCCCGGTAAACACCGGACAGGAAGACGGCCTCGCCGTCATCGGCGAACAGCTGGATGACCTCGTCGTACCAGCAGTAGTCCATGAAATAGCCGTAGGCGTGATGCAGCTTGCGGATGGCGGCTTCCGATTCGAGCCGGGCCACCCGTGTCGCGAGATCCTGCAGGTCCATGCAAATCCTCCTTTGTTGCCGGGAAGGATCCGCCCTCTCCGGCCCGCGTCCTAGCCGCGGCCGGCTATTGATCCCATCAGGAAAGTGAATAGATTGGAGCATGAGCCATCGCGACGCCCCCTCGCTCGATCACCTGCGCATCCTAGCCGCCGTCGTCGACGCGGGCAGCTTTTCCGGTGCCGCGCGCCAACTGGACCGCAGCCAGCCGGCGATCAGTTACGCCATTGCAGCGCTGGAGGCGCAACTGGGCTTCAGCCTCTTCGAGCGGGGCAAGCGCAAGCCGACGCTGACGCCATCGGGTGCGGCCGTGCTTTCCTACGCGAAGCGGATGGGCCAACTGGCCGACGAACTGGCCGCCAGCACGGCCAGCATGACCGCGGGACTCGAGGGGCAGATCGCCGTCGCCCTGGACACTTTCTTCCCGGAATCCATTCTCGGTGCAGCACTCGAAGACCTGGCCGGGCGTTACCCCTCGGTCGGCGTGGACATCAGGGTGCGCCCGCGGGAATTGGTCTTGCGTGAGGTCATGGAAGGCCAGGTCGCTTTCGGCGTTGGAACCTTCGACATCGCCTGGCCGCCGGGCATCGAAGCCAGGGACTTCGGTCGGATCGAAATCGTCGCCACCGCTTCGCCGGACCATGCCCTGGCGCGTCATGCCGGCCCGATCAGCAACGGCGCCCTGCGGGACTTCCTGCAAATCAGCAACCGTTCCGCCGGACCGGATGACGACACGCGGGACGTGTCGATCAATTCATCGCGCGTCTGGCGCGTCAGCGGGCTTTCCCTGCAGTTGGAGCTGCTGCGCCGTGGACTGGGATGGGGCTATTTGCCAAGCCACGTGGCGGATCCTGAATTGCGCGCTGGCAGGCTCGTGCCGCTGGATCCCCGCACGCGCCGCCGCGGCATCCAGCCCTGGTCGCTGATATTCAGGTCGGCAAAGCCGCTGGGGCCGGCCGGACGCCTGCTTTCTGAACGCCTGATCCACCATGCGTCATCTGAGGCGACTTGCTTTGCAGGGAACGCGTGATCAGGCCAAGACCCCGCTGTCGTTCAAACGATGGAAAGGCTGTCATGCAACGTATGCATCGTAGAAATCTTGCAGACGATCTGATCGCCATGACCGAAAGGATCGATGACCCGCAGACCAGAGCCTTGCTGCAGATTCTGGTGCTGAGCGCGCGAGATGTTGAAGCTGGGCGAGTCAAGCCTGCAGCGGAGATGATCGAGCGTTTGAGGATTAAGCTCCTGGCGTCTCACTCATCCGGCAGCGCGCAGTGAAGTGATCGAAGGGGGACGCGATGGATGGGACTCAGGTTCTGGCTCAATTGCGCGTTACACCAGCTATCGGCTTTGGCTCCGAGTCAACAACGTTGGTCCTGCAGCAGCGTAACGACGCCTTTCGAATCCTGGTTGTCGAGCGCAAATACGATTTGCCAAGACCTTTGCGCCGACGTGTCAGGGTTGATGCGGCTGAGGCAAACCATCACCTTGAATTGCTGAAGCGGGCAACCGTCCCCGCGTTTCCGGAGAGTCCGCAGGCCTGCGATGGTTCGTACTGGAGTTTGAAGATCCAGGGCGAATGTAGCGCGCTTACGCTCGGTTGTTGGACAGCCGCTCCGCGCGGTGCGGAGCGACTGGCCAATTTCGCAGATTGGCTTTACCAGTTGGCGTTCCCTGATTAACCCCGCGCGCGGGCGAGACCTTCCGCCAGGTCCCGACGAAGGTCTTCCAGGTCCTCGATGCCGATCGACAGCCGCAGCAGGCCGTCGACGAGGCCGGCCGCAGCGCGCGAATCCGCATCCATCGCGGCATGGGTCATCGTTGCCGGATGGGCCACGAGGCTTTCCACGCCGCCGAGGGATTCTGCCAGCGAGAAGAACTCCAGGCCTTCCACGAAGCGCTTCACCGCTGCCGTGCCACCCTTCAGCTCGAAGGTGACGATGGCGCCGAAACCGGTCTGCTGGCGGCGCGCGATGTCATGCCCCGGGTGCGTGGGCAGGCCGGGGTAATAGACCTTCGCGATCTCCGGCTGCTGGTTGAGCCAGGCGGCGAGCGCATCGGCATTGCGACCGTGCACGGCGAGGCGGGCCTGCAGCGTGCGCAGGCCGCGCAGCGTGAGGAAGCTGTCGAAGGGCGAACCGGTGAGGCCGAGGCAGTTGGCCCACCAGGCGACCTGCTCGTGCGTTTCCTGCTTCTTGCAGACGACGGCCCCGCCGACGACATCGCTGTGCCCGTTGAGGTACTTCGTCGTCGAGTGGACGACGATGTCCGCGCCGAGTTCCAGCGGCTTCTGCCAGCCCGGCGACAGGAAGGTGTTGTCGACGACGACAAGCGCGCCCACTTCGTGCGCGCGGCGCGCCAGCGCTTCGATGTCGCTGATGCGCAGCAGCGGGTTGCTCGGCGTCTCGATCCACAGCAGGGCCGTCGGCTGTGACAGCGCCTTTTCCAGCGCATCCGCATCGGCGAAGCGCACGAAATCGACGGTCAGTTCGCCGCGGCGCTGCCAGGCCGCGAACAGGCGGAAGGTGCCGCCATAGCAGTCATGCGGGGCCACGATGCGCGCGCCCTGCGGCAGCAAATGGCCGACGACCGCGATGGCCGACATGCCGGAAGACGTGATCACGCCGCCCGCCCCGCCTTCGAGGTCCGCCAGCGCGTTGCCCAGCAGGTCGCGCGTCGGATTGCCCGAGCGCGAATAGTCGTACTTGCGCTTCTCGCCGTAGCCCTTGAACGCGAAGTTCGACGTCAGGTGCAGCGGCGGAACGACGGCGCCCGTCGTGTCATCGGATTCGAGGCCCGCGCGAACGGCGCGGGTGGTGAAAGTCGGGCGGTCGCTCACGGGGTACTCCGGAACAGGGATTCGAGGATGGGGCGCAGCTGGGCCGGTTCCTTGAGGAAGGCGTCATGGCCATACAGCGAGGAGATGACATGCAGCTGCGCGTTCGGCAGGCGTGCGGCAAGGGCTTCCAGGTCACCGAGCGGAACCAGCTGGTCCTCGCGCACGGCGATGAGTTCGACGGGCACGCGGATGCGTGTGGCATCCACGCGGTGCAGGTCGATGGATTCGGACAGGCAAAGGAAGGATTCCGGCTTGTAGCTGTCCGCATAGGCGCGCCCGCGCGACAGCAGGTAATCCTCGACCGGGAACACGGGATGCGGCTCGCCCTCGAAGCGCGGTTCGCCGCGGAAGCGCTCGGCGAATTCCTCGGCGCTGCGGTACGTGGACATGGCCAGCGCGCGCGCGAGCACGATGCCTTCGCGTGCGCAGCCGTTGGCGATCCCCATGCGCAGGATGCCGCGCTGGACGCTGCGCCAGGCCGTGGCCATCGGATGCGGCATGTCGGCGGCGCTGATGATGCCGAGGTGCACGACGCGGTCCGGGTACATCTCGCCGAAGGCCAGCGCGACCATGCCGCCGTAGGACGCGCCGAGGATCGCCTGCACGCGCCCTATGCCGAGGTGGTCGAGCAGGGCGACGAGCGCGGTGGCCTGGTCGCGACTCGACAGCGAGGGGAAGGCGTCATCGCAAGCGGGTCCGGTGGACCGGCCGCTGCCGCCGAGGAAGTCGATGCCGAGCACCTGCACGCGGTTCGTGTCGAGCGCCAGGCCGGGACCCACGACCTCGCACCACCATCCCCGCGCGCCGGTCGCGGCGTCTTCGCCGAACACCCGCCGGGACGCACTGATGCCGCCCAGCACGATGAACACGGGATCCGTCGCGGCGCCTTCAAGTCGCCAGGCCAGCCGGGCACCGGGCAGCACGCCGCCATGGTGCAGCGGGAAGGGATCTGCAAGCGGCAGTTCACCTTCACGCACGACCGGCGTCGCATGACGGATTTCAGAAGCGGGCGATGACATCCTGCGGGAACGACCTTCTGGCCCAGTGACTCCCGCGGTGAACGGCCCGATGGACGGTTCACGGTCCGCCGTCGGCACGGACCCCTCGCGGGATCGGTGGACGGCGAGCGCTCATCTGTCGCGCCTTGCGGCATCGCAGGAGTTGGCACCATGCGGGCGGATCCCGTTGGTTGCCCCGGCGTCGAAGGGCCTTTCCCTCAGCCGGTCTCGATGAGTCGCGGAAGTGTAAGGAAACGCGCGTTGCCGGACAAGGCCCGGTGTGCTAACGTGCTATTACATTGAAACACGCCGGCACGCCTTCGCATGAAAGCCCACCGCAGTCTCTCGCCCCGCCAGGAAGCCCTGGCCGAACGCAGCCTCATCAGCGCCCTGATGACCATGCGCACCCCCGAGGAATGCCGTGCCTTCCTGAAGGACTTGTGCACCCCCGCCGAATTGCAGGCGATGGCCGACCGCTGGGCGGTCGTCGAAGCCCTGCAGCAGGAACTCCCCTACCGGGAGATCCATCGGCTGACCGGCGTCAGTCTTGCCACCATCGGGCGTGTCGCCCGCTACATGGCCGACGGGAACGGGGGATACGCCCTAGCCGTCGACCGACTTGGGAGTTCGCGTAATGGATAACAGGCAGAACCGCCTGAAGCTCGCCGTCCAGAAGTCCGGCCGCCTCACCGATCATTCGCTCGACATCCTGGCCCGCTGCGGCCTGAAGATCTCGCGTGGCAAGGACCAGCTCATCGCCTATGGCGAGAACCTGCCGCTGGACCTGCTGTTCGTGCGCGACGACGACATCCCGGACCTGGTGCAAGAGGACGTCTGCGACCTCGGCCTAGTCGGCCTCAACGTGCTCGAGGAACGTCGCCTCGAGATGCTGGCACGTGGCGCGGAAGCGAAGTTCCAGATCCTGCGTGCGCTGGATTTCGGCTACTGCCGCCTGTCGCTTGCCGTGCCGGAAGGCGTGGAGTGGAAAGGTCCGCAGACGCTGCAGGGCAAGCGCATTGCAACGACCTACCCCGCCGTGCTGGGTCGCTATCTCGCCGAGCAATCGGTCGATGCGGAAATCGTCACCTTGTCCGGTGCGGTCGAGATCGCGCCACGGCTCGGTCGCGCGGACTTCATCTGCGATCTCGTATCTTCGGGTTCGACGCTCGCCGCGAACCACCTGCGCGAGGTCGAAACCATCCTTCAGAGCCAGGTCGTGCTGATCCGCACGCCGGTGAAGCTCTCGCCGTTCAAGGAAGAATGGATCGAGCGGCTGCTGCTGCGCATCGATGGCGTCGAGCAGGTCAAGGAAAGCAAGTACATCATGCTGCACGCGCCGCGTTCGGCGCTGCCGCGCATCCGGGAACTGCTGCCAGGCAGCGAATACCCGACGATCATTCCGCTCGAAGGTTCGCCCGACAAGGTGGCCGTCCACGCGGTGTGCCGCGAGAATGTGTTCTGGGAAACCCTCGAGAGCCTGAAGGCCGCCGGGGCGAGCAGCCTGCTCGTGCTGCCCGTCGAGAAGATGCTGAGCTGACCATGACGATGCAGATACTCAACTGGAGCCAGCTCGACGACGCCGGTCGCGTCGAAGCGCTGGAGCGGCCGAAGCTCGGTTCGCGCGCTGATGTCGATGCGCTCGCGCAATCGATCATCCGCGAGGTGCGTGCCGAGGGCGACGCCGCGCTCAAACGCTTCGCCGCCCGTTTCGATCGCGTGGAGCTGAAGTCGCTGCGCGTGACGCCGGAAGAATTCGATGCGGCCGAAAAGCTGCTCACCGACGGGCAGAAGGCCGCGCTGAAGACGGCCATCGCCAACGTGCGCGCCTTCCACCAGGCGCAACTCGCGCAGCCCCTGTCGTTCGAAGTCATGCCCGGCGTGCGATGCGAGCGCATGCTGCGGCCCATCCCGGCCGTGGGCCTGTATGTGCCCGCCGGCTCGGCACCCCTGCCCTCGACCGTGATCATGCTGGCCGTGCCTGCGGATCTGGTCGGGTGTCCGCAGCGCGTGCTCTGCACGCCCCCGACGTCCGATGGCAGCGCGAATGCGGCCGTTCTGGTGGCGGCGCGGCTGTGCGGCATCGACACGGTGTTCAAGGTCGGCGGCGCACAGGCGATCGCTGCGATGGCCTATGGCACGGAATCGATTCCCAAGGTCGACAAGATCTATGGTCCCGGGACGGCCCTGACGACCGCCGCGAAGCAGCTGGTCGCGGCGGACCCGGCCGGTGCGGCCTGTGACATGCCGGCCGGCCCGTCGGAAGTGCTCGTCATCGCGGACAGTGAGGCCAACGCGGAGTTCGTGGCGGCCGACCTGCTCGCGCAGGCCGAGCACGACACGCGGGCGCAGGCCGTGCTGGTGACGGACTCGGTGGCACTGGCCGAAGCGGCCACCGCGGCCCTCGCCCGCCAGGCGGCGAAGCTGTCGCGCGGCGAGATCCTCGATGAATCGACGCGCAACTGCCGCGCCATCGTCGTGCCGGATCTCGCCACGGCGCTGGCCGTATCGAATAGCTATGCGCCGGAGCACCTGATCATCCAGACGAAGGATCCGCGTGCGCTGCTCGATGGCGTGGTGAATGCGGGGTCCGTGTTCCTCGGCCCCTGGTCGCCGGAGCCGATGGGCGACTACTGCTCGGGTACGAACCATGTGCTGCCGACCTATGGCTACGCACGCGCGTACAGCGGCCTGTCGGTCGCGGACTTCCAGAAGCGCATCACCGTGCAGGAACTGACCGCACCCGGGCTCGCCGCGCTTGGCCCGGTGGCCGAGATCATCGCGAACCTGGAAGGCCTCGACGCCCACGCCAATGCAGTGACCGTGCGCCTGGAGGCACTGCGCGCCGGGGCCAAGGCATGAGTCTGATCGCCGAACTCGCGCGTCCTGAAATTCTTGCGCTCAAAGCCTATTCGCACGCGGCCTGGCTGCCTCATCTGCAGCGCATGCATGCGAACGAG
>JBEEKA010000116.1:0-11604 GCA_041168985.1 Pseudomonadota bacterium | reverse complement strand
GGCCGGGGCTTCTACCCTCCGCTTCGAGCGCGCCCGCACCGGGACACCCTGACGGCCATGGCCACCACTGAACGATTCCTGCTGGCCATGGCCCTGGTGTACACGCTGCCCTGGCTCGTCTGGCGACTGGGCCGCACGGACCATTACGCACCGCTTGTCGTCGTGCAGATCCTCATGGGGATCGCGCTCGGTCCCGGCGTGCTCGGCGCCGCGTGGCCGGAGTACTACGACTTCGTGTTCACGCCGCAGGTGATCCAGTCGCTGAACGGTGTCGCCTGGTGGGCCGTGATGGTCTTCGTCTGGATTGCCGGCATCGAACTGGACCTCGTCGGGGTCTGGCACGATCGGCGGGAAAGCAGCATCACCGCCGGCCTCGCACTCGGCGTGCCACTTCTGGCGGGCGCGGCAGTGGCGGCCGTGATGTCGCAATTCCCCGGCTGGATCGGGGCTAACGCACAGGGCTGGCAGTTCACCGTGGGCGTCGGCATGGCCTGCGCCGTCACGGCCTTGCCGATCCTCGTGCTCTTCCTCGAAAAGCTCGGGATGTTGCGTCGTCCGATCGGCCAGCGCGTGCTGCGCTACGCGAGCCTGGATGACGTGCTGATCTGGGGCGTGCTAGCGCTGATCCTGCTCGACTGGGCCCGGGTCGGAAAGCAGCTTGGATTCCTGGTGGCGTTCGCCGTGGCCGCAAAAGGATTCCGGGCGGTCATGCCCCGGCTTGAATTGCGGGACCGCTGGCATGCCTCGCTCGTCTGGCTGATCGTCTGCGCGTTCGGCGCGGACTGGTGCGGCCTGCACTACATGGTCGGCGCATTCCTGTCCGGCCTCGTGATCGAAGCAAGCTGGTTCGGCACCGAACAGCGCGATGCACTTCGCCACCACGTATTGCTGATCGTCATGCCGGTCTTCTTCCTCAGCACGGGGCTCCGCACCAGCTGGAGCGTCGGCGGCTGGACCGTGTTCCTTGCGGCCGCCGCGCTGCTGGCCGCGTCGGTCAGCGGCAAGCTGGCCGGCACGGCGCTCGCGGGACGAGTGCTTGGCTGGAAACGCGGCGAGGCCTGGCTCATCGGCTGGCTGCTGCAGACCAAGGCGCTGATCATGATCATCTTCGCGAACGTACTGCTCGATCGCGGGATCATCACCAGTGCGACGTTCACCGCACTGCTGCTGATGGCAGTGGGCAGCACGATGCTGTCGGTGCCTGTCGCCTCGCCGGCGCTGCGTCGGCTCGAGTCGTCCGGTATGCTCGACCGATGACCAAGAAGTCCGCGACGGCACCTTCCACCATGGCCGATATCGCCCGACTCGCGGGCGTCTCGGCATCGACCGTTTCCCGCGCCCTGGCCGGCAGCCCGCTGGTCGCGAAAAAGAAACGCGAGTTGATCTCGCGACTCGCCCGGGAGAAGGGTTACGTCGTCAACGCGACGGCCCGGAACCTGCGGCTGCAGCGCACGCAGACCATTGCCGTCACGATCCCGATGGGCCATGAGTCGAGCCAGTCGCTGGCGGACCCGTTCTTCATCGAGATCCTGGGCCACCTGGCCGATGCGATCACGCAGCGTGGGTACTCGATCCTGTTGCAGAAGATCCTGCCGTCCGCCGAAGACTGGCTGCAGCAGCTGATCACCGGCAACCGCTCCGACGGCATCATCGTCGTTGGCCAGAGCACGGAGCACAAGGTGCTCGAGCGGGCCGCCGCGACCTACCTGCCCCTTGTCGTCTGGGGCGGACACCTCGAGAAGCAGCGCTACTGCACCGTCGGCACGGACAACGTGGGCGGCGCCATGTCGGCCACGGAACACCTGCTGAATTCGGGCCGTCGCAATATCGTCTTCCTGGGCGACGCGTCGATCCCCGAAATCAAGCTGCGCTACGAAGGCTACCGACGCGCCCTGCAGCGCGGACCGAAGGGCACTGCCCCGTCGCGCATCGTCCCGGCGCACCTGACCGCCGATGCGGCATACGAAGCAACACGTGCCTTCATCCGCGAGGGCGTGAAGTTCGACGCGATCGTCGCGGGCACCGACGTGATCGCCATCAGTGCGATGCGGGCCATCCGGGCTGCGGGACTCTCCGTCCCCAGGGACATCGCGGTCACGGGCTTCGATGACATCCATCTTGCGGCCCATGCCGTGCCGCCGCTGACGACCGTGAGGCAGGACCTCGCCCGCGGTGCCCACATGCTGGTGGACCTGCTGATGCAGCGTATCGGCGGCGTTGAAACCCCTTCCGCGACGATGCCGGGCGAACTGGTCGTGCGCGAATCCGCCTGACGGTCCGTTCCGTCAGGCCTTCGAAGGATCCTTGGGTGGCAGCGCGGCCACGGCCCGGTTGAACAGCTGCGTCGCGTCATCCGCGGCCGTTGCGCAAAAATTCAGGTCCCGCACGAGCCCATCCGCCACGGAATAGACCCAGCCGTGGACGGCCACCTGCTGTCCCCGGCGCCAGGCGTCCTGGACGACCGTCGTGCGGCAGACGTTCAGCGCCTGCTCCAGCACGTTGAGCTCGCAGAGCCGGTCCAGTGCATCCGGACCTGCATTGCCGAGCATCACGCGATGGTGGTCGCGGATGTCCTTCACATGGCAGAGCCAGTTGTCGACGAGCCCGACGCTCTGGTTGTTCAGTGCCGCAGCGATACCGCCGCAGCCATAGTGGCCGGTGACGATGATGTCCTCGACCTTCAGCACATCGACGGCGAACTGCAGCACCGACAGGCAGTTCAGGTCCGTATGGATGACAAGGTTCGCCACATTGCGATGGACGAAGAGTTCACCCGGCGCCAGATCGACGATCTCGTTGGCCGGCACCCGACTGTCCGCGCAGCCGATCCAGAGATAGCGGGGGCTCTGCTGCTTGACGAGCCGAGAGAAGAAATCGGGCCGCTGGCGCACCATCGAGGCGGCCCAGGCGCGATTGCTGTCGATCAACTGGTCCAGACGCTTCATGGCACCATGGTACTTATGATCGATGTTGCCGTCATCGGTGCCGGCAGTGCAGGCATCGCCGCGACCCGCCTGCTGCGGAAGGCCGGACTTTCGGTCCAGCTGCTCGAGGCCCGCAGTCGCGTGGGGGGTCGTGCGTTCACGGACCACCGGAGCCTGGGCCGGCCGGCGGATCTCGGCGCCGCATGGCTGCACTTCGCGGACGCAAACCCCTGGACGGCGCTGGCGCGCGAACAGGGTCGCAGGGTGATCGAGCGGGACCCCGGCTGGGGAACGCGCGGCCTGGTCGCGGGCCTGCAGCCGACGCCGGAAGAGAGCGCCTCGACGGAGGCGGGTTTCGAAGCCTGCTGGTCGGCGGTGGAATCGGCCGCGGAAAGCGGACTGGATGTTCCCGTGTCGACGCTGCTGGACAACGACCCGTTCAGGCCTCGGTTCGACGCCCTTATGACCTGGATCATGGGCGTTGAAAGCCATGCCGTGTCGAGCCTCGATCTCGCGCGGTACGCTGATTCAAAGGCGGACTGGGCCGTGGCCGAGGGCCTGGGCAGCGTCGTCGCCGAGTCCGCACGGGGCCTGCCCGTCTCACTGGACACATCGGTCACGGCCCTGGACTGGAGCGACGACGGCGTACGCATCACCTCGACGCGGGGCGTGTTCGATGCGCGCGCGGCGATCATCACCGTGCCCACGGCCGTCCTGTCACGCGGCACGATCCGCTTCACACCGGCGTTGCCGGACACCCATGCGAACGCGATCGAGTGCCTGCCCCTGGGCAGCAACAACAAGGTCTTCTTCCGCTTTGACGAAGCCGACCTGCCCTGGCCCGAGCCGACACACTGCCTCGTGCATGCGGACCGGTCCCGTACCGTGCATGTCGGCATCCGCGCGGCCGGCCAGCCGCTCGTGATGACCTATTTCGGCGGTGAGTTGTCCCGCGACCTGGAACGCCGTGGAGAGCTGGTGGCCTACGCGCGGGACGCCCTCGCCCAGTGTTTCGGCCCTGCCCTCGTCAGTCGGGTCCGCGCCACGCTGGCGACCGGATGGGACGCAGACCCTTTTGCAGGCGGCAGCTACAGCGCGGCACTGCCGGGTTCGGCCACCCAGCGCGAAGTGCTGGCCACGGCGGTATCACCTCGGCTGTACTTCGCCGGTGAAGCCTGCGATGTCCACCATTACGGCACGCTGTATGGCGCCTGGCGCTCCGGAGTCCGTGCTGCGGGCCGCCTGATCGAGACACTCGGGAGCTCCCCATGAAAGCCGTCGGTTTCACGCGCTCGCTGCCTGCCACGGATGCCGCCTCCCTCATTGACTTCGACGCCCCGGAGCCCGTTCCCGTAGCACGGGATCTGCTTGTCGAAGTCCGGGCGGTGTCCGTGAACCCTGTCGATTTCCGCGTGCGGCGCGACCAGGGCCCGGCGGACTTCGGCACGCGCATCCTGGGTTATGACGCCGCGGGAGTGGTGACGGCGGTCGGGCCGGACTGCGAACTCTTCAGGCCGGGAGACTCCGTGTGGTACGCCGGCGCCGTGAACCGGCAGGGTAGCAATGCGCAGTACCAGCTGGTCGACGAACGCATCGTGGGACGCAAGCCGAGCGCCCTGTCGTGGGCGGATGCCGCGGCCATGCCGCTGACGCTGATCACCGCCTGGGAAGCACTCCACGAACAGCTGCGCGTCGCACGCGATGGGTCGGGCCACGGCAAACACCTGCTGCTGCTCGGTGGCGCCGGTGGTGTCGGCAGCATTGCCATACAGGTTGCCAAGCTGGCCGGACTCACGGTGATCGCCACGGCATCGCGGCCGGAAAGCGTCTCGCAATGCCGGCGCTTCGGCGCCGACCACGTCATCCGCCACGACGGCGACATCAGGGCACAGCTCGCCGATCTCTGCATCGGCTCCGTCGAATACGTGTTCTGCTGCGCCCAGCCCGAGGGCTACCTGGAGACGGTGACCGGACTGATGGCACCCCATGCGGGCTTCTGCACGATCCTCGCGCCGCGCGTGCCGGTGGACATGGGGCTGTTCCGGCAGAAGTCGCTGCGCTACAGCCACGAGTACATGTTCACCCGCCCGGTGTACCAGCCGCCCGACATGATCGCGCAGCACCAGCTGCTGACCGAGGCTGCCGCCCTGTTCGACGTGGGCCGGCTGCACTCGACACGCAGCGCGACCCTCGGCCCGATCAATGCCGCGAACCTGCGCCGAGCCCATGCCCAGCTCGAGACGACGCACACCCTCGGCAAGCTGGTGCTCGAGGGCTGGAGCTGATCAGTCGGCGTTGAGCACCGGAATCGCACTGTGCGCGCGATACAGGAAGACCTCGCGCGTGGCACGCAGTCCGTGGACCCAGAACGGGTCCCCGTCGGACAGGGCCAGCACCGCCTCCGCGCTGTCGGCGCGCACGATCCATATCGCCGCCAGCGGCGGATCCTCCTGCGCGACGCGCAGCGTGCCGGCGACGATCACTTCGTCGGCATGTGCATCGAGCCAGGCCACGTGCTCGGCGAGATGGCGCTGGCGGATCGCCATGGAATCGGGTTTGTCGGTGAAACGCAGCAGGAACAGTCGGGACATGGTGACTCCGCGGCGGTGCCGGTCTAGATGAATGCCGCCGCGGGCGCGTCGATCGCACGCAGCCTCTGGCAAAGTGGTTCGTCGTCACGCAGGAAGCTGAAGTCCGCGAAATCGAATCCGGGCCCGACCGTGCAGCCCACCAGCGCATGGCTGCCGAGGGGACGCGCTGCCTGCCACCAGTGCGCCGGCACCGTGTACACCGGTCGCTGTGCGGATCCCACCGGACCCAGCACCAGGCGCGCGACGCGATCCATCGTGGGCGGGGCCACGAGCAGTTCCAGTCCCTCGCCCTCGTAGTAATGCCAGACCTCGTCCGAGGCCACGCGATGCCAGCGGCTGTGCTCAGCTTCCTGCAGCAGGAAGAAGATCGTCGTGATGGCGCTGCGCGGTGGACGGCCATCGGAGTGCTGAACGCGGTCCGGTGAGCGGTAGATTTCGCGGTAATGGCCACCTTCCGGGTGGGGTGCGAGGCGCAGCGTGGCGCGAAGCTGGGCGGCCCGTTCAATCGACATGTCGCATCTCCCTGCACCGATACGGCCCTGATACGCTCGGTCCACACCTTAGCAAGGAACCCGCATGAAGAAGACCGCCCTGGCAGTCGCCACCCTGCCGCTCGTCGCGACCTGCGCACTCGCCGCACCGGCCACGTACAGGATCGACCCTGCCCATACCTACCCGTCCTTCGAGGCCGACCACTTCGGCGGACTGTCTGTCTGGCGTGGCAAGTTCAATCGCAGCGCCGGCACGATCGTTTACGACAGGGAAGGCCGCCGCGGCACGGTCGAGGTCAGGATCGACACGAAATCGGTGAACATGGGCCTCGATGCCATGGACGAGATGGCCGCATCGCCGGCCCTGCTGGATGCCGCGAAGTACCCGACGGCCACGTACAAGGGGACGCTGGCGAAATTCAAGGGAGACGTTCCCACCGAAGTGCAGGGCGAACTGACGCTGCATGGGGTGACGAAGCCCCTGACGCTGAAGATCGACAGCTTCCTGTGCAAGTACATCGAGTTCACCAAGAAGGACACCTGCGGTGCGGATGCGACCGCGCGCTTCAGCCGGGATGCTTTCGGCATCAGCAATGGCAAGGAATACGGATTCAAGATGGACATCCTGCTGCGCATCTCGGTCGAGGCCAGCAAGGTCGACTGACGCCACTACCGGTCCGAAAGGCTCTCGAGGAAGGCGACCAGATCGCCTTTCTCGCGGTCCTTCAGGCGCAGCGGCTTCAGCACCGATGCAGGCCCGCCACCCCGATCGTAGAAGTCCACCACGTCGCGCAGCGCAGGCAGGCTGCCGTCATGCATGTAGGGCGCGGTCAGCGCGACGTTGCGCAGGCCCGGCACCTTGAACCTGCCCGGCGAAACGCCCGTCGCAATGTACTGGGCCTTCACGCCTTCGAACCCGGCGGCACGCAGCGACCCCGAGAAGGCCGGACCGCCGTGGCACTGCGCACAGGCGGCACGCTTCGAATAGAACAGTGCCATGCCCCGCTTCGCGGAGTCGGACAGTGCGTCACGCTCGTCCTCGTAGACGTACCGGTCGAATGGCGAGCGCCCGGAGAAGAGCGTGCGCTCGTAGGCCGCGATCGCCTTGATGGCATTGTCCAGGGACAGGGGCTCTGCATCGCCCGGGAAAGCGGCTGCAAAGACGGCCGGATAGTCACCCTCGACCCGCAGGCGGGCCATCACCTCGGCTTCACGGCCGGCCACGCCCATCTCGACCGGCGTGGTCGCGAACAGGGGTTTGCGCATCTGGGATTCGAGGGAGACGGTGCCTTCGTCGAGCCAGCCCAGTGCAGGCAGCCAGGCGACGTTGAGAAGCGACGGTGCATTCCGGGGCAGGATGTCGCCCCGTGCGCCTCGCGGCCTGTGCCGACCGTCCGTGAAGGCACGCGCGGGTTCATGGCAGGTGGCGCAGGAAATCCGGCCATCACCGGACAGCGCCGGTTCCGCGAACAGTCGCCTGCCGAGTTCCACCTTGGCCGGAGACATCGGATTGTCGGCCGGGACAGTCGGCGTCGGGAAACCGGGGGGCAGCACCCAGGCCCAGGCGAACAGGACCCAGGTCGCAGGCACGGGCATCAATCCCAGCGGTGAACCACCGCGCGGCCCAAGTTCATCGACGCGGTCTGGCGCGCGATCGTGCCGCGCGCCTCGACCCACTTCGCGAAGGCGTCGATATCGGACGCCGCCACGCCAGCCGGCGCGCGGCGCCGCGCCGCGACCCACTGCCGCATGCTTTCGAGCAGCACGTCGGCATGGCTGCGCGACGAAGCCAGCAGGCCCAGGTAGGCCGCTTTCGCGTCGTCGAGGCGATTCAGCGCGAGGAACGTCTCTGCGCGGTATTCGATCGCTTCGGGATAGGCCGGATCGAGTGCCAGTGCTTTGTCGTAGGCCACCAGCGAACGGTCATAGTCCGCCAGGCGACGGCTCACATGGCCGATCATGTTCCACGCTTCCTTCAGCTCAGGATCCGCCTTCGCAGCCGACTCGAACTTATCGCGTGCCGTCGGGAAATCGCCCTTCTCGAAGGCGTCGTACCCCAGGTTGTACGCGAGGCGCGCGGCCATCGCGCCTTCGGGGGCGGCCACGGCACCCGGCGTCGAGAGTTCGCCCAAGGGCCCATCGGGTACGGCTCGCGCCGCCGAAGTGAAACCCAACGCGAGAAGCAAAGCGGCAACGGTGGGCAGCGTCGTGTTCATGTTCGGCTCCTCATCACTCAGATCCGTACCGACGGACCCTTGGCCCCGGGTGAATCCTCGGCCGCATCTGGCAGGCACGCGGCAGGCAGCGCATCCGGCAGCACATTCGTCAGCCGCAGGTAATCCGTGCGGCTCGGCACGTAACCCTCCGGAACCTCGGCATAGCCGCAGATCCACGCGACGTTGCCCTCTTCGTCCACGGCCGGCGTCAGCGTGACGGTATGGTCATGCAGGGCCAGATCGCTCTCGCCACCGAAGGTGATGCGGACCGTGCCTTCGACGATCGACAGCTTGCTGATCGTATGGGTCGCCTCGTCGTCGATCTCGACTTCGCCGATATCGAGGCCCCTGAATTCACGGTGTTCGTTGAACCAGGATTCGACCGTGTCCGTGGCATCACCGGCGTAATAGATGGCCGCCACGACTTCCGTGCGGGAGTGGTAACGCCGATCGCCGATGCCGGGCAGGTCATAAAGCTGTTCGACGCGGGGAAGGAAATAGCGCGTTCCAAGCATGCCCGCGACCAGGAACGACCCCACCAGCAAACCGATGCGCCAGCCGGGCCAGCGCCGGGCCGGTGGCGAAAACGCGATCTCCTGCGGAGCACGCCCGGCGCGGACGACGAGCGTCCCCGCCATCAGGTCGTGCAGGCACTGGCGGCGGCGCGTGAATGCCGCCATGGCAAAGCCGGTCAGGAACGGCACGAAGGACAGCAGTTCCGCCACCCGGCGCCAGACCGCGCGACCGATGCTGAGACGGTGACCGGAAAGGTCGGTCACCTTGATCCGAACGGCCCGCTTTCCGGGGGTCGCCTGCCAGCCCGAGGATTCGAAACCGACGAAATAGACCACGCTCACGACAAACGCACCGAGTCTTGGGGCGAATTCTTCGCGCAGCAGCAATCCGGGCCAGCCTACGGCCTCGCTGATCGCGAGCATCAGGGCGACAAGCAGGACGGCGTCGACGGCCAGGGCGGCAAAGCGACGCCAGAAGCCGGAATACACCGGCAGGGGGGAAGCGGTCTCGGGCATGCGCCCATGCTACCAATTCGCGGCCCTCTTCTTGCGACAACCCCGTATTTGCCCCGACACGGTGCAGACGGATACTGCCGAGACAGCCCCAAAACCGGGCATCAAGAGAGCCTCGCCATGTTCTACCCCCACGGCACGACAATTGCGGTCACCGACGGCCACAATCTCCGCATCTTCCAGAACGCGGGCGACGATCGCCGGCTGCAGCTCGTCGAGCTGCCAAAGCCGGACATCCACGCGCACTCCCACGGTGCCACGCGTGCCCACCACACGAGTGGCGCCAACGAGAGCGAACGGCACCTGCAGGAGGACAGCTACGCCTCGGCGGCCGCCAGCTGGCTGAACACCCAGGTACTGGGTGGACACATCAAGGACCTGTTCATCGTCGCCCCGGCCCGCACGCTGGGCGAGTTGCGCCAGCACTATCACGCCAAGCTGAAGGACAAGCTGCTGGGCGAGCTGAACAAGGAACACATCCACGACGCCATCGACCACCTGCAGGACGCGCTGCTGCGCGTTTGACGCGGCCGGATCGGCTCATGATCCTGTAAAATGCCGGGATCATGAGCCTTTCCCTCCGCGACCAGCTGCTCAAGGCAGGACTGGTCACCGAAAAGCAGGTCCAGAACGCCGAGCGGCAGCAGAAGCGCGAGCAGTACCAGGCTCCGCGCGGCCGCGCCAAGCCGACCGGCCCCACTCCCCAGCAGCTCGCGGCGCAGAAGGCGCAGGCCGAAAAGGCCGCGCGCGACGCCGAACTCAATCGCAAGAAACAGGAAAAGGCGGATCGCAAGGCTCGGTTCGCCGAGATCAAGCAGCTCGTCGAGCAGAACCAGATCGCCCGCGTCGAGACGGACGAGTTCTACAACTTCGTCGACGGCACCAAGATCCGTCGCGTGTGCGTGACCGCGGACCAGCGGGACCGTCTGATTCGGGGCGACCTTGCGATCGTCCGCAACGAGGGGCGCTACGCCTTCGTGCCCGCGGCGACCGCAGCCGACATCCGGGCGCGGGTGGATCGCGCGGTGATCCACCACAACCAGCCCAAGGCAGATGCTGCCGGCGATGATCCGTACAAGGACTTCGTCGTGCCAGATGACCTGATGTGGTGAGCGCACTCCCGGCACTGCACACCCTCGAAGACGCGGCTGAAGCGGCCGCGGTCGCCGAAGCCACCCGGCGCTGGATGGAACGCGCCGTCATTGGCCTGAACCTTTGCCCGTTCGCCAAGGCCGTCCACGTCAAGGGCCAGGTCCGCATCACCGTGACCGGTGCACGGTCCCCGGATGCGCTGCTCGAGGAACTCGCGCAGGAACTCACGTACCTCGACCAGTGCGACCCGGCGGTGACGGAGACGACACTGCTCGTGCATCCGTACGTGATGACCGACTTCCTCGACTTCAACGATTTCCTGGATGCAGCCGACGGTGCCGTCGAGGCGCTGGGTCTTGAGGGCGTGCTGCAGGTCGCCAGTTTCCACCCGGCATACCAGTTCGCCGGCACCGAACCCGACGACATCGGCAATCACACGAACCGCTCCCCCTTCCCCACGCTGCACCTCCTGCGGGAAGAGAGCATCGACAGGGCCGTCGAAGCCTTCCCTGACCCCGAGTCGATCTTCGGGGAGAACCTTCGCACGCTGGAGCGCCTCGGCCACATCGGCTGGCGGCGACTGTTCGAGGACACCTGAACATGCGTGCGGCCTACACCCTGCTCGCGATCGCGCTGCCCGTGATGGCCCAGGAAAGCGCTCCTCCGCCCGCCGCGCCACTGGACGAAATCGTCATCCAGACGCGCGAGCCGAGATACGTGGCACCGACGCGGCGCGACCGCATCGGTCGGGTCTGGGTTCCGACGCTGATCAATGGCCAGGGTCCCTTCCGCCTCGTGCTGGATTCCGGCGCGACGCGCACCGCCATCCTGCCTTCCGTCGCCGCACGACTGGGCCTGCGGACGGACAAGTCGCCGCCCGTGATCCTGCGGGGTGTCACCGGCACCGCGACCGTGCCGACGATCAGGGCGGACAGTCTCGAGGTCGGCGACCTGTACATCGCGCCGACGACACTTCCGATCATCAACGACGCGTTTGGCGGCGCCGAAGGACTGCTGGGTACAGAAGGGTTCTCCGACAAGCGGATCTACATCGACTTCGGGAAAGATTTCATCAACATCGCCCGTTCCAAGGGTCAGCAGGCCGAGCGCGGCTTCATCACCCTGCCGATGCTGAAGAGGCCGGACAAGCTGATCTCGGTGGATGCCACGGTAAGCGGCATACCGGTGCTGGCGATCCTTGATACGGGCGCGCAGTCGACGGTCGGCAATGCAAGGTTGCGGGAAGCCATGGAAAGGCGGCT
>JBEEKA010000115.1:0-18131 GCA_041168985.1 Pseudomonadota bacterium | reverse complement strand
GCCGTGAAAGATGCTGAGGACAACGATCCGAAGCTGCTGAAGGAGCGGATCCGCGAGCTGGAGAAAGCAGCCTCAACCGGCAGCGCAAAAATTAACATGCCGCCGCCGCCGAGCGCCGAGCAACTGCAGGCGGCTGACCAGGCCGGATACACCCGGGGTCTGCGCATCGGCTTCTCGGATGGTTGGGACTGCGCCATCGATGATGTGAGCAAGATCCTGGATGCTGCTCATGCTCAGGCCCTCGCGCAGCGCGGGCAGCATGCTGGGCGCGGCGCCGGGCATAACAATGGCATTCCTATGCCATTTCAACCGGGTAAAAACCCGGTAAATACTCCTGAACCTGTTGCCGGCGACGACCGTGGTCGTGCGGTTGTCCGCGAACGAACCCGGGCGGCGACTTCCCCGGAGCCTCGAGTCGTTCGCGGTGTCGCCGGCAGCAGCCCCGATGGCATGGCCTCGAAGCCCATGCCGCGGGCCTTTCTCACTGCCCTGGCGCAGCATCCGCGTGGCCTCACGAAAGGTCAGGTGCGGATCCACACCGGCTATAGCGACAGCGGTCCGGTGTCGACGTGCTTCGCCCAGCTCGCGGCCGCGGGCTACACGCGCCTGCAGGGTGCGCTGCTGACGATCACACCGACGGGCATCGCGGCTCTGGGGCCCATACGATCCGTTGCCACAGGGTGCGGCGCTGCGCGATCTGCTACTCACGGGCAATCGCCTGTCGCGCATGGAGAAGGCGCTGCTGGCACCGCTGTTCGACGCATACCCTGACAGCCTGGCAAAGGGGCGCCTGCGGGACGCGGCCGGATATTCCGACTCCGGACCGGTTTCATCGGCCTTCGCGAAACTGGTGGCGCTGGGGTACGCAGAGAAGTCCGGCCAGGGGTTGCGCGCGACCGCAGAGCTGTTCGAGTAATGAAACCTCGCGGCGACTACACACCGGTGAAGCTGTTCTACGACGGCGGGAAGGTCGACGTCGGTGACTTCATGCGCAGCAACGGCGGCAGCGTCTACCGCATCGACGAAGTCCGGCCATCACCCACCATCAAGCGCCGGCGCTACCTGAACTGCACGCGCTGGCCAGCGAACGAGATTCCCGCCGGTGCCACTGTTCATCCGATCCACTGGTATGCGCGAAAGAAGAAAGCTGCCAGGCGTCTGGCGGAGTTCGCTCAGTGAAGTGCACGCGCGTCCAGTTTGCTGGTGGTGGTCACGCGATCGTGTGTGGCAGCAAGTCGCTCACGCCGAAGCGCTGCAGCTGCGGAAAACCGGCCACGAAGCTGTGCGATGGCAAGCTTGCCGGCAGCCGCAAGACGTGTGATCAGCCGCTGTGTGATGGCTGCGCCACGTCGCCGGCGCCAGGCAAGGACTACTGCCAGCGGCACCAGCCGGCCCAGCAGGGGCTGGCCCTGTGACGAAACGTCTGACCGTTCGGACCCTGAATCGGCCGGATCCGGCCATTGTGCTAGCCTTGATTTCTGAGGCCCTGAAGAAAAATGCGCGCAGCCGCCTATCTCCGCAGTACGAAGGATCGAAACGACGTGAGCCCGGCAGCCCAGCTGCACAAGCTGCGGGAAGTGGCCGCGGCCCGGTCGTTGACGATCGTCGAGACCTATGAGGATGCGGTCCGCCGCGGCTCGACCGATGACCGCCCTGCCTTCCAGCGGCTGATCGCCGACATCAAGCGCCGCGATCGCGGCTGGACCTACCTGCTGATGCATGACACCTCGCGCCTGGCGCGCGGTCGTTACATCGCGCAGGCCTTCCGCCATCAGTGCCGCAAGCATGGCGTCACGCTCATCATCGCGAGCATTCCGGAGACCGACCCGGTGTCGGCCGTCATCCTGGAGTCGATGCTCGAGGCGATGGACGAAGTGAACTCGATCATGTCGCGCGACAAGGGCCTGGCTGGCATGGCTGAGAACATTCGCCGCGGCTGGCGCGCCGGCGGCCGTGCGCCGTGGGGGTACCAGCTCAAGCACGAGCCGACCGGTGCGATCCGTGATGGCAAGCCGGTGACCAAATCACACCTGGTCGTGAGCCACGAGGCCAGTACCGTCACCGCATACCTGCAGGCGCGCGCGGCCGGCGTGCCTCGAGCTCGAGCTGCTGCAGGACTCGGCCGCAAATCGACCACGCTCGTCGACGTGGAATGGAACGCGCTGACCTATGCTGGGCACACCATCTGGAACCGGCATACGGACAAGAAGCAGCGCGGCCAGGGGAAGAGCAAACGGCGGCCGCGCGAGGAATGGCAGATCCAGCGCGACACGCACCAGGCACTGATCACCGAGGCACAGGCTGAGCAGATCATCGCGCAGCTCGAGGCAAGCCATGTCGGGGCTGCGATCAGTCGTGCACGCCGATCGCAGTCGATGTTCCTGCTGTCGGAGATCCTGGTGACGCCAGATGGTCGCCGGTGGGAGGGATCAGGCTCCCATTATCGGCTTCGGCCTGGTCGGTGGATCAGTGCGCAGCTCCTCGAGCGCGGCGTGCTGGCGCAGCTGCGCAGCGACCTGCGCTCGGACAGCTTCATCGAACAGTTGCTCGACAGGCCCAGCCTGCAGCCCACGGCGAATGCCGCCAAGCCGGTCCATGAGGAGATCGCCCGCCTGGCACGGCAGAAAGCCAAGGCCGCGCGCCTGGCCATCGAGGACGGCGGTGACGCCTACATCCCGCTGGTCGGCGAACTGGCACGCCGGATCGAGGCGCTCGAACGTGAGGCGGTCGCGCTGGCCGCTGAGGACGAAGCGAATCGGGAAATGCAAAAGCTGACGTCGGCAGACGTGAAACGCACCCTGCTGGCCTTCGATGACGACCGGGCGCTCATCAGTCTGCTGCAGGAAGTCGCTCTGGATCCGGACACGCTGCAGGTCGATATGACGTACAGGGCATCTATGGCGTCCCCAAGGCGATCCGGCAGATGGCCTGAGCCCTTGGGGGCCGTTACCTCGTCCTTCCGGCTCAGGGCGGCTTAGCCGGCTTCAGATACGTCCTAGGGCCGCAGGCAGTCTCCACATCACCGGCGCTGCCACTCGCGCAGGCCTGCGCTCACGTAGTCGGCACGGGCTGCAAGAGCGTCGAGCATTCCGGCGAGATCTGGTCCTGCCTCCGCTCGCCCCTCCCCACCTCCACGATCTCCCGCAGGCACCGGCTGAACAGGTTCGGGGCCGGGGCCGGGTCTGCCATCACCCTGGACGGCGCCGGCGGAGGGGGACACACCAGCCGGCCTTGCGAGGCACAGCCGCATAGGACCGACAGGGTGAGCGTCGCGGTAAGCGCGCAGATCAAGGAGTTCTTTTTCACGAGCAGCCCCTGCGGCATCGGCCGCGTCTTGTTTCAACTTGGCATCGGCCTTGGCCCTGTCGGCGATCGCCTTGTCGGCGGCGTCACGGTCAGCCCACTTCTGCGTCCAGCGATCGCGCTCGTGGGAGCAGCCGCCGACGAATGCGGCACCGACCAGGACGACGACAACGCCGACCTTGATCAGCGCCAAGTACGGGCGCAGTGGATCCGGGATGAGGCTCACGACTGCACCTCCTTCACCTTGGTGGTCGAGGTGGTCGACGTCTCGAGCGTCGAGGTGGGTACCTCAGCAGGCCGCTTGATGATCACCGCCACGGTGGGGGTGATCCAGCTTGCGACGTAGATGGCAAGGTAGCCCTCGGTCATCTTCCCCTGCAACGCGAGGTACACCATCAACCATGTGGTAAGCCCGAAGGCGCCGATCATGACGGCTGCGGCCTTGCTGAGCCGCCCGTCGTCGCCCAGCAGCAGGTCGTCCAGGGAGAGCTTGCTGTGGGCACTGCGGCTGCGCAGGAACAGCGTGGCGATGATCAGCAGCACAACGCCGGCCAAGATGAGCGCCATCGACTCTTTGACGTTCATGCGAGCGTTCCTCCAGCTTTGACGTAGGCGACGCGCAGGTCTACCAGCTTGTTCTCATGCTGGCCGTAGCCAGCTCCAGGTAGTGATGCCCAGATGTTCTTGCACTTCTCGACCGCCACGTCGAAGCGTCCGGCCAGTACATCTGGCAGCGCGCGCTGCTCCTTGATCTGCTGGATGGCGATCTCGTCCTGGCTGTCAGGCGAGAAATCGCGCAGGCCCAGCTTGATCCGGTAGTGGTCGAAGTAGCGGGCGAGCAGCTGGTAGCGACCGGCGGCAGTCGATCTCAGCCCGGGACGCAGCGGAATCACCTTACGGGGGTGGTCCTTGTAGTCATCGAACAGCTCGTCTGGCGTTCCTTTATCGTCAAAGAGTTGGCCGCTAACAATCACGTTGTAGCCGTTGTCTGACTTGGCGAGCAGGCGAGGCCCAATCTCGCTGTGCGCGATCATGTCCAGGAAGGCCTTGATGTTCCTATCCACGAGTACTCCTGGCCGCCGCGGCTATGACGCGCAGCGACATCTCGTGCTGGCGGGCCGACTGCTTCGACAGGTCCTCGATGCGCTCGTACACAGCTGTGATGTCGCCCTTCGTCACGCGGTCTGTCTCGAGGGCGCGGATCCGCAAACTGTGATCATCCTGCTTCGCCACATGACGCTTGGTGTTCCACAACAGGAGCCCGGTGAACGCCGCCGCGATGACACCGAACCAGCTCTTCGGATCATTGGAGCTTGGTATCTCCATCACAAATTGCCCTCGCTCACCCATGTCCCTGGCGCCCCCGCCACGGTGCAGCGCCAGCCCTTCGGCTGACCGACCACCGGCGTCAGGCGGATGACGCGGTCACCTACCGCCCACGTGCCGCCGATGGCTGGCGCTGTATTGCCGTACTGAGAAATCACGGCGGCGGTCGAGGAGTTCTGCACACCAGTCCCGCCGATGAAGGCGTTGGTCTCATCTACGATCATGCCGGTGCAGACGCCACCAAAGACGTGAAAACCCGCGCCGTTTGTTGCCTCGAACTTGTTAGCAGAGGCCTTGACGTAGGTGCAACCGTTGACCGAGATGGGATAGAGCACACTCCGGACATTGTTATTGGAGAGCTGCATGCCAGCGACATCGGCGAAGTTCATGCCGGAGTCGCCAGTTGACAAGCTGTTGTTCGTCACGATCACGTCGCGGAACGATCCCGCCCCGATCTTCGTGAAGACGATACCGATTCCCAGCGTGTCTATCGTGTTGCCGCTTACGTTGATGTTCTTGTTGTAACCTGGTCCTGGGCCTGTGGTGGTGACATAGATCGCCGTGCCAAAAAGCTGCTTGATCGCGTTGTTTGTCACGTCCGAGAAGTCGGAGTTGGACAGCACGATTGCGTTCGCGTCGCCGCCGGCGAGCTGGTCACATCGGATGGTATTGCCGGTCACCTTCAGGCCCAGGTAGGTACTACTCGCCGCCCAGATGCCGGGGCCTCGCAACGAGTGGACGTGGTTATTTGCCACCAGGATCTGCGCGGTGTCGGGTCCATTGGTAATGCTGGCAGTGATGTGGGCCATCGCCAGCGTGCCGAAATTGGTGGTATTGACGCAGCAATTGTAAACCGTGTTCCCGACGCATACCGCGCCACCACCACCTTGCAGGTAGATGCCGGCACCGGAAGCTCCCAGGATGAAGTCGCCAAGGATGTTCGACACCGTGTTGTTCGATACCACGGTCTTGCAGTCAAAGCCATTGGGCGTGCCAACGCCAGTCGTGTAGACAAGGATGCCATAGGCCTTCTTGTTGTCCACCCGGTTGGCGTTGATGATGTTGCCGATCGGCTGCTTGCCCACCAGATAGTAGTCATGCACGACAATGCCGGTGCCGGCTCCTGACCCGATGCAGAAGTTGCCTTCGATGATGTTGTATGAGCATCCGCCCATCAGGAAGATGTTTGCCGAGTCCTCGTTCGGCGTCGACGTGGTGTACCAGTCACCAAACCAGTTGTTGCGAATCTTGTTATTCGACGAGTCGTAGAGCCGGATGCCCACGTTGTAGACGTTGAAGAAAAAACAGTTCTCGACTGTGCACTGAGCCGAGTTGTAGAGGTAGACCGGCGATTTGCCGTTGATGCCGCCGAGGGTACCGACTGCGCCATTGCAGGAGAACTTGAGGTCGCGCACTTCGACGCCAGTCAGACCGGTCAGATCAAATCCGATGGCGTCGCCGTCCTTGACGATGACGTGCGAACTGCGACCTGCGCCGCGGATCAGCGAGTTGCCTAGAGGAGAGACCGACCCGGAGAGGTAGTACGTGCCACTGGGCACATAGACGCTCTCCGATGAGGTCATTGCCGCCTGGAACGCGACCCTCATGTCAGTGGTGCCCGGCGTAGTGTTGGTGCCGTAGCGGAGAACGTTGCCGGGTTCGTAGTAGAGATTGACGATCGTGACGCCGCTCAGCGCTTCGGCTTCGGTGATGTCGTATTCGATGTCAGTGGAATCGATCAAACCCAGACGCAGCTTGTTGTACAGAGACGAGTAGACGAGCGTGCTGTTCCTGTCCAGCAGCGCGATCGCATAGTCGCTTTCGGCCGCGTACAGCCTGACCGGTGTGCCTGATGTCACCGGGAACCCGCCGATGGTCCTCACTGGTTGAGCCACCGGAACGAGCAACCCTGGGTCAGAGAACAGCGCGACTCGGTTCGCCTCAATCAGCGGGTTGAGCCCGGCCTCGCCAATGTAGATGAAACCGGCCTCAAGCGGTTCACCGTCGCGACCAGCGAAGGTGGAATACGGCGGAACGATGCTGATGGTCGACATCTCATTCTCCGAGTGATTGCTTGACGCGCGCCTTGAGCTTCGCGTCCTTGATTCTTGATGTGACATGGTTGAATACCGTCGCCACCGGGGCCGGCACACCAGTGGTGCCGCTGATCGCGATATCCATGAGTCCGGCCAGAACAGTCGCGGTGTTGCTCGTGTTGACAGCGCCCGGCGGCGACGTGAACACGTCTTTCGCGACATCATTGATGAGGCGCACCTTGTCGGCCTGCCTCTTGCCGAGCACCAGATCCAGCTTGCCGGTCTTGTCCAGAGCCGTGACAGCCTTGTCCAGGCCGGCGGCCGAGACGATCGGGTTGCCCGCGGAGTCGCGCGCCACGTTCTTGGTGGCTTCATCCTTGAGATGACGCAGCAGACCGCCCTGGAGCTCCTTCCACGCCTGCTGTCCCGTCTCGCCCTCGGTCTGAAGGAGCTGCTTCAGCTTCGTCACCGAGTCGGTCGAGGCAGACGGTGAGATCACCGACTTGCGAAGCACATCCTCAAGGGCCACGGTGCGGTCGGTTGAGCCGCGCTTGCTCTTCAGCAACTGCCTGGCGAGGCCGAAGTTCTCGTAGTCAGCCATCGACTGCGCGTAGGCGGCACGAGCCTGCTTGTAGAGGTCGCCACCCTTACCTTCCGTCGCGGCGTCGATCGCGGCCTTGATCTCACTCGCGTACTTGATGTTGGTCCTGTCGCTGCCGGCCACCTTGGTCACGAACTTGCGCAGGTTCTCGACATCCCCCAGCTTCAGGTTGATCCCTTCGCCGCGGCCGAAGTAGTTGAGCACGCCGAGGCGCTGCAGCTCCCTCTCGGTGGCACCGATGACTGGAGCGAGCGCCTCGGCCGAGGACGAGTCCTTCAGCAGCTGCACGACGGAGTCCATCGGCACTCGCGCTTCCATCTCGCCGGCCTTCTCGGCTTCCTTGTACAGGGCGCGGATCTTCGTCTTGTCGCGTGCTGCCCGCTGGCGCAATGCCTTGTCGACGATCTCGCCCACTCCGCGCGGCTCGGTGAGCTCGGAACCGGTAGAGTCGATGAACTCATCCATCTTCTGCTGCAGATGCAGGTTCTGGTTCTGCATGCGCTGGCGGATCGGTTCGCCGATGTCGCCCTGCTTCGCGGTCTCGCGCTCGAAGCGCTGCTGCTCGAAGGCGCGCGTCGCCTGGCCCTCGGTCAGCGCCTTGTCGCCGGTGAATCCGAGTTCCTCGGCATTGGCACGCCGTACGTCCGCGATGTCGACCGCAGCAGCACCGCCGCTGGTGCCAGTACCAGGCGTCGGGGCGCGCTCCGCACCGGGTGCAATCTTCTGCTTGACCTGCTCGGCCAGCGCAGTAGCTGCTTGCTTGATGGGCGATGCCGCCTCAGCAGCTGCGGCGCGAACCACCGGGCGGGTAGCTGCAGCCGCCTCACCAACTGCACCGAGCTCAGCGGCCATCGGACCCAGGGCAACGAGCGGCTCCACCACCTTGCCGACGGTCTCGAGGATCTTGCCGCCGGTCTCGGTGCGCGGCTGGTAGATCATCGCGTCGGCGACTTTGTTGGCGATCTGCTCGCCGTCCTTCTTGCCCCCGCTCAGCGCTTCGCCGGCGATGCCTGCGGCGGCCGCGACCGGCATCGCCACCGCGCCGGTAACGGTGCTCAGCACAGCCTCACCGACGCCGGCGATCTTCTTGCCGATGGATTCGCCGGGCTTGTCCGGCACTGTGCCTGGCACATCACCGATGTCTCCATAGCCTGGGATGTTGATGGCATCGCCGAGCCGCGCGCGCTCGGTCTTGATGACCGCCGCCAGCTTCCGAGCGGCGTCCATGTCACCTGCCTTGTCGGCATTGACGAGAGCCTTCTCGAGTTGAGCGAGGGTCGCCATCGACTCAGCCCCCGTGCTTCTTCAAGATCGCGTCGATCTCATCAGCAGACGGCGCAGCGTTCGGCGTGTCAGGGATGGTGTCAGGCATGCCGTATTTGTCGGCGAGACTCTTTCGGCTCTTCAGCATCAGACGTTGGACTTCCTGCAGGTTGCTGGTGAACTGCTTCTCGCTCTGCTTGCGGGACAGGCTCTGGAGGCTTGTCATCAGCCGTTCGCCCTCCTTCTCGCTCAGGGCTCCAAACGTTGCACCGGCTTCCTTGGCTTTCCTGATCTGCTCAATGAACACCTGGGACCCGAGGGTCTCGATACCGGCAATCGCGTCTTGCGATTCATCATCCAGAATGTTCTTGGCTGCGCCCAGCCAGCCGCCTTCCAACGATCCGAGCACGTCATTCAGCGACGGGTTCTTCAGCACGCGGTCGATGACGGAAAGCGAGTTGTCGATGGTGCCGCGCTGGGCCTCGATGGACGCCGCCGTGTCACGCACCTTCTGGTCGCGCGCCATCTGCGCATCCTTCAGCTTGTCCTGCAGCTCCTGGCGCTTGAGGTCGTTGGTTTCCCGTGCCGCTGCGGCATTCAGCGCAGCGATGCGGTTGTTCTCGCGCGCAATCTTGGCGTCCTCCTGGATCTTCCAGATGTCCCATCCCTTCTTCTGGAGATCGATGACGGCATTTGACTCGGCGAAGTTGGCCCTGGTGGCCGCCTCGCGCGCCGTCGCCTGTGCCGTCGTCAGCTTGGACGGCTCGAGGTCGCGCTCACGGCGCTCCGATTCCAGCTTCGTGAAGGTCTCGATGAACTTCTCAGGCCCCATCGCCGACGCCAGGAACAGCCCCACTGACGTCTTCGCGGTCTCTGGGTGCAGCTTGATGAGCTCAGCCAGGTCGGTGAGCGTCTTCGCTTCCTTCTTCATGCCAGAGTTCGTGTACGCCTCGGCGTTGGAGCGCAGCACGTTCTGCGCCGTGTCGTTGTCGCCGGCCGACAGCGCCGCGTAGACCTCGGATGCCTGGTTGAGGTGCGCCTTCTGCTGCTCGCTGCCCAGCACATCGTAGGTGCGCTTAAAGTGCTCACTCAGCGACGGATACTTCACCATCATCGACGCCACGGCCGCCGGCGACGCGTTCGCGCTCAGCGCGGACAGGTCGGCCTGAAGCTGCTGCTGCTGTTTCAGCGATGCCTCGGCCGTTTTGGTCGCGACCTGAGCAGCCTTGAGCTGTTGGATCCCCTGGCCGGTAGTGACCGCAGCGATAAGGTTCTGCGTGGGGTCGGGGATGTTTGAGCTGTAATTGAATGGCTGCGGCATGTCAGAACACCTTCATCTGTTTGAGGATGGCGGCTTGAGCAATTGAGTTGCCGACGTTGCCGATTGCTTGACCACCAGCCAGGGCAGCACCGGCGCGCGCCTGCCCGGCCTGCGTGAGCAGGTCAGTGATGTTGTTGCCGGTGTTCTGGGCAGCGGCAGCGGTGCCAGCGGCTGACGCCTGGCCGAGACCGGCAACGCCGCCCAGTTTGGTGAAGCGCGACTCGATGAGCTGCGACAGCAGCTGAGGGCGGAACTGCGATAGCACGCCCTGCGTGTTGCCACCACGTACACCGCCGGTAGCAGAAGCGTTCTGCAGGATGCCCTCCTCGCCCTGCTGGAGCATCGAGGCGAACTCAGGCGAGTTGCGAATGGCGTCGAGGGCAGCCTGCTGTTTCTCGGGGCCGTTGAGACCCAGCAGGTCCGACTGCGCGCCGACTGCTTCGGTGCCCGCGTCTGAGTACGGCTTCAGCAGCTCTTGCACCTTGTCGAACTCATAGCGCTGCTCGGCGATGCCGGCGTCGCTCGCCTTACCTTGCGCCTTGGCCGCCTTCTTCGCAGCGCTGTTGGATGCGATGCCTGAGACGACAGCGCCGCCGACGATGGCAGTAGCGATGCCACTCATAGTGCTTCTCCGATGGTGATGTTCGACAGCGACAGCGCCTGCCGGTAGTCGATGGTCACTTCCTCGCCGCTGTCACCGCCGCAGCACCCACGAATGTCATGCAGCGCGACCAGGTAGATATCCCCGGTCTCAGCTTTGGCGAATTTCGCATTGGGCTTGTGCGAATGATTGGTGTACCTGCCGACCGGCGTGCGGTACCCGCGAAGTCGCGCGGGGGCAAGCAGCTCTCCGGACGTGCAGGGAGACGAGAGGAATACGCCTTTGCCCTCAATCATCGACTCACGGATGGTGATCTTCGGCGCTACGCCTTCGGGCATGGGGATCTGGTCGGTGGTGTTCTCAGACGTTGCGCGGACCTGCTCGGCAGTAAAACCGGTCTCGTCCAGCAGCTTCTGAAAGTCCTCACGTTCGTCGACCCTGGCAGCGATGGCCAGCTGCTTCAACTCCGCAGCATGCAACTCGAAGGCGCGGCTCTTGATTAGCAGCATCGACTCCAACTTGTCGATGTCGCGCTCGGTGGTGGCGTAGATGTTCTGCCACACCGTCTCCTCGATGATGTAGCCGACCTTGCGACCAGGCTTGCCGACATAGATGAGCGGCGCGCGCAGCACCTTGAGGTCACCGCCCTCGCCAACGATCGCCACCGCGCCCTTCACCATGATGTTCAGGTGCTCGAAGCGCTGCTCGTGGCCTATGGCGAAGGTGTCCGCCGGCAGCGTGACTTCGCGGATATAGATGCCGGGCCCAAAGTGGTGGACCACCGGGCAATCGGCTTGAGGAAGCTGGAGCATGGCGCCTTCAAGGCGCTCGACAGCTTCAGCCTGGGTGGATTCTCGTACAGCCAGCACAGCACTCTCCTGATGGAGGTGGCTGCTGGGGGCCGAAACTCAGCAGCTCGGATCTTACCGAAGGAACCTGTGAAGTAAACTAGCTCGACGCAACCTGACGGCCAGAAGCCCGGATGGTGAGCGATGTCGCGGCACCGGCGATGGTAGAGATGAAGTCTCCGATCTCCAGCACGTGACCAATGAGTTCCGGACAGGTGTAGCACTGGGTTGCCAGGATCGTGCGACTCAGAATCAAGTTGGCAACACCTGGCGCGCCGCCAGACGCAATCAAGTTGCACGCGAATGTGACCGGACCGCCAGTCGTGTTGGTGACGGTGAATTTGTCGATGATGGTCTTGACGCCAGTCGAGGTGTACTGGGTCGTCTGGGCATTTTCTGCCTGCTTTGCCGGGATGATGTTGCTTACTGCTGTCGTCATGGCGAATCCTCAAGTTGAGCTATCTGTCACGAGGCCGTAGTTGGCCAAGGCAGCGAGAAGGCTGGCGAGCGCTGCGTTGCCGCCCTTGGAGCCTGTCACCGCGGGCTTGGCAATCGCCGGGGTGTTGTTGAAGCCTACCGGCCCGAGGAAGTTGTGCGGCGGGAGGTCGACCGCGTTGCCGTAATTGATGACCGTGATCGACGTCGCGCTGCGCCCGATCTGGATGCCGCCCTTCACTGTCGCCAGGTCGTCGGCAAGCATATTGATCTGCAGGTCGCCACCACCGCCCACACGGATCCGCCAGTACTTGAGGTTGGCTCCGTTGCCGGTTGCACCCAGGTCAAGGACGTTCGCGCCAGCCGTATTCACAGCGATGGTCGCGCGCACCGTCCAGGTGTGCGCCCCGGTCCATGTGGGTACGATTCCCTGATTCAGGCCGGGGATGAAATCCGAACGGGCGAACAGCTCTGATGTTCCAGGCACTGCAACGAGCCCGACCAAACCATCACCATCCCCCGGCGATACCGGCGGCACTGGAGGCGCAAGCGTAAGCCGATCGACAGCTGCCGCGAGACGCTCGATAGCGGCAGCGGCTTCGTTGACCTGCGCCGAAGCGATTTCCGAGGCAAGATCGATGGCGTCGATCTGGATTTGCTGGTTGATGAACTCGGGCGGTATCAAATCGAAGAGCTTCTCGAAAGCCCTGATGACGCGCTGATTCTTGAAAATGCGCGCCAGCTCTTGGCGAAGGACCGGTCGCGGGTCATTCTCGGCTGCCACGCTACACCGCCAGCGGCTCTGGCCGCACCTCGAGCCTGGCGATCGACAGGCGACTGTCGCTGTCGCCGTTGAACCTCTGAATCCTCCAATTCTGCATCGATCCCTGATTGAGCCATACCAATCGCTTCTGGCGCTCCCCCTGGCGCCCCGCCGAAATATAGCGGCGCTGGCTCCAGACCTCGCCGTCCAGCGAGTATCTGGTACTGATCGTGGGATCGACGCCGAGGTGGACGCGGCCAGACAGGGCGACCAGTTCCAGTTCGTGGAAGATGCACCCCCGCCCCTCTGCATAGACAACGAGCGTTGAGAATTCCCAGCCGATGCGGTTGCCCCAATGAGAAGTGAGCGTATCCGTGAGGTACCCGATGCGCTCGGCGTCCCCAACGAGCCATCGGTTGTAGCACCAGACGAAATTCTTCGCCTGATAGCGCGCGACCTCGAGCTCCGAGCCAAGAGTGAACCAAACCGGCTCGTTCACCACGGCGGAGGCGGCGCCGTCGTACACCAGCGTTTTGTCCGGTAAATGGATGTAGAGGAGCTGATGGCCCTTGTCGACTCTTGCCTCGACCTTTATACCCGCAAGCACCTCCTCGCTATAGTCCTTGAGTACCAAGTCGACTTCGCGGGTAGCTATCCGCGTGTACTGGCCATTCGATGCCAAGTACACCGAGATCGCCTCATTGCGACCGCTTCCGACGAGAGCGATGTTGTTCATGAAGACGCAACAGGCCTGGCCACCGACTGTCCCCTTGGGGATAAGAGCGCCATCGACGCGCGAGAATGGAAAACCTGTCCCACCGACGTTACTGAAAGTCTCCATCGTGTACCGGTTGATGGCCGTTGGCTCGTTGTGCAGCTTGAGCAACGCAAGAACGGGGTCTGGGTCGGACTCTGACGAGCCGTACTTGGCGGGCAATACAGTGAACGGATCGCTCAACTCAGTGACGACGATGAATTCACCGTCGGTGGTCATGAAGTAGCCGTCCACCCAGATAAGGCTGATGACCGAGCCGAGGTCCGGGTCCGTTACCTGCGCCAACACTGAGCCGTTGTAGAGGTAGAGATTTCCACCGCCGTTGATGGCGAGATAATCGAACGAGTAGTCGAAGGTGACCATGTCGACGCCATCAATGAAGCCGAGGTCAGTAACGATCCCTGTGTCGGCAATGGACACGAGCCTGTGGCCCATGACGCGGTAACAGGTGCTATTCCAGTTGATGCCGCCGCGATCGGGCCCTGGGCCAGTGGTGAGCTGGATAATGCCCTCGGCCGGCCTCAGGTAGCCGGCGCTGATCCCCTGCTCGACAGGAACGGGCACTAGGTTGTACGGATAGGCCACCCGAAAGTCCGAAGCCTCACTTGTGTACACGCCATTGAGGATAGGGATCTGCACCGGTCACTCTGGCCACTGGAAGCCTGTGATGCCGACCGCGGTCGAGGCTGCCATCACCTTATTGACGGACAAGTAGATGGTCTCGCCAGCCAGTACGTTCGGGATGGTCACCAGTTGGCCGCCGCTCATGACCACGAGCGTGCCCGCAGTCGTGCCCACACGCAGCCCGACGAGCGCTGGTACATAGACCGTGGCATCACTGGCGGTGATCGGCACGACATTCGGAGAATTGTTGAGACGTTCCATTGCTGCTTACCCCACTCGGTACCAGTTGAAGGTGACGGCGTCGTACTTGAGCCGGAAGAAGGCATTGGCCGCCAAGGTTGTCGGGGCACCGACGGCCGCGGTGGCGCCGTTCAGCCCGATGGCGAGCGTGGTCACCGCCTGCGTGCAGTTGACGAGTACTTCCTGCTTGTCGACGAGGCCGGCCTTGGCTGGCAGCGTAATCGTGCCGTTGGCGTAGCCGGCGAGCGGCGTCAGGATCAGGTGAACGTTGGTGTTGTTGTCACCGCCATCCGTGATGGCGACATTGAATCCCGTCGCCGCCGGCGCGGCGTACTGCGTCGCGTAGTCGCCGTTGTTCGAGAAGTCGAGGTTGTCCTGCAGATAGTCCTGCAGCACCGAGATGGCAGCGGCCCGTGCATCTCCATTGCCGGTGGAGAAGATCGCGAGCAGATCGCCGGCGCTCAGTTCGTCGACGCGGGTCAGTTGGTTGATTGTGGGCATGTGGTTCCTAGTTGAACTCGATCGGGCCGTCGCCACCGGCGTCGAGCTGCTCGACTGGACCAGGCAGGAACGGATCGTCATAGCGCCACGGCTTGTTGCCGGCGCCGGCGGGCATCGTGCTCGGAAGTTGCTGCTCCTGCGGCATGGCGCACCTGCTCAGCAGTTCCATGTAGGCGCTGCGCGCTGCGCGGTTGGTCTCGACAGAGACGGTCTTGCCCACGATGGGCGCCACCCTGATGGCGAGGTTGGTATAGACCGCCTCGTTCGCAGAGTCAGGAACGCCGGTGACCGTATCGAGTTCCGCCTGGTCGGGATTGCTGGCCAGCGGGTAACTGAGCCGGACGCCGCGGCCGTTCCAGGTGCTCATCATGGCCTCGAGGCGGCGCAGTCCCGCCTGCAGCTGCTCCGGCTGCAGGTCGAAGTTGTACGACGCGTAACCGATCTCCTCGAAGGCCTGCACGACGAATTGCCGCTTCGTCCAGCTCATGGACTACGCTCCCAGCGCGCCGGCGATCTTCTTCGCCAAATCCTCGTCCTTGGTCTTCTTGTCGAACTTGATGCCCAGCTCCGTCGCCTTCTGCTCGAGCTCGGCACGGGTTGGCGGCTTGTCGTCGGCCGGCGTTTCAACCACTGACGCGTTGCCTGCGATGGCTTCGGGCATCGTGTTGAACCAGCCGTCATTGAGGGCGGCGTCATGCTCTGCCCTCGAGTTCACGCCCTTTGTGTCGTAGGTCCCGCCAGCGCGGCTATACGGGCCCGGGCAGCGGTAAACCATGTCCTGGTACTTTTCCATGATCGTGTCCTTGTGCGGTGAAGGGCCGGAGTTACCCGGCCCCTCAATTGCGGCTTAGCTGAGCCGGTAGGTGACGAAGGTGCCGGCCGCGGTCTTCGTGGTGCGGAAGCGCCCCGAAGTCACGGTTGCCACCGCTGCCACACCCACGATGGTGTGGTTGGCTGCAGGCTGCAGGGTGAACGCATTCGCGCCGGTGGCGATCGCCGTCCAGTCGAACGAGTCACCGATGGCAAAGGTCGCTGCTGCATCCATCACCGCACCGGTGGGCAGTGTTGCCGCCACGGCAGCACCCGTCGTCGACGTCACGATACCGGCAAGGATCATCGCGGCGGTGAGAGCACCGGTCGCGTTGAGGACGCCGGGCGTCGGCTGGAAGTTGCCACGCTCGAAGACGTTGGCGTCCGTGCCGACGTTGACGAGCACCGGGTAGGCCCCAGCATTGATGACAGCCGTGCCGGCCAGCGTGTACGCCGCCGAGGTGAACGCGCCCGAACCCGTGAACAGGTTCGACTGCGACGGCGGCTGGTTGGGATACCCCAAGGGCTGGTTGACATCGTACTGCTCGCTACCCTGCGAGAAGGTGGCCACCTTGGCAGCTGCGGGAACCGCAACCACCAACTGGCCGAAGGGAGAAACAATTTGTGAGCTCATGGTTCTGTCTCCGGAAAGTGTTGTGGCCGCAGCTTCAGGTCTGGCTGAACATGATCAGGCCAGTCATCTCGGGCTGCTTGTTCACCACACCGAACAACGTGTCGAGACGGAACTTCGTCTTCATCGTGTTGATGTCGTAGAACTTCTGCATCACCACCTCGATGCCCTGGTCCGTGGTGGCGCGCATCACTGCAGTGCCGGCGTCCGTCGGCACCGCGTAGCGGCCCGGCAGGATCTCGAGGGCATCGCGCTGCCAGAACGGGTTGACCGAGGCGGCCACAGTGTTGAGGAACGTGATGGCAGCAGTCGCCGACGGCGTGTTGACCACGCAGTTCTTGTACTGCAGTTCCGCGTCCGTACCACCCTGCGCCGAAATGATCGGTGGGCTGATGGTCATGGTCGTGGCCGAGTCCACACTGATGACGCGGAACGTCTTCTGCTGGCCCGTGTCGCCCTTGGTGATGTGGTGCACCGCATTTACGCCACCGATCACGAACGCATCACCGGCCGCCACGTTGGTGGTGGACGAGATGGTCACGCGCTGGAAGCGGTTATCGACGTTGCTCTTCTCGCCCGTCACCGCGACCGAGGTCGCGCGCGGCACGTAGAACTGGGCTCCCGCCACGAGAGTGTTGATCTGCAGGCCTGCTCCACCAGCCGCCGCCGCCTGGCGGTTGGCATAGTCCAGCTTGTAGGTGTCGAACGAGGCGATGAGGCCCACGTAGGCCTTCTCGTATGCCGTGAGCACCTTGCCTGCCACGGTCTGGCGTCCGGCCAGGTTCGACGCCATGCCGTTGTAGTCACGGGTGCTGAGCGCGAGGCACCGCTCATTCATCGGCACGCCCTGCTCGTTGAAGATGGCTTCGGCGGCCGCGACATCGTCGAAGCCGGTGGCAGCAGCTGCGCGCTTCACGAACAGCGTGCCCTGGTTGGCAGCGACGTTCATGATGGCAACGTTGATGTCTGTGGCCAGCTTCTGCTTGGCGGCGTCGCCGAGGCGACCCTCCTGCAGGGCGTCACGCAGCTCCTTCGCATCCAGGATCCAGGGGGCCGCCTTGCTGAAGCCGAGCGTCGCCGGCACCGACAGCTGCGTCATGTTCTGGAAATTGGTGGTCTGGTCCATGCCGTCGAAGGTCTGGGCGATGTACGGCTGCGGACGCCAGATGACGTCGCCGGTGCGCTCCATCTCGGTCGGGTTGGTCTGGTACTTGGCGACATTGCGCGACAGCACCAGGGCGTCATCGAAGCCCTCGATCAGCTGCTCGAACGCAACGCGCTCTTCCTTGGAAAAACTGTTGGACATGTTGGTCTCCGATGGTTGTAGACGGTGCAGCGCATCCGGGGGTTGCCTCGGATGCAGAACGATTCGCGCTTTGCACTCATCCACTTGACGGCTGGACGGCGACCATCAACCAACTGCCGATTTGAAAGGCTGGCGAGACCTGGGCGAACTATATACCTAAGTCATAATCATGACGCCACACGTTTCTGGCGCTTGTGGGCGATCACCTTGGAATAGTCCCCGGTCTTCTCGGCCTCTGCGCGCAGCCGATCGAGGGTGGAATCCACGACTCCGGACTTCGGAGCCGAGCCGGTTACGGTCTTTTCGGGCGGCGGCGGTGCTTTGCGTGTGGTCACTTTCAGGTCCCTCTCCAGTTTTGCAACCGCGAAGGCGAACTTCACGGGATCGGTGATGGCGGCGAGCTCCTTGAGCTTCGCCGGGTTCTTGCCCAGTGCGTAGATGACGAGTGCCGGGTTCTCGCTGCCTTGCACGACGATGCCCTGCTGCACCTGTGCCAGGGATTCCAGGGCAGTCGCTTCAGCGTCGTCGAAGTCCTTGACCTTCAGCTCAGTCTTGGACTTGCCATAGGCCTCGAGCCTCGCGGCCCAGTCGTCCTGAGCCTTCTTCTCGGAGGCCTGGCGCTGCGCGGACTCGTTGTCTGCGGCACGCTTCTGGTCGTTCCATTTGTTCAAGGCCTCCTCGAACTTGGTCGCGTCGTAGTCGATCTCCGGATCAGACATCTTCGGCTTCGGGCCTGGAACCGTCTCG
>JBEEKA010000114.1:0-7947 GCA_041168985.1 Pseudomonadota bacterium | reverse complement strand
TCTGCCTGAAGGGCACGACCGGCTCGAACCGCCTCGGCAACAAGCCGCATCGTGTGTATGAAACGCCGATGGGCATGCTGAACGCGATCGGCCTGCAGAACCCGGGCGTCGAAGCGGTCGTCTCGAAGATCCTGCCTTCGCTCGATTTCACCGAGACGCGCTTCATCGCGAACGCCTCGGGTTCGACGATCGAGGAATACGTCGAGGTCGTCTCGCGCTTCGATGATTCGGCCATCGACGCCATCGAGATCAACATCTCCTGCCCGAACGTGAAGGAAGGCGGCGTCACCTTCGGCAACGACCCGGACATGTCGGCGCGCGTCGTCGCGGCCTGCCGCAAGGCGACGTCGAAGCCGATCATCACCAAGCTGTCGCCGAACCAGACCAGCATCCAGGAAAACGCTCGCCGCTGCATCGATGCGGGCACGGATGCCTTCGCGGTCATCAACACGCTGATGGGCATGGCCGTGGACGTGCGCACGCGCACGGCGATGATCGGCAACCGACAGGGTGGCCTGTCGGGTCCGGCGATCAAGCCGATCGCGCTGTTGAAGGTGGCGCAGGTGTACGAAGTGGCGAAGCCGCACGACATCCCGATCATCGGCCAGGGCGGCATCGTCAGCGCGACGGATGCGCTGGAATTCCTGATCGCCGGTGCGACGGCGGTCGGCGTGGGCACGGCCTTGTTCTATGACCCGCTGATCTGCCCCAAGATCAACTCCGGCATCGCGGACTATCTCGCCGCGAACAACATGAAGTCCGTCGGTGAACTCACCGGCACGCTGAAAGGCACGCACGGCCACTGGTGACCGTGCGTGATAGAAACCGTTCCTAGCCGGGGAACCGTCCCTCGAAGGCGATGTCCGACAGGGCCAGACGCGGGCTCGCGACTTCGCGGGCCTGGAGCGGCTCCGGCAGCAGGGACTTGTCACCGATCTTCCCGATGGCGATCGCAACCAGCGGCTGATGGTCCGTCGGGATGGCCAGCGAACCCTGCAGCTTCGCGGGATCGATGCCCGCCATGCAGTGCGTCTGCCAGCCGAGGAGATGGGCCTGGAGCGCCACGGACATCCAGGCGGCGCCGCAGTCGAACTGCGCGTGCGTCAGGGGCCTCGCGCCCCTCGTCGCGGTCGCAACCACGACCAATGCGGAGGCCTTCGACGCCCAGACCTGGTTGGCCGGCACCAGGCCGTCCAGCAGCGTGGCGAAGGCCGGCGTGCCCCGCAGCCCATATACGAACCGCCAGGGCTGGGAGTTTGCAGCGGACGGCGCCCAGCGGGCCGCTTCGAGCATCGCATGAAGCGTGTCCACTTCCAGCGTTGCGTCGGTGAAGGCCCGGGGTGACCAGCGGTCGATGAACTGGCGGTCAACGGGCAGATCGGTGCTTCGCATCGGCATGTGTTGTCTCAGGGCAATGTCGAGGAATGGTGGTTCACGATGAGCCATCGCCCATCGCGGCGTGCATAGACAAAGCTGAACCGGGCACGGCCTTCGACCGGCTTGCCATCCTGCGTGCCACGGCGCGTGTAGTAACCGCTGTTGATCGCGATATCGCCGAAGATCTGGACCCGGTGGTCCGCCGTCGCCATGCGCTGGTCGCCGAGGCTGGAGAGTCCCTTGAAGTACTCGTTCACGAGCGCGGGTGTATCGCGGATGACCGGCGAGGACGTGCCCTGGAAAACGGCATCAGGCGCATAGAGCGCCGAGATGCCCGCCGTGTCCTTGCTGTTGAAGGCCGCGATCCACCGCTGGGTGGCCGCTTCGACATCGGCGACATCGTCGGCCCGGGCAACCGGCAGGGCGGACAGGCCGCCGGCAAGGACTACCATTGCGCTCGCGAGGAACCGGTTCATGCATACCTCATGGGCGGGTATTTCCACGCACCCAGTCGGCGTAGTCCGCCGAAGCGTCACTGACCGGCAGGGCGAAAAGGGCCGGCAGGTCGTAGGGGTGCAACGCGCGGATCGCCGCTTCGACGTCGCCGTAGCGCGATGCCGTCGTCTTGAGCAGCAGCCGGACTTCCGGTTCCTGCTGCACGTCGCCCCGCCAGCGATAGATGCTCTCGATGTCCGACAGCTGCGCGCAGGCCACGATGCCCTGCCCGACGAGTTCGCGCGCCATGCGCCGCGCGTCGTCGCGCGTGGCCAGCGTCGTGACGATCGCGATCAGGTCGGTGGAGGCGGCAGCAGTCATCGCAGCCGATCTTCCCGCGCGTCAGACCAGCGACGCAATGAATTCCTCGAGCAGTGCCTTGCCGGCCGGCCACCGCCCGACGCCACTCATCGAGCCGATATGGCCGAGGCCGGGCATCAGCACGAAACGGGCGGACCAGTCGCGCGCGAGCCCCGCCATGTGCGTGGCGCTGCCATACGGGTCATCATCACTGCCGACGACCAGCGTCGGGAACGGCAGCGGGATTCGCGGGACGTCGAGGAAATTCGTGATGTCGCGGGGCGCATCGGGGCGTCCCAGGTCCGGCGGCGCGACGAGGAAAGCACCGCGCACGCGCGCGTCGGCATCCGTCGCCGCCCAGAAGGCGGTCAGGATGCAGCCCAGGCTGTGGGCGACGATCACGGTGTCCGGACCGACCGCCGGCAGGACCGCTTCGAGTTCGCGGAGCCAGTCGTGCCGGTCCGGTGCATCCCAGCTGGCGTGCGCCAGCTTGATGTAGCGGGGATCGCCGCGGGCCCACAGGGTCTGCCAGTGCAGCGGACCCGAGTCCTGGAAGCCGGCGAGGACGAGGCGCCTCACGCGATGCGACGCTGCGTCGGGTAGGCGAAGCCGATCCCCTCGGCGGCGAAGCGCGCAACGATCTGCTGGTTCACGGCGGCATTCGCCCGCGGGATGTCGATGCCGGGGCGGTTTTCCACGAAGAACAGGACCTCGAACTCGAGCGCATCTCGACCCAGCGAAGCCAGCAGGCAGCTGACGAAGCGGGTGCCTTCGATGCCGCGCACGGCCGACTCGACGATGTCGGGCACTGCGGCGACCTTCACCGCCGGCGTGTCATAGGCGACATACAGGCGGAACAGGCTGCGGCGCTCGGGCATGCGGCCCAGGTTGCGCAGGCGGCTCTTCAGGAGGTCGGCGTTCGTGATGATGATCTGTTCGCCGGTCAGGCTCCGCAGGCGGGTGCTCTTGATGCCGATGGCTTCCACCGTGCCTTCGAAGTCATCAAGCTTCAGCAGGTCGCCGGGCTCGAAGGGCTTGTCGAAGGCGATGCTGATCGAGGCAAGCAGGTCGCCGAGGAGGGTCTGCACCGCCAGCGCCAGCGCGATGCCGCCGACGCCAAGCCCCGCGACCAGCGTCGTGATGTTCACGCCAAGGTTGTCGAGCGCGAGCAGCGCGAACAGGGACCAGATCAGGATCTGTGCGATGAGGGTGACGACGCCCAGCGAATTCTTCGCGGCCGTGTCGTGCAGTCGCGCACTGCCCTGCCGGTGCTGGATGAAGAATTTCAGGGCCGCGGTGGCCCAGAGCCCGCCCTGGAACCAGGTGCCGACGACGATGATGATGTCGAAGGCGAGATCGACCCGCTTCGGCAGCGTGAGCGTCTTCTCGGCGATGTACAGGCCTGCGATCAGCAGCACGATGCGGCTGGTCCGGTGCAGGAGCTGCGACAGCAGCTCCACCGCCGACGAATGGGTGCTGAGTCGGCGCCAGTAGTCCTGCCGAGCGCGGATCAGACTGCGCACGAATGGCAGCAGGACCAGCGGCGCGAGGAAGCCGAGCAACGCCAGCCCCCAGTCGAGGAGGCTGTTGTGCAGGTATTGGGTTTCGAGGAAGCCGGCGGTCGTCACTCCGGCGAGTCTATACCGAGCTCCTTGAGCTTGCGGGTCAGCGTGTTGCGGCCCCAGCCCAGCAGCTTCGACGCGGCCTGCCGGTGTCCCTGCGTGTGACGCAGGGCGACGTTGATCAGGGTGCGTTCGAAAGCCGGCAGCGCATCGTCGAGCAGGGGCTTGTCCGGCGACGACGAGGCACGATCGGCCCAGGCCGCCAGTGCTTCCGTCCAGTCCGCGGCGGGCACTGTGGCGGTGCCGCTGGAGATCTCCGGCGGCAGGTCCTCGACGTGGATCTCGCTGCCCGGCGCCAGCACGGTCATGCGGCGGCAGAAGTTCACCAGTTCGCGGACGTTGCCCGGCCAGTCGTAGGCCTGCAGCTTCTCGGCGGCGGCGGCGGTCAGCGTCTTGGCCTCGACGCCCAGCTCCTGCGCAGCCAGCGTGAGGTAGTGCCCGAGCAGGTCGGGCACGTCCTCGCGCCGCGCACGCAGCGGTGGCAGCTCGATGCGGATGACGTTGAGCCGGTGGAACAGGTCCTCGCGGAACAGTCCCTGCTCGACGCGCTTCTCGAGGTTCTGGTGGGTCGCGGCGATAACACGCACGTCGACGCGGATCGGCGTCTGTCCGCCGACACGGTAGAACTCGCCCTCGGCCAGAACGCGCAGCAGTCGCGTCTGCAGGGACGTCGTCATGTCGCCGATTTCATCGAGGAAGAGCGTGCCGCCATCGGCCTGCTCGAAGCGACCGCGGCGCATGCTGTCCGCACCGGTGAACGCGCCCTTCTCGTGGCCGAACAGCTCGGACTCGAGCAGCTCGGACGGGATGGCCGAGGTATTCAGCGCGATGAACGGCTTGCTCGCGCGCGGGCTGTGGTCGTGCAGCGCCCGTGCAGCGAGCTCCTTGCCGGTGCCGGACTCGCCGGTGACGAGGACGTTGACGCTCGAACGGGACAGGCGGCCGATGGCACGGAACACCTGCTGCATGGCCGGCGCGCGACCCAGCAGTTCGGGCATGCGCGTGACGCCCGCATTGGTTTCCTGCGGCTTGGCGCCGGCCTGGGCGGCGCGGCGCACGAGGTCCACGGCCTGATCGATGTCGAAAGGCTTCGGCAGGTACTCGAATGCGCCGCCCTCGTAGGCCTTCACGGCGCTGCCCAGGTCGGAGTGCGCCGTCATGACGATGACGGGCAGGTCGGGATGGTTGGCCTGCGCCCGCTTCAGCAGATCGAGTCCGGATGCGCCTGACATCCGGATGTCGGTCATCAGCACGTCCGGCGCATCGCTGCGCAATGCCGCCAACGCGGCTTCGGCGGAATCGAAGGCGCGCGGGGCCATGCCGGCGTTGCGCAGCGCGCGTTCCAGGACCCAGCGGATGGATGCATCGTCATCGACAAGCCAGACGCGCAACGGGGGTGTGTTCATGTCGGGTTTCCGAGCGGCAGCAGCAACGTGAAGACGGTCCGGCCCGGCTCGCTCTCGAACTCGATGATGCCTTCGTGGCGCACGACGATGTCCTGCGCGACGGCAAGGCCAAGCCCCGTGCCATTGGACCGCCCCGTCACGAGCGGATAGAAAAGACTCTTGTGCAATTCAGCGGGCACGCCGGGACCGTTGTCCTCGACCTGTACCGAGGCGACCAGCCTGTGCCGCTTCGTGCCGATGCTGACGTTGCTCTGCGCACGCGTGCGAAGGACGATGCGCCCCCGTTCGCCGAGCGCCTGCAGCGCATTGCGCGTGACGTTGAGCAGCGCCTGCACGACCTGGTTGCGGTCGAACAGTCCTTCGGGGAGGCTGGGATCGTAGTCCCGTTCCACCACGACGGCAGGCGGCGCTTCGGCGCGCACCAGGTGGAGGATGTGCTCGCAGATCTCGTGGATGTTCACCTGCGATTTTTCCGGCGGCCTCCCGGGGCCGACCATCGATTCGACCAGCGCCGTGAGGCGGTCGGCCTCGCCGATGATGACCGAGGTGTATTCACGCTGGGACTCGCTCGTGAGTTCACGTTCGAGCAGCTGCGCGGCGCCGCGCAGGCCGCCAAGCGGATTGCGGATCTCGTGCGCCAGCTGCCGCACCATCAGCCGGCTGCCGTCGATGCCGGACAGCACGTCGTTTTCGCGCAGCATGCGCTGGCGCGTCCTCGCGTCGGTCATCTCGACCAGCAGGTGGGTGCCGGTCACCACGTCCTCGAGAGGGGTGACCGTGATGTCCACGACATGCGGATCATGCGCGGCCACCGTGGCGCCCACGGGACGCAGGACGATTTCGTGCTGCGCACAGGGTTCGAGGTTCGCAAGCGAGCGACGCAGCGTCTTCGTCAGCTTGCCCGAGTCATGGAACAGGTCGCCGAAAGGCCTGCCGCGCGCGGAATTGACGCTGAGCGCCATGAGGTCCTGGGCGCCGACATTGGCGTACGTCAGGCAAAGCTGGGCGTCGAGCACGACGATGCCGGTCGACAGGGCATCGAGCAGGTCGGCGGAATCAAAATGGGCGAGCGGCGAGGCGCCGCCGTAGTAGTCATTCATGGTGCGCGGTCCCTGGAGGGTTCGGCGCAACCGGGAATCAGCGGCGTGCGCGGCCTGGTGACAGCAAGGATGGCTGGAAGACGTTGAAGCGGGACGCGGCCGTCGTGCACTTCACGGTGCCGCTCGGCCCCGTGACCACGGCCCGCACGGTGTATTCCCCGCGCGGCAGTCCGGACAGCGTGTGCGTGCTGCTGCCGTCCGGCCAGTCCTCGATGCGCGCGCCATTCAGCGTCACCTGCAACCGGTCTCCAGGTTGCAGTGCCGGCGTCGCGTCGATGGCTATGGATACCGGGTCCGCGATGCCGAAGGTCTGGTCCCTTCCCGGACTGGTGATCTGGCAGGAATCGTAGCGCGTGTCCGTAGGCGCTTCCGAAGGTCGCGGCGCGGACGGGGTATAGGTCTGCGTCACCGAACCGGGCTTCGGCGCGGGAGTGAGCGTGATCGACTCGGCGCCCGGGGCGGGCTTGTCCGAGAAATGCACCACGCCATCCTTGTCCACCCAGCGGTACGCTTCCGCGGCCCCGAGCGAGGCAGCGACCAGAAGCGTCACGAAGGCGGGCAGGGATCGCATGGGTCATCAGCATAGCTTCTGGTGCGTCAGGTTCAAGCCGGGTGGCGGCGGTCAGGCCGCCACCCGCACAGGCACTGCGCCCTGCCGATGGCAGGTTTACAGGCTGTAGTACATGTCCATCTCGACAGGGTGCGTGCTCATGCGGTAGCGCGTCACTTCCTGCATCTTCAGGCCGATGTAGGCGTCGATGACGTCGTCCGTGAACACACCACCGGCCTTGAGGAAGCCGCGGTCCTTGTCGAGGTTTTCCAGCGCCATGTCCAGCGAGTGGCAGACCTCGGGGATGTGCTTCGCCTCTTCCGGCTCCAGGTCGTACAGGTCCTTGTCCGCGGCTTCGCCCGGGTGGATCTTGTTCTGGATGCCGTCGAGGCCGGCCATCATCATGGCCGAGAAGGCCAGGTACGGATTCGCGAGCGAGTCCGGGAAGCGCACTTCGATGCGACGCGCCTTCGGGTTCGAAACGAACGGGATGCGGATCGAGGCCGAGCGGTTGCGGGCCGAGTAGGCCAGCATGACCGGCGCTTCGAAGCCCGGCACCAGGCGCTTGTAGCTGTTGGTACCCGGGTTCGTGAAGGCGTTGATGGCCTTCGCGTGCTTGATGATGCCGCCGATGTAGTACAGCGCGATGTCCGACAGTCCGCCGTACTTGTCGCCGGCGAACAGGGCCTTGCCGTCCTTCGACAGCGACTGGTGCACGTGCATGCCCGAGCCGTTGTCGCCGACGATCGGCTTCGGCATGAAGGTGACCGACTTGCCGTAGCGCGCGGCCACGTTCTGGATCGCGTACTTCAGGATGAGGACTTCGTCGGCCTTGCGGACCAGCGTGCCGGAGCCGACGCCGATTTCGCACTGGCCGCCGGTGGCGACTTCAGAGTGGTGCACTTCGACCTCGAGGCCCATTTCCTCGAGCGCGTTGCACATCTCGCTGCGGATGTCCTGCAGGGCATCGACCGGCGGAACCGGGAAGTAGCCGCCCTTCACGCCGGCGCGGTGGCCGAGGTTGCGCAGGTCGCCGTAGTCGCGGCCCGTGTTCCAGGCGCCGCTGTAGCTGTCCACCGAGTAGGAGCAGCCGTTCA
>JBEEKA010000113.1:0-5841 GCA_041168985.1 Pseudomonadota bacterium | reverse complement strand
CGTCGCACGCGGCGACGGATATGCTGCACATTGAGGGCATCCAGTCGCGCAGCGTCCGCTATCGCTGGGAAATCGATGCGCATGTGCACCACGGGCTGCACCAAGTGCTTTGGGCCGGCGGCGGGCCGGTCGATGTCTGGCTGGACGGTGCGCACCAGACCGACGCCGGTCCGGTTGCCGTGGTCATTCCGCCCGGCGTGGTCCATGCGTTCCGCTTTTCGGCCGAGACGGATGGCCATGTGCTGACCTTCAATCCCGGTGCCGTGCTGGAAGGCGACGTGCCGGCGACGGGCGAGGCGCTCCGCGAACTGTTCCGCGCACCGAGGGTGTTGTCCTTCGAACGCGGTGGTCCGGCGGCAACGCGTCTCGATCGGCTCTTCGCCGATCTCGCGGATGAGTTCGGGGCGCCGGATGCGGCGGGTTCGCCGGTGCCGCTCTGGCTGGCACGGTCGATCGTATGGCGGCTTGCGCGCCACGGCGCGCGACAGGAGGGTACTGCGGGGCGCAGTCGCGCTGCGCAGGCTCTCTACACGCGGTTTCTCGTGCTCGTCGAGGCGCATCATCGCGAACATTGGCCAATCCGCCGCTATGCGGACAAGCTGGGGCTTACGCCCGCCCGCCTCAACCGGCTGACACGCGAGGAAACCGGTCAGTCCGCGCTCGAACTGCTGCACGATCGGCTGGCGCGGGAAGCCTGTCGTCGCCTCACCTATATCGCCGCACCCATAGCCTTGCTCGCGGCTGAACTGGGCTTCGAGGATCCCGCCTATTTCTGCCGGTTCTTCAAGCGCCGCATCGGGCAGAGCCCGAGGGCGTTCCGGCAGTCCCTGTCCTGAACCGGCGATTCGGATAGGATGCCCCCAGGTGGCCCTAGAACAATGACTGACACCCCGCCCATCACCGTGGCGCCGTATATCAGGCGCATCACCGTTGGCTTTGCCGCCATCGGGTCACTCTGGCTGATGGTGTCCGACGTGCTGCTCGCCAAGGCACTCGGGATCCGGGGCGGTCCCCTGTGGATGATGCTGGTGCGCGACCTCGCGTTCGCGCTGTGCGTGGCCACGCTCCTGCACCTGGTCCTGCGCCGGGGCGCTGGCCGCGACACACTCATGGTCGGGCCCGGCTGGTCGCGGGGCCGCAAGCTGGTCTACCTGTACCTGTTCGCCGTCCTGTCGAGCGCGGCGATGCTGCTGCTCAGCAACGAGGTCGCGGAGTTCGCAGGCCAGCGCGCGGTGCTGATCCTGTCGATCTTTCCGATCGTCTTCAGCGCCTACCAGGGCGGTTTCGGTCCGGGCATCGTCGCGACGCTGATTCCCGCCCTGCTGATGGATTTCATCTCGCCGATGCCCGATGTCGCCGGCAGCCTGCAGTCCAGCCTGGGGTTGCGGCAGGTGATGCTGCTCAGCGCCGGCCTGATCATCAGTGCGCTGATGGGGCGGCTGCATGAGGCGACACGGCGAGCGAAGTCCGCGCTGGAGGAACTCTCCACCGCCACTTCGCAGCTGACCACCCTCAACCGGGATCTGGAACTGCGGGTGGCCGAACGGACTGCCGCACTGAGTCTGGCCAACGAAGAGCTCGACAGTTTCGCCTACGCGGTGTCACACGATCTCCGCGTGCCGGTGCGGACGATGACGGGGATGGTGCAGGTCCTGCAGGAAGACCATGCCGCGGTATTGCCTGACGATGCGCAGCGCTGCCTGAACGAGATCCAGCGGGCCGGTGAGCGGATGTCCGATCTCATCGGCGGGCTTCTGAGCCTGTCGCGCGATGTCTCGGCGGTCCTGCATGACGATGTCGTCGACCTGTCATCCATCGCCAGCAGCGCACTGGCCGAGCTGTCCTTGAACGACCCCGGGCGCGTGCTGCGCGTGGAAGTCGAGCCGGGCATCACGGCCCGCGGAGATGAACGTCTCCTGTCTTCGGCGCTCCAGAATCTTCTCGGAAACGCCTGGAAGTTCACGGCATCAGCCGAGACGGCCCGTATCGTCGTGCACTCGGAATTGCGTGAAGGCCACTGCTGGATCTGCGTCGTCGACAACGGGCAGGGATTCGCGCCGGCCGATGCCCAGTCCCTGTTCCGACCCTTCTATCGGGCACAGTCATCGGGCCCGGCCCCGGGTCTCGGGATCGGGCTCGCCACCGTGCAGAGGATCGTCCAGCGCCACGGTGGCCGGATCGAGTGCGAAGGTTGCCCGGGATCGGGAGCGACCTTCCGTTTCACGATCCCGTCACTCCGTTCTCAGGCCTGCCGGGGCCGATAGTCCCGCGCCTGCCGCGAGTACGGCCAGGGCTGTACCGTGGCGCGGATCCGTTTCTGGACATGGCGTTCGACGCCGGGCTTCTTCGAGCCGCCGCCCGGCTCACCCCAGACCACGGTGACCTCGTTGCCGAAGTCGGCGTCGGCTTGGTCCAGCGTTGCAAGCGAGATCCACTGGTGGTCGACGGAGAGATAACCCGGGTAGGTGGACAGTCCCACTAGCCTGCCCCCGCGTTCCACGCGGTCGTAGGGGTGGGCGGCATAGTGGGCGAGGGGAAATTCCATGAACTTGCCGTTCTCGCCATCCCGCAGGTGTCCGGCATAGACGTCCAGCACGTCTTCGGCACTCCACTCGAGCGTGACCTTGCGGCGGTGGGGCTGCGTCGACATCCGCTGCAGGGCCTCGCGGCCGATGAAGTCATGGTCGAAGTTGATGAGCCGTCCGTAGTCGAGGTCCCAGGGGCTCAGGTAGTAGTCCTCGATGCGGTCCGACACGTAACTGCCGCCGATGGATGCCACCGACTCGAAACAGTTTCCGGGCAGCCATTCCCGGTAGGCACGCGTGGCGTCGCCCGTGTAGATCGCCTGCAGCGGCGAGGGGATCCAGCCGGCGTCGATGGCACAGGTGCCGTACGCGCGGCCACCGACAAGCTTCAGACCGAACTCGGCGCCTGCCTCGATGATCGCGTTGCGCACTTCATCGCGCGTTTCCAGCGGTCCCCAGAATTCGAGTCCCGGCGCACCTGCGAAGGAATGGCCCAGCGCGCGGACGGTCTGCCCGGCGATGCGGATTTCTCCCATGCGGAAGAACCGGATCTCCGGAATCGGGCCGCCGTTGAGTTTCTCCAGAAGGGCCCATGCCCTGGGTTCCTGCAGTTCGAAACGCCAAGTCTTGCGGGGCCTCGGGTTCGATATGGATCGTTCGTCCCGCTCGAGCCGTACATCGTAGCCGCCGGTCTGCGCGTGGTACTGGATCCAGTTCGCCACGGGCGGGCGACCCACGATGTTGACCCGCTCGTCTTCCAGTCCGAACAGGATCATGTCGCCGATCAGATGGCCGTCCTGGTTGCAGCAGATTAGTTGCTTGCCTTTGTCGCGACCGAATCCCTTGAAGGAATTCACGCCGACCTCGGACAGCAGCCGGATCGTGTCCGGGCCTTCGACGTAAAGGTCGGTCATGTGCAGGGACTGGTCGAGCAGGCCAACCGTCTCGCGCCATGATCGCTGCTCGTCGCGCCAGTTCGTGAACTCCGACTGGACCGGGTAGATATAGGCGCCGACGGGCACATCGCGAAGGAAGCGCGCGGGATTGCCGAGCTTGTCGAGTTTGTCCTGGAGACTGGTGTAGTTCACGTTGCGACCTTCGTTGTTGTCAGAGACTGCCCAGCCGATCGAGGACCTTTCCCATCAGTTCGACCAGCGTGCGCCGTTCCGCCTCGGTCAGGCCGGAGAGCAGGTCCTTCTCGCGCTGGAGCGCGACGCGCTGGATCTGGGCGTACAGGGCCTTGCCTGCCGCGGTGAGGGTGTACGGTTTCGTCCGGCCGCTGAACCTGCCCTCGACTGGCGTGACGTAACCGGACTGCTCGAGTCGCCGCATCGACCGGCTGACGGCTCCGGCATCCATCGAGATGAGGTTCACGACCTCGACGGAACTGGCCTGTCCCAGCGAGAAGACCGATGCAAGAACCCGCCATTCGCCGATGCCGATGCCGAAGCGCTCGAAGTAGAGCCGGGAAGATGTCGTGGTCCAGCGGTTCGCGATCGTACCGAGGAAGTACGGGAAGTAGCCCTGGAGGTCGATCGGACGGCTGGCCATGGCCGCATGAAAACGGATTGATCTTGACGGGTCAAGTTAGCGCGCCGCACGATTGGAGGCGGCGCGTCAGAAGCGGTACAGGGCGATCACCGCGAGGTAGTCGACGTCGCGCTTTCCCGGGCCCTGCCGGATGAAGCCGCCGGCCTCCGCGTGATCGAAGGCAGCCGTGAGCCGCAGGTGGCGGTTGACGTCCCACTCGCCGAAGAACGAGCTGATGCCCGCGAGATCACGGGACATCGTCGGCGTGCCCGGGCGTTGCAGGGCGAATGCTCCGGTGTAGGTGCCATCGCCTGCGCTTTGCCGGCGCAGGAAGAAATGGCGCAGCGACAGTTTCAGCGAAGGTATCGGCTGGATGCCGGCGTTGAGCTGCAGGCCCTCGAGGTTCGGGAAACCGAAGGGCACCATCTGTGCCCAGGGATTGCGGGCGGTGAACGGACGGTAGGTCTGAAGCTGTCCGTCGCCGGCTTCGTGGTCGCCGCTGTTGGCGGAGGCATACCAGCCGAGGCGCGGCTTCAGCGCTGCGTCCCGGAACGTGAAACCGCCTTCCCAGTTCGCGGACCAGGCGCGGATGTCGCCGGTGCCGAAACGGCCGAACTGGTAGTTGGCTTCCCAGTCCTGGTCCCAGCCATTCCGGTTCAACGTGATGCGCGTGCCCAGGGTGCGGCGCCGTTCGGTGCCCGTGCCTTCCTGGTAGGTGTTCCGGCGCGCGTCATATCCCAGCGCGTACAGCTCGATGCCAGGCTGGTCGGCCGACTCCGCGGGAATGGTGAAGAAACCGCCCCAGATCCAGGGCTGCCCCTTGGCGTGGTCGTTGAACGCGCCCGTGTCGACGAGCACGACCTGGAACAGGAAGGCATCCAGCCGACCGTAGGGTCGTTTCACGATGAGCCGCGCGCCATCCAGGGGCAGGCGTGCGTTCAGGGGGCCATCCCGCGTGGCGATCATGCGGGCCGCACCGAAGCGCACTTCCTGTCGACCCAGTCGCAGTGTTTCGTCGCCGAGATCCAGTTCGGTGAACAGCTGGTTGATGTCGAAATCGTTGCGATCGATGATCCGCCGGGGTCCGCCATCCCGGCCCGGTACGTCGGCATGTTCGAACTGCGTGAACACGCGAAAACGGTCATTGAAGCGCAGGTCGCCGTGGATCAGTGCGCGGGTCTGGAGGTACTCGTTGTGGGGCAGCCCGGTACCGAAGCCCTCGTGGCGAAAGCTCTCCATGTAGGCGCGCAGGTCTGCCCCGAGGCCGAGCGACGCCTCGTCACCCAGCGAGATGTACTTCAGTCGGTCCCAGGCGTCCGGCGTCCGGGTGCCCTGCGCCAGCCAGCGCCAGTCCTCGTCTTCGCGGCTGTACTTGAGCGTGCGGCGTGCGGACTCGGAAGGCGTCGATGGCGCTTCCACCGCAGCTGCCACGCCACAGAGAGCGAGCAGGAACAGATGCGCGAGGCGTGGCGCGGCCGACATCGGGTACCCGAGGCCCTTCACGGTTTACCGGGGCTCGCGGCGGCCGACGGGCAGCCGCACCATGACTTCCCGGCGTCGGTAGTCGATCACCAGCGTGTCGAACAGGCCGAGGATGTCCATGCCGACGAGCAGGATCGGTTCGTCCTTGAGTTTCCAATGCCCGAAAATCATCATCTCGCCGAAGGTCAGCTGGGCGCGCTGTACCTGCAGGCCGCCGATCTCGATGCGGCGGACGATCTGTCCTTCACCCACCTGTACGTCACCGGTCGCGCCAACGATCTCCGCGCGCGATCCTTCAGTGTTT
>JBEEKA010000112.1:0-5635 GCA_041168985.1 Pseudomonadota bacterium | reverse complement strand
GGCCCAGGTCGACCCCGGTCGTCGGGGCATCGCCATGGGCATCGCACAGGGTCTGGGTTCCAGCCTGATGGGATCCTTCGTGGCCCCGGTCGTGCTCGTCGGCTTCGCGACGGCCTTTGGCTGGAGAGACGCGTTCTTCCTGGCCGGCACGCCCGGCATTCTGTCCGCGCTGCTGATGTGGTGGATGATCCGCGAGGAACCCCCGGCGACGACCAGGGAATCCGGTCATGCCGGGAACAGCATGGGCCTGCAGTCCGCACTCGTGGACGGCAACGTCGTCCGCTGCCTCGTACTGAGCATCGCCTTCGTGGCCTATCTCGTGGTCACCTGGACCTTCATGCCGTTGTATCTCGTCAACGTCCGCCACTTCGACGCGTCGACGATGAGCTGGATCATGGGCGTCCTGGGCATCGCGGCAACGCTGTACTCCTTCCTGGTCCCAGGGCTTTCCGACCGCATTGGTCGCCGTCCCGTCATGCGTTTCGTACCTTGCCTGTCGCTGGTCCTGCCGCTGGCCGCGCTGTATTACACCGGGCCTGCCTGGGGTCTGGCCGCGCTGTTCTTCGTGGGCTGGTCGTTCACAGGGATCATGCCGCTCTTCATGGCGACGATCCCGTCCGAAAGCGTGGACAAGGCCTGCATCGGCAGCGCCTTGGGTCTGTGCATGGGAGGCAGCGAAATCCTCGGCGGTGTCCTTGCGCCGCTGGGCGGCGGCATGGCGGCAGACCGGTTCGGACTCAACGCCCCACTGTGGGGACTGCTGGCGTTCGCCTTGCTGGGCTGCGTGGCTGCGATGGGCCTGCGCGAAACAGCGCCGCGGGCCTTGTCGAAGCAACGCTCACCCTGATGCCTGGCATGAAACACTTTGCCGGCAAGGTTGCCGTCGTGACGGGAGGTGCCTCCGGCATCGGCAGGGCCATTGCACGCCGACTCGTGGCAGAGCAGATGACCGTCGTGATCGCAGACATCGAGCAGCGGGCACTCGACACGACGGCCCACGAGATCGGCGCCGTCGGAATCCGGACGGACGTCTCTGATCCAGGCAGCATGCAAGCCCTTGCCGACGAAGTCGCGCGTCGCTACGGCAGCGTGGACCTGTTCTGCAATAACGCGGGCGTGGCCTCGACCGCAGCCATCGCCGACATGACCGTATCGGACTGGCAATGGCTGCTGGGCGTCAATGTGTGGGGCGTCATCCACGGGATCCGCAGTTTCCTCCCACTGCTGAAGGCCAATGCCGACGGCGGCCAGCTGGTGAATACCTCATCGATGTCCGGATTCCACGTGACGCCGGAACTTGGCGGCTACACGGTTTCCAAGTTCGCCGTGATGGCGCTGTTCGAAACGCTGGCGCTCGAGCTTGCGGCTGAGAAGTCCCGGGTCGGCCTGACGATCCTCTGCCCGGGCCCCGTGAGCACGCATCTGGGATCAAGCCAACGCAATCGCCCCGACGCCCTGGCCGATGGCGCTTTCATCGATCAGGATCTGGAAGCCCTCGATGACGGACAAGGACTGCGCTGGATGGATCCGGCGGCCGTGGCTGACCTCCTGATGGATGCCATACGGCGCGGCGATCTCTACGCCATGACCCATCCTGAGTGGGCGTCCATCGTGCGGGAACGGCATGCACGGATAGAGACCGCCCTGTCACGGCACGGGCACGCTGGAACCTGATTCGAATCCAGGGCGTCCCACAGGACTTCGATAGCGTCTGCTTGATAGACAGGGTTCCCATGATCCGCCTCACCGACTTGCTCGCATTCACCAAGGCCGTCGAACTGGGCTCGTTTTCCGCTGCGGCCGATGCGCTGGACCTGTCGCCGCAGATGGTGGGAAAACATGTCCAGCTTCTTGAAAAACACTTGGGACTCCGGCTGCTCTACCGCAATACGCGTCGGCAGCAATTGACCGACGCCGGCCGGAACTTCTACGACCGGAGCAAGACCATCCTTGCGGAGGTCGAAGCCGCCGAGGCCCTGGCTGCCGAGGCGCGCAACGAACCGTCAGGCCTGCTGCGCATCAATGCCCCCGTCACCTTCGGTATCCATGCCCTGTCGCCGCGACTTCCCGAGTACCTGCGCGAGAATCCTCGCGTGTCGGTGGATCTCGCCATCACCAATCGGCGCGTCGAACTGCTCGAAGAGGGCTTCGACGTGATCTTCCGCGTCGGGGACATCGGCGACAGCAGCCTTGTGGCCCAGCGTCTTGCACCGTACCGGCTGGTACTTTGTGCTGCTCCGGCCTATCTCTCCGCCCACAAACGGATCACGGCTCCGGGCGACCTCGTCGGCCATGAATGCCTGGTTTTCAAACATCCGACACTCCAAACCCGCTGGACGTTCACCGGCCCTGGCGGGCCGATCAACGTGGCCGTGAAAGGCCGCATGACGGCGGACAGTGGAGAGGCTCTCCTCTCCATGGCCCGGGCGGGCATGGGGCTCCTGTTCCAGCCCCTTGAACTGGTGGCAGCCGACCTGAAAGCCGGGCATCTCGTCAAAGTGATGCCAAGGTACCCGGCACCCTCCCGCCCTTTCCACCTGCTCTATCCCCAGGACAGGATCATTACGCCAAAGTTGCGTAGCTTCCTGGACTTCGCGAAACGAGCCTTTGGTCCGTCCCGTACCTGATCCGGGAGGATGTCCTCAGCGCGGAATGACCTTCCCTTCCGACAGTTCCGTGGCATCGATCCTTGCGCGGTTGGCATCAGGACCCCCGACCACTGTTCCGTCGTTCTGCATGTCGAGGATCTCGTTCATCGCCGCGGTGAACCGTGGCCACTCCGGCAGGCCGCCGCCGTTCGGATTGCCACTCCGTGCGAAGTTCGTCCAGTAATCGCCCATCTGACGGGCCACGTCCTTGTCCCGCGGTGTCACCGTCGGGCCGAGTCGCCACGGGATCGTCCCGAAGACATACTCGATCTCCGACGCATGCGGCGCCCCCGCAACCAGAGTCGACTTCAGGCTGTCCGCCACATAGGAGAACCGGTAGAGATAAGCCGGCGAGCCTGCCTGCGTGAAAGCCCGGGCTGCAAGGCGTGCGGGTTCCGCCCAGACCCGGTCGGTCGTGACCTGCGTGAGCAGCACCGCAAAGTCCTTCGACCCTTCCGGATCGTAGGCCGCGACGGCCGCAGCCCTGCCCTTGCCGAAGCTGTCGAACAGTTCCGACTTGTCGGAGACAGCCAGGAAGCCACCCGGCACCTCCGCACTGTTCGAACCGATCAACAGTGGAACCTTCGCCTGACGACCCGCGCGATACGCCGCTTCTGCCGTTTCGACGATCACGCGACCATCGACGATCGGGCCGGGATAGATCTGCGGCCCGTCTTTTCCAACGCGTTCAGCGCCGCCGTCCAGCACCTTCTCGGCGGTCAGCGAACGAAGCTCTTTCAATGCCGCCGCATCGCCGCCCTCGATGCCGTGACGCCGGGCGAAATTGAGACCGATCGTATGGGCCGAAACCGGATAGTTGGCATCGCTGCCGTCCCGATCCAGGGGCCTCGCCGTCAGCGTGCCATCGCGCCCGCCACCCGACTCGATGATCGCCTTGTGGAACAGGCCGCGTGCCTGTGGCGACGTCAGGAGCGTGTGCACTGAAACGCCGCCCGCGGACTCGCCGAATACCGTCACATTGGATGGGTCCCCACCGAAGGCAGCGATGTTGTCGCGCACCCAGCGAAGCGCCGCGATCTGATCCATGAAGGCATAGTTGCCTTTGGCTTCCTGCGGATGCTCGCGGGTCAGCGACGGAAACGCGAAGAAGCCGAATCGACCCATGCGGTAGTTGATCGAGACCAGGACCACGCCACGGCGCGCCAGATGCTGACCGTCGTAAGCAGGCTGCGCGCCACTGCCGAAATGGAAAGCGCCGCCATGGATCCAGACCATCACGGGCAACTTCCCTGCCTGCACCTGTGCGGGCCGCCACAGATTCACGAACAGGCAGTCCTCTGACATGCCCGCCGGATTGCCCGAATCGCCAAAGGTCGTCCGGGGCTGCATGCAGTCCGCACCGAAACGCGTCGCATCCCGCACGCCATGCCACTTCCCTGCAGGCTGCGGCGGCCGCCATCGCAGCGCGCCGACCGGCGCAGCGGCATACGGAATGCCCTTGAAAGACGTGACGTCACCGACCGTTTCACCCTGGACCGCGCCGGAGCGCAAGCTCACGATCTGCCCCTGCGCAGCCGTTGAAAGGCCGACGGCCAAAGCCACCCAAAGCGCACATGATTTCAAACGGCTCATGGTGCGACCCTCAACCCAGCTTCTTCTTTCTCAGGAATGCCGACATCACATCGGCCACTTCGATGTTGTTCAGGTCGGAGAACGGGAAATGCGTGTTGCCGTGGATTCCCGTTTCCGGGAGATGGACGACCGTTACGTCGCCGCCGCGACGATTGACGGCGTCCCGCCACTTGCGGGCCATCTCCAGGCGCGCACGCCACCCGTCCGCGCCCGGATTGGGATCCGGCGTCGCAGGTATGAAGTCTCCGTAGAGGATGAGGATGGGAATCCGCGTCAGGTGCAGGAACTTGTCCAGCGCCACAGGGATGGCTTCCACCGGGCCGGCGGAACTCGTCACCGGTGCCGGCACTTCGCCTTCCGGGAACGGAAAGTTGCTGCCCGGTTCGAAACTGACCACCGCCTTCACGTTGGGGTTGTGCATGGCCGTATGCCACCCAAGGCCCCCGCTGTGCGAATGGGTCACGAGCACCCCCGGTCCGATTTTGTCGAACAGCGAGACGATGGCCGCCGCCGTCAGCGCGAGGTCGAAAGGACCGGTGCTTGGCGTCATCTGCCTGAAATACTGGTTCAACGCCTCGGGATCGCGTGAAAACTGCACCCCGGGGTTGTAGTTCGGCCACACGCCGACGCGGAAGGTGTTGAACCATTTCTGGTCGTCTGGCTCGGTGCTGATGGGGCTCGACACGGTCGTGCGCCCAGCCCTGCCGCGCCGCGGCTGGTCGATCAGGTACACGCTGTGCCGACGCCGCAGGAAGATGTTCTGGAAGCCTTCCCGCCCGTCCGGCGTCGTCTCCCAGGTCTTCGAGAACTGTCCGATGCCGTGCCACATCACCAGCGGGAGCGGCTTTGCGCCGACCGGCTTCTGGTAGGAAACATAGGCATGGTCGCCATGCAGGGTCTGGCCCGTCGGACCCTGCGCGTAGGTATCCACCTGGCCTTCACTTCGGATGACGGAGCCGCCGACGGCGAAGCTGCCCTGGTCCTCGATCATCAGGGGTGCACGCCGGGATGAGGCCTGAGCCCCCGCGGCCAGCGACGCTGACGAATGCAATGCCGCGATCGCAGCGGCGCCGGCGGATCCCAACAGCATCTTTCGGCGGGAGAGTCGTGGTTTGTTCATGGCGGTCATCTCCTGGCGGTCCGGTCGTGCCCAGCGTGTCCGTCGAACTATAGAAGCGGGCCATACAGTGAATGGATAGGCTAATCTGCAAGCTCCCATAAGCGGAGCTGATCAATGCCACAGGCCCTGTTCGATGATCTCGCCGCCTTCGCCGTCGTCGCCCGGGAGCGCAGTTTCACCAAGGCAGCCGCGAGGCTCGGCGTTTCACAGTCGGCGCTCAGCCAGACCATCAGGAACCTGGAGAAGCGCATCGGCCTGCGCCTGCTCACGAGGA
>JBEEKA010000111.1:0-3215 GCA_041168985.1 Pseudomonadota bacterium | reverse complement strand
GCCGCGTGAAACAGATCAAGGCCCAGATCGACGAGACGACCTCCGACTATGATCGGGAGAAACTCCAGGAGAGGCTCGCGAAGCTCGTCGGCGGTGTAGCCGTCATCAACGTCGGCGCTGCGACCGAAACTGAAATGAAGGAAAAGAAGGCGCGCGTCGAAGACGCCCTGCACGCCACGCGTGCGGCCGTTGAAGAAGGCGTCGTCCCGGGCGGTGGCACCGCCCTGATCCGCGCGCTGAAGGGTCTGAAGGACCTGGAAGGCGCGAACGAAGACCAGACGGTGGGAATCCGCCTGCTGGCCCGTGCGATCGAAGAGCCGCTGCGCCAGATCGTGGAAAACGCCGGCGAAGACGCCGCTGTTGTCCTGAACCAGGTGAAGGCCGGCAAGGGCGCGTACGGCTACAACGCCGCCACGGGCCAGTACGGCGACATGCTGGAAGCCGGCATCCTGGATCCGACCAAGGTCACGCGTCTGGCTCTGCAGAACGCGTCCTCGGTTGCGGGCCTGCTGCTCACGACGGAAGTCATGATCGCGGACGCCCCGAAGGATGAGTCGGACCACGCGCACATGCCGCCGGGCGGTGGCATGGGCGACATGGGCATGTAAGGCATCCGCCTTACCTGACCTTCGGTCGATGAGAAGGCCTCGGCGGGCAACCGCCGGGGCTTTTTCTTTGGCGGGTCGCAGGGGTCTAATGGAAAAAAGGGGGTCCTCATGAAGTCCTTGCTGCCCGCCGCAGTGCTGTTCGGCCTTGCCTTGTCGGCTGCCGCGCAACAACCGTCATCCACCTTCGATCGAGGTCACGGCCTGCAGGCCTGGCAGGAACCGGGCTATGCCGCGGCCGTTGCGCACTGCAAGGTGCCGCCCGCGCCCCGTGTGGCTAGACCGGCCGCAGCCAACGCGACGCAGGCGGAAGCGCCGCCCGCACCGGAACTGCCACGTCCGGATGCGATCCCCGGCGTGCTCGCTTCAGGGCAGGCCTGGCGCGTCGTCTGGGCCTGGGAGGGCAACAACGCGGATGGCCCCATTGCCGCGGAGAACGGCACGCTGCTCTTCGCGAACAACGATGCCGGCAATGTCATGCAGCTGGAGCCGGCGACCGGGCTTGCTCGCATCCTTTTCGATCACGCGAACACTCCTGGTGCGGTGTCGAGGAACAAGAAGGGCGAGCTGTTCCTCGCCGTGCGCGGATTGGGCAGCGGCGTCGAACAGCTGGAACCGAAGCGCCGCCTGTTCGCCGACAAAGTCGACGGTGAATCGTTGGATTGCTCTGGCGGCACGGTGAACGACATTGCCGCCGCAGACAATGGCAGCGTGTATGTGTCGGTTTCCGGCAGCGGCGTGTTCCGCGCGACGGCCGACGGGAAGCTCGTGAAGTACGGCACAGCCACTGCGGCCAACGGCATCATCCTGAGTCCGGACGAACGCCAGCTTTATGTGACGAACGGTGCCGCTGTCGTGGTCTTCGATGTGCTGAAGGACGGCGGCCTCGCGAACCAGCGCGAATTCGGAAAGCTTCGTGGTGGACAGGCCGGTGATGGCGCTGCGGTGGATGCGCAGGGACGCGTCTACGTGGCAACCGGAGCTTCCGTCGATGTGTTTTCTCCGGCCGGCGAATTCCTCGGTTCCATTCCCGGGCCGAGAGGCATCCACGGCGTGGCCTTTGGCGGCAAGGACAAGAAGACGCTCTTCGGCATCGTGTTCTACGGCGGCTGGGGTACGCCCAGCGCGCGCAACCAGATCGTCGCGCTGCCGATGCTGGCGCAGGGCTATCCCGGTCGAGCGAAATAGCCCGTACCATGCTGGCAATTTTTTGCAGGAGCCCCTGAAGTGAGCGATACGCCCTACGTCTTTCCCGACCGCCTGTCCGTCGATCCCGCCAGCAAGCATTACGACGAGACGCTGCTCGGCCGCAACATCGGCATCCGTTTCAACGGCATCGAGCGCACCAATGTCGAGGAATACTGCATTTCCGAGGGCTGGATCCGCACGGCGATCGGCAAGACGGTCGATCGCAAGGGCAAGCCCCTGACGATGACGCTCAAGGGCGTGGTCGAGCCGTTCTTCAAGGACTGATCGCGGTGTTCCATCCGCTGGAACACGTCGACCGGCTCCACGATGGTTACCTGAAAGCCTTCGAGATCGGGGGCGTTGATGTCGTGCTGGTCCAGCAGGCCGGCAGGCCTTCCGCGCTGGAAGGCATCTGCCCGCACGCCGGCCATCCTTTCGCCAACTCGCGCGTGCGCGGCACGAACATCCGCTGCGACATGCACGGCTATTTGTTCGACCTGCAGAGCGGCGTCTGCACGTACTACACCGAAGGCCCCTGCAGGGCGCTGCGGGTGTACGACATCGACGTGCGGGACGGGATGATCGGGGTCCTGCTCTGACAGGTTTCGTTGCGCTCGGTGGTCTGTTCGCCAGCGCGTTCATCGCGGCCACGCTGCTGCCCGCGCAGTCCGAGGCCGTGCTCACCGGCCTCGTGCTCGCCGGTGACCATCCGCTGTGGCTGTTGCTGCTGGTGGCGAGCGTCGGCAACGTGCTCGGCTCGGTGGTGAACTGGCTGCTCGGCCGCGGCATCGAAAGATTCCGCGACCGTCGCTGGTTCCCGGCGAAAGGCGACGCCTTCGATCGGGCGCAGCGCTTGTACCAGCGCTACGGAAGATGGTCCCTGCTGCTGAGTTGGGCGCCGTTCATCGGCGACCCGCTGACGCTGGCCGCCGGTGTGCTGCGCGAGCCTTTCCTGCCCTTCCTCGCGCTCGTGACGGTCGCGAAGACCCTGCGCTATGCCGTGCTCATCGGCATCGTGCAGGGTCTTGCCTGAGGCGGCTTACGGCTTTGGCGGCGGCAGCGGACCGAAGGCCTTGAGCTCTGCCTGGTCCTTCTCGCTGAGTGGGTTGTCGCAGCGCGCGTCGCTGCGCTGGAGCGCCTCGACCAGCGGGCGGGTGAGCGGCACCGGCGCGCAGCCGTGGCTCTGTTCGCAGACCAAGTCCCACTGCGGCCTGGCGGCGGCGTGGCAGCCGAGGCAGTTGCCACCGAAGCGGTTCTCGACGTCCGTGTAGCCGCGGTGCGCGATCCTCGTGCCGACCTTCTTCACGTCGAGCTCGAAGAATTCCCAGTCCTTCGTCGCGGGGCTGGTGCCGGCGGGCTGTTTCACCATCGCCTCGATCGGGATCAGCTGCACGACGGAGCCAGGCGGATAGACGCCGCCAT
>JBEEKA010000110.1:0-5019 GCA_041168985.1 Pseudomonadota bacterium | reverse complement strand
CGACCAACCGCCACGAGTACGAAGACCCGGACACCAAGGTCGTCTGGCGCCACTGGCCGCGCACCGAGGGCTACATCACCAATGACATCGGCCAGGTGGCCTGCAAGATCTACAAGACCATCCCGGCACGCCGGCTGTGGGACCTGATCATGGCCTCGACCTACGACTACGCCGAGCCCGGGGTCATCCTGATCGACAAGATCAATGAGATGAACAACAACTGGTTCTGCGAGAACATCCGCGCCACCAACCCCTGCGGCGAACAGCCGCTGCCGCCCTACGGCTCCTGCCTGCTGGGCTCGGTCAACCTGACCCGCTTCGTTGTCGACCCGTTCACGACCGAGGCCCGTTTCGACTGGGATGAATACCGCGACGTCGTGCGCACTTTCACCCGCATGCTCGACAACGTGGTCGAGGTGAACGGCCTGCCGCTCGAAGGCCAGCGCAACGAGATCCTGCGCAAGCGCCGCCATGGCATGGGCTTCCTCGGCCTCGGCTCGACGATCACGCTGCTGGGCATGAAGTACGGCAGCGACGAGTCGGTGCAGTTCACCGAACAGGTGTCGCGCGAGATGGCCGTCGCCGGCTGGGAAGCCGGCCTCGAGTTGGCCCGTGAAAAAGGTCCGGCGCCGATCATGAAGGAAGAGTTCACGGTCACCGGCGAGATGCTGCGCAAGCGTCCGGAAATGAAGCGCGACGGCTGGAAGGTCGGCGCGAAGATCCCGGGTCGCCTGCTGCACGCCCGCTACAGCCGCTACATGCAGCGCGTGGCCGAAGTCGCCCCGCAGCTGGTGGCGGACCTCGCGGACCTCGGCGCGCGGTTCACGCATCACACGTCCATCGCGCCGACCGGCACGATCTCGCTGTCGCTGGCGAACAACGCCTCGAACGGCATCGAGCCCTCGTTCGCGCACCACTACTTCCGCAACGTGATCCGCGAGGGCCGCAAGACGAAGGAAAAGGTCGACGTCTTCTCCTTCGAGCTGCTGGCCTACCGTGAGCTGGTGAACGGCGATGCGATGCCGTTCTCCACGGATCCCGCGCTGAAGCTGCCGGACTACTTCACCACCGCCGACGACGTGACCCCTTCGCAGCACGTGGACATCCAGGCCGCGTCGCAGAAGTGGATCGACTCGTCGATCTCCAAGACCGCGAACGTGCCGACGGATTACAAGTACGACGACTTCAAGCACATCTACCTGTATGCGCACGAAAAGGGGCTGAAGGGCTGCACGACCTTCCGCTTCAACCCGGAAGCCTTCCAGGGCGTGCTGGTGAAGGAAGAAGACCTCAAGAACACGAAGTACGTGTTTACGCTGGACGACGGTACCGAAGTGGAAGTCTCGGGCGACCAGGAGATCGAGTACGACGGCGAGATGCACTCGGCCGCGAATCTCTACGACGCCCTCAAGGAAGGCTACTACGGCAAGTACCAGACGACGTCGTCGGAGACCGTGTGATGAGCAGCATCAAGATCGACAAGCGCATCGTGAAGTACCGCGTCCGCAAGCCGGACGAGAAGCCGGTCGAGACGAAGGCCGCCGAGCCCGTCGAGATCATGGCGAAGGGCAAGGACGGCAAGTCCGCCAAGGTGATCCGCCTGACGGAGGAGATCCAGCGGCCGGACATGCTCATCGGCTCGACGTACAAGATCAAGACGCCGGTGTCCGACCACGCCATGTACGTCACGATCAACGACATCGTGATCAACGAGAACACGGACCACGAGCAGCGCCGGCCCTTCGAGATCTTCATCAACTCGAAGAACCTCGATCACTTCCAGTGGATCGTCGCGCTGACGCGCGTCATCTCGGCGGTGTTCCGCAAGGGTGGCGACGTGACCTTCCTCGTTGAAGAGCTGAAGGCCGTGTTCGACCCGCGTGGCGGCTACTGGCAGCCGGGCGGCAAGTTCATGCCCTCGATCATCGCCGAGCTCGGCCATGTCATCGAGAAGCACCTGCAGCTGATCGGCCTGCTGCGCCCGCCAGGCCTCGATGTCCACCAGCAGAAGCTCGTCGACGAGAAGCGCGCCGAATTCGAAGCGCGCCAGAAGCAGACCGACGCCTTCAGCAAGTCGCACTTCCCGGAAGGCGCGCAGCTGTGCAGCAAGTGCAGCACCGCCGCCGTGGTCATGATGGACGGCTGCATGACCTGCCTGAACTGCGGCGATTCGAAGTGCGGGTGAGCCGCTGATCGCCGCCGGCCGGATCCGTCAGCGGTCCGGCTGTCGGCAGCCCGATGGCCCGAGGTGACTGATGAAGGCCCGCCGGCACGACGTGCCACGGGCCCATCGGGCAAGGTTGGGGTGGCAGCTCAGCCTGCGTAGGCGCCCGCGCGCCGGCGGGCATCTTCCCATTGCCCTTCTACGAAGCGCAGCGCGTGGCGTGCGTACGTGTCGCAGTCGCTCCAGTTCTCGCGCCAAATTGCGCAGATCGCCTTCAGCCAGTCGCCGCAGGTCGCGGCATTGAATGCTTCTATGCCCACGTGCCCCTGGTACCCGACCGCCACCAGCGCATCGAAGATCGGCGCGAAGTCGATGGTGCCCACTCCCAGGTAGCCGCGATTGCTCTCGCCCACGTGGAAGTAGCCGATGTGCCGGCCCGCGTGGCGGATCGCCTGCGCCGGATCGTCCTCCTCCATATTCATGTGGAAGGTGTCGAGGTGCAGGTAGATGTTGTCGGAACCCGTGTCCCGGATGTACTGCACGCCTTGCTTCACCGTGTTGATCAGGTTTGTCTCGTAGCGGTTCACCAGTTCGAGGCTCAGGGCTACGCCGGCGGCCTTGGCGCGTTCGGCCACGCGTTGCAGCACCCCGACACTGGTTTCCCAGTTCCTGAGCGTCGGCAGCACCCTGAACTTCTGGTGCGCGGAAAAGATCGGGCCGCTCATCTGCCGGCTGCCGAGGTCACGGGCCACGGCCACGGCTTCGTTCAGGTAGGCCTCGCCGCGCGCCACCGTGGCCGGATCGTCGCTGCTGACGTCGCACTCGGGCGGCAGTCCGGCGGAAGCCAGGAGGGTGACGCCCAGCTCTGCCGCGCGGCGGGCCACGCGGTCGGGGTCTACGACCTTGCGGTCGAAGCCCGGCAGCTCGAGCACCCTGAACCCCGCCTTGCGGGCACCGGCTAGCGCGTCGTCGAGGCTCGCGACGGTCTGCCCGTCATTCCAGATGAATGTGTGTGCCGAGATTCCCATGGGGTTCATGTGCTCCCTTCCTCTTTCGCGGGTGCAATTGCCTGGCAGGACACGGGCCGAGCCGGTTTGCCCCATGTCGAGCGCACTCCCCCCGCCAAAGCGATTTAACGCTAAACGCGGGATTCGAAGCTGTCAACAGGTGCCGCTACATCTCCCCGGGGAGAACGCACGGCGGCCCAGACGCAGTCGGACTGACCTGCAGGACCGTGAACCGTTGGCGGCCGTGTGGGTAATCGCTTCTCGTCTTCCGACACTCTGCATCGGAATTGCTGGAAAGCCTGCCATGAGCCGGGGCCGCACAGGCCGCACCATCGCCAGTCTTGAGGCGATTCAACGACGACGGGAAGTCTGAATGACCACTCGGCAGTTGGCCGCCCGAAAGTTTCCTGGCCCAGTTCACCTTTTCGGGCGGGCCTGTGGGTGGCCTTTGCCTGCTCTCCAGTTATGGCTTTGCCAGCTCGCGTCCACCCGAGGCGAGGCTCGCAGCCGCGGCCTCCAGGATCGCTGCAAGCTCGCAGGCAAAGCGGGCATCCGGTGCCGGAAGGGTCGAGTGGCCGTGCAGCAGGCTTTGCACGGTTGCCCGGTAGCAGGCAATCCCGTCATGTCGACAAGGGCCGGCCTGCACGGTCCCCGCAGGTCCCGCACAGGTATAGCGTTCGTCATCCGGGTCAAGCGTGGGGTCGTGAAGGAAGATGCGGGCCGTCGAGCGGCCTCCGTCCCGGTGACGGGCCTGGACTTCGCAACCGATGCCGTCCGCGCTGCTCGCCCTGACCGATTCCACCGGCCCGAGGATCGACACGGCCACCCCCATCAGGTGGGGCCCCATGTCCAGTAACGCCCCTGCCGGGCCTTCGCGCCAGGTGGAGCTCGCGAAAGGGCTGCCGGGAACCATCGCGCCCGAGCGGTAATCCGCCTCGACGCGCGTCGCGCCGGATGCGCGGGCCTGCGCGATCAGGGACAGCGTGACGGGGCTGTACTGGCGCGAGAGGAACACCGCCGTGGGGCAGCGAGCCTTTTCGATCGCGGCGAGCAAGTCCCGGGCCCCGCGCAAGGTCGCGGCGATCGGCTTTTCGAGCAACAGCCCTTTCCCGCGTTCGGCGGCCCGGATCGCCAGCGGCAACTGGACAGCCGGCGGTACCGCGAAGCTGACGGCGTCGACCGCGTCGAGGAAGGCGTCGTAATCGTCCAGGCTGCGCATCCCGAAACGCCGGGCCTGTTCGCGCGCCAGTGCCGGGTTGCGGCCATGGAGGGCCACAGGCTGGACCCCGGGAATACCCTGCAGGGCAGGAAGGTGAACGGCGCTGGCCCAATGGCCGGTGCCGACGAGACCGAAGCGGACAGGTTCAGACATGGTGTTCTCGGGGGCAGGGGCGCGGTTCCTGAACGGGCCGACCCGTATTTGCCTAGGGGAGGCCAGACTACCCCGCGCCTCGTTTTTCCTTCAATGCGGCAGTGCGCCGTCGGCAGGGCCAGTGCTACTGGCGCGGCGGTTTAGTTTAGCGCTAATATCGCAACGTCCAGGGGTCGTCGTCAGTCCACACTATTCGTTCAAAGCCGGGGCGCCGGCATGACAGGGGGCGGGATGAAGCATTCCAAGTGGGTGGCCGTTCTGGCCAGCGCGGCTCTGGCCGCAGGCTGTTCCTCGCCTAAGAACGAAAGCGAGGCAGAGGTCATGCACTGGTGGGTCTCCGGAGGTGAATCGGCTGCCATCAAGGTGATCGCCGACGCTTACCGCGCCCGTGGCGGCGTCTGGAAGGACAACGCCATTGCCGGCGGCGAGACCGCCATCGCGATCATCATCTCGCGCATCAGCGGCGGGGATCCACC
>JBEEKA010000109.1:0-3761 GCA_041168985.1 Pseudomonadota bacterium | reverse complement strand
ACATGATCCCGAGGAAGCCGGCGGTGAGGAAGAAGCCGACCGCGTTGTGGCCGTACCACCATTGCACCATCGCATCGACGGCGCCGCCGTAGACGGAGTAGGACTTCATCGCGCCCACCGGTATCGCGATGCTGTTGACGATGTGCAGCAGGGCGACGGCGATGATGAAGGCGCCGAAGAACCAGTTCGCCACGTAGATATGCTTCACGCGGCGCTTCATGATCGTGCCGAAATAGAGCACCGCGTAGGCGACCCAGACCAGCGCGATCACGATGTCGATCGGCCATTCCAGTTCCGCGTATTCCTTGCCCTGGGTGTAGCCCAGCGGCAGGGAAATGGCGGCCGACAGGATGATCAGCTGCCAGCCCCAGAACACGAAGGACGCCAGTCCATCCGAGAGAAGCCTGACGTGGCATGTGCGCTGCACCACGTGGAGGCTGGTCGCGAACAGCGCGCAGCCGCCGAAGGCGAAGATGACCGCATTGGTATGCAGCGGGCGCAGACGCCCAAAGCTGAACCAGGGCAGGTCGAAGTTGAGGGCCGGCCAGTACAGCTGGGCGGCGATGAGGACGCCGACGGCCATGCCGACGATGCCCCAGACTACGGTCATCACGGCGAACTGCCGCACGACCTTGTCGTTATAGAAGCTGGCCTCGGCCATTGCTTACTCCCTTGACGTGGTGCGGCAGATTGTCTTGACCGGTGCCGGGGCCCGCATTGATCGAGATCAAATGTTGGCCCTGTCTGCGTAAAGCACCTACGGGACTGCGGGGAGGCCCGAAAACCGGTACCCTACAAGGCTTTCCCCTTATGCCCGGCCGCTACTTCATCAAGACCTTTGGCTGCCAGATGAACGAGTACGACTCCTCCCGCATGGGGGACGTGCTCGGCGCCTGGGAAGGCCTCACGCCCGCCCCTGACGAACAGTCGGCGGACATCCTGCTCATGAATACCTGCTCGGTCCGCGACAAGGCCGAGGACAAGGTCTTCTCGCTGCTGGGGCATTGGCGCGCCCTGAAACAGGCCCGCCCGGGACTCATCATCGGGGTCGGCGGCTGCGTCGCCAGCCAGGAAGGCGATGCCATCACGGCCCGCGCACCCTATGTCGATCTCGTGTTCGGACCGCAGACCGTCCATCGCCTGCCGGACATGATTGCCGCGCTGCGCAGCAGCGGCCGGGCGCAGATCGACGTCAGCTTTCCCGAAATCGAAAAGTTCGACCGCCTGCCGCCGCCGCGGGCGGAAGGGGCGACGGCCTTCGTCTCGATCATGGAAGGCTGCAGCAAGTTCTGCAGCTACTGCGTCGTGCCCTATACCCGCGGCGAAGAGATCAGCCGGCCCGCGGCCGACGTGCTCGCCGAGGTGCGGTCGCTGGTCGACCAGGGCGTCGGCGAGATCACGCTGCTGGGCCAGAACGTGAACGCCTACGAAGGCGCGCGCGAGGAAGGGACGGCGATGGACCTCGGCCAGCTGATCCTCGAGGTCGCGGGTTACGAGGGGCTGCGCCGCATCCGCTTCACGACCTCCCACCCGATCAACTTCTCGGACTCGCTCGTGGCCGCGTTCGCCCGGACCCCGAAGCTCGCCAATTTCCTGCACCTGCCGGTGCAGAGCGGGTCGGACCGGATCCTGCAGCTCATGCGCCGCGGCTACACGACGCTCGAGTACAAGGAAAAGCTGCGCCGCCTGCGTGCGGTGCGGCCGGACATCTGCATTTCGACCGATCTCATCGTCGGCTTCCCCGGCGAGACGGAGCGCGACTTCGAGCAGACGATCGCCCTCACCCGCGACGTGAATTTCGACCAGTCCTTCAGCTTCATCTACAGCCGCCGCCCGGGCACCCCCGCGGCGTCGCTGCCGGATGACGTGCCCTGGGAGGTGAAGCAGGAACGCCTCGCGCGCCTGCAGGCCGTGCTCAACGAGCAGGCCCGCGAGATCAGTCGCGGCATGGTCGGCTCGCGCCAGACCGTGCTGGTCGAAAGACCTTCGCGCCGCGATGCGAGCGAACTTGCAGGCCGCACCGAGAACAACCGCTGGGTGAACTTCGCCGGACCGGCTTCGCTCCTCAACCGCTTCGTCGACGTCGAGATCACCGAGGCGCTGCCGAATTCGCTGCGAGGCCGGATGGTGGACGCGTGAAGCCGCTGGAGTTCGCGCTGGAGCCCGAGGACAACGCGCGGCTCGCGACGCTTTGCGGCCCGCTGGACCAGAACCTCCGTCTCATCGAGCAGCGCCTGGGCGTGGGCCTGCGCCGTCGCGGCAACCTGTTCCGCGTCGATGGCGCGCGGGCCGCGTCGGCCGAACAGGTGTTGCGCGACCTCTTCGAGATGACCGACAAGGGTGGGGACGTGGACCTGCCCGACGTGCACCTCGCCCTGCGTGAACACGAGGAAAGCGCCGCCGAGCCGACGCAGCGTGCCGCGGATCCTCGGGCCGTCGAACCTGGCGATGGCATCGCGCGCGTGCCGCGCGGCGTGATCCGCGCGCGGGGCCCGCACCAGAAGCAGTATCTCGCGAGCATCCACACGCACGACCTGACCTTCGGCGTGGGGCCGGCCGGCACCGGCAAGACCTATCTTGCCGTGGCCTGCGCCGTCGAGGCCCTGCAGGTCGAGCGCGTACGGCGCATCGTGCTGGTTCGTCCGGCGGTCGAGGCGGGCGAGCGTCTCGGCTTCCTGCCGGGCGACCTCACCCAGAAAGTCGATCCCTACCTGCGCCCGATGTACGACGCCTTGTACGAGATGCTGGGTTTCGACCGCGTGGCGCGACTCATCGAGCGCAATGTCATCGAAGTCGCGCCGCTCGCCTTCATGCGCGGCCGCTCGCTGAACGAATCCTTCATAATCCTCGACGAAGCGCAGAACACGACGCCCGAGCAGATGAAGATGTTCCTGACGCGCATTGGTTTCGGCTCGCACGCCGTCGTGACCGGCGACGTCACGCAGACCGACCTGCCCGCAGGCCGGCAGTCCGGCCTCCTGCACGTGCTGCAGTTCCTGCGCGGCGTGCAGGGCGTGGCCTTCTCGTTCTTCGATGCGGGCGACGTCGTGCGCCATCCGCTCGTGCAGCGGATCGTGCAGGCCTACGAGGCCCATGCGGAGCGTACCGGCGAGGGCTCGCGACCGTGACGCCGCGGCCTGCCCCGAAATCGAAGCCGGCGCTGCGCGTCGACATCGGCAGGCGGACGACGGCGAAGGCGCCGTCCGCGAAATCCATCGCGGGCTGGGCAGCCGCGGCCCTGGGCGCGCGTGCCGCGGGTGCGGAGATCGCCGTGCAGGTCGTGACGCCGGCCGCGATGCGCCGCCTGAACCGCGAATACCGGGGCAAGGACAAGCCGACGAACGTGCTGTCCTTCCCGTCCACGGCGCCCGCCGGGGTCATGCCGCGGCCGCTGGGTGACATCGTCATCTGTCCGGTCGTGCTGAAGCGCGAGGCGCTCGAACAGGGCAAGGCGGAGCGCGACCACTGGGCGCATCTCGTGGTCCACGGCGCGCTGCACCTCGTCGGTTACGACCACGAAGTCGAGTCCGATGCCGTCCGAATGGAGCGACGCGAGATCACCGTTTTGCGCAGCCTCGGCATCGCCAATCCCTATCGCACGCCATGAGCACCTCCTCCGGCAGCACCTGGCGTCGCCGTCTCAGGCATCTCACGGGCCCGAAGGACCGGCGGCAGCTGATTGAAGTGCTGCGCGATGCGCAGGAGCAGGGGCTGCTCGACACCGACGGCCTGTCCATGCTCGAGGGCGTGATGGCCGTGTC
>JBEEKA010000108.1:0-12462 GCA_041168985.1 Pseudomonadota bacterium | reverse complement strand
TGGAGGTTCGAGTCCTCTCCTGGGCACCATTCGACTGCATCAGTCAGTCCTGACGCGCGCTCCTGTCGGCCTTTGCATCCCGGTACGCCGATGTTGCATATCAGGCGACCGGGCTGGACATCTGCCATTCGAGAACCGTGCCGTCCTCGGGGTGCGCCAGCGAACCCCTGCACTCAAATCCGGGTTTTTCCAGCACGCGATGTGAAGCGTTGTGCTCAGGCAATGTCTGGGCAGCCACCGTGAGGTCTGGCTGTGCATCCCGCGCGATCACCGGCATCGGTCCTGATGATTCCGGTAGAACCCATCCGTCGTCAACGACAGGCCGATCACTTCCCTGAACCAGCCTTCAAGCCTTAAGTTCGACCCATGGAAAAGACCATCGGCGAACTGCTCGATCACCCGCAGGACCTGCAGCAATGGCTGCATGAGATCACCGCCCTGCAGGCGATGTTGCACGCCGTTGCCAGCACCCGTCTGCTCGACCAGTGGGACGCCCAGTCCGTGCAGCTTGAAGAACTCGCTGCGCGCGCCGGCATGGACGAATCGAAGCTGGGTCGAGTGATCCGTCTGCTGGCCTCGCAGGGCGTGCTGGACATCGCGGCCGATGGCAGTATCCACCACACGCCGAGATCCCGCGCGCTGCAAACCCTGCGCGCCTCGACCCTGGTGCAGGGGATGGCGCTACAGGCCGGCATGCAACTCGGCGCGGCACTTCGAACCGGCAAGACGGCGTTTGAAGTCCGATACGGAAAACCCGTTTTCGAGTACCTCGCCGAGCACCCGGAGCAGGCGGACCATTTCGCCCAGCGCATGAGCCAGATCACGGTGCAAGACGAACCGCTGATCCTGGGGCAACTCGCGCTCGATCCGTTCCGGCTCGCCGTGGACATCGGTGGCAGCCACGGGACCTTGCTGCTGGGGCTGCTGGCGAGATACCCCGATGCGCGCGGCATCGTCTTCGACCTGCCGGAGGTGGCGGCGCAGGCTGCCGAGCGTCTGCGCCTGCATCCGCAGGGCCATCGCATCGAAACCGCCGGCGGCGACTTCCTCCGCTCGGTACCGGCGGGTGGCGACCTCTATCTGCTGAAGCAGGTCCTGCACAACTGGGACGATGCCCAATGCATCGCCATCCTCGATTCGGTTCGCAAGGCCATGGCGCCAACCGGCAGGCTCATCGTCATCGATCGACTTCTGCCGGAGAGGATCGCGCCCGACATGGCTTTCGATTTCGACGTCCTGATGATGATCTGGTCCCCCGGGCGCGAGCGATCCCTCGCGCAATTCCGGGAATTTCTCGGAAGTGCCGGGTTTGCGGCGGAAAAGGTCACCGTGAATCCCGGGCGAATGAGCGTCATCGAGGCCATTCCTGTTTAGCGCGGAATCCGCCGACCCTGCGGTCTGCGCCGCGCAGCTGGCGCCTTTTCAGCAGTTCTTCTCCACGATGGCCGTCGGTTTGCCATCGAGACTGACCTGGTTTTCCTCGCGCCAGTATTTTCGCATGCCCTCTTCGCCCTGCTTTCCGGCCCAGACGGACAGCGCGTCCCGGTCCGCGACGAAATCGAAGAGCGGGACGGCCATGCCGCAGGAGGTCTGGACCAGGCTGATGTCCATGTCGAAAATCTGTCGCGCGCCGGGGATCGACGGAAACTCGGAAAACAGCGACGCCCACTCTGCGTCGTTCCGATGCACGACTTTCGCCGTGCCATACAGCCTGAGAATCATGGGAGCACCGGCCAGCGACATGAACATCACTGTCATGCGCGGGTTCTCCTGCACGTGCGCCGCGGTTTCGTTACCGCTGCCCGTGACGTTCAGCCAGATGACGCGGTTCTTCCCGATCACCCGCAGCGAGTCCATGCCCTTGGGAGACAGGTTCACGTGTCCGTCGGCGGCGGCAGTCGCCACGAAGAATACCTTCTGCTCGACAATGAACTTCCTGAGGCGATCCGGAATATCCTGATATCTCTGTGCCACGTCCGTCTCCTCGATCTCTGGCCAGTCCTGTGATCCTCGGCGCATCCTACCGGGACTGTCACCCCCTTTCCGGAACATCATGAAACCTTCCTCCCTGCCGATTCCTCTGGGCACCAGCGGTATTTCCAGCTTCCCGCTCGCCTGGGGCATGTGGCGACTGGCCAGCGCCGACGGCCGGGACGACATCGGCGCAGTGGTCGCCCGCATCGAAGCAGCACTCGACGCGGGCATCACGCTGTTCGACACGGCCGATATCTATGGTGCGGATTCGCCTGATGGTTTTGGAGGTGCAGAATCGCTGTTGGGCAAGGCGCTGGCGGTCCGCCCCGACCTGCGCGCCCGGATGGTCATCGCGACCAAGGCCGGAATCAGACCCGGGGTTCCCTACGATTCGTCAGCGACGTACCTGGAAGACGCCCTGGACGCCTCCCTGCGACGCATGGGCATCGACTGTGTCGATCTTTTCCAGATCCATCGCCGGGACTTCCTCGCGCACCCCCGTGAGGTCGCCCAGGCACTGCAGGCGAAAGTGGATGCAGGGCAAATCAGGCACGTCGGGGTTTCAAACTACGGTCCCGCCGAAGTGGACGCACTGCAGGCTTACCTACCCATTCCCCTCGTCGCCACGCAACCTGAATTCTCCGCGCTCCACTATCAGCCCCTGTATGACGGCACGCTGGACCAGGCGATGGCGCGGAGAATGGCCGTGCTCGCGTGGTCACCCCTCGGTGGCGGACGACTTCTGCAGGACGGCCATCCGCTGGCCGCACTGTTGCGGGGGCAGGCCGAACGGTATGGCGTCGATGTAGCGGCCGCAGCGCTTTCCTGGATCCTGGTGCATCCGGCACGGATCATCCCGATCGTCGGCTCGCAATCGCCGGCAAGGATTCTCGCCTCGCGGGATGCTTTCAAGGTCGAATGGACGAGAACCGAGTGGTACGCCGTCCTGGCGGCCTCGCGGGGCGAACGGCTGCCCTAGCGAGAGCGATGACACTGCATGTGCCTTACAGGATCCACTTCACCATGGCTTGGGGCACGCCCTCGTTGACGCCCCGGATACCGAACTTGTTGCGCCAGATCTGGTACTCGATGCCGACCAACACCTTGCCCGACGCGCCGAACCAGTTGCTGGCATCGATCAGCAGGCGCGGCGCCGCGATAGCGCGAAGGGAAGCAACCAGTCAACGGTAGCCTGGAACCCGGAATGGCTCTGTTCCGCGAGCCCGTCGCGACTGCTCTTCCGGTAGTAGAGATTGAGATCGGCAAAGGCGAATCCCGGCAGGTCCAAGGCAAACCCGGGACCCACCAGCGTGGCGCGAACACCGTCACCCATCTCCTGCGTGGCGGCGAGCAACACATCCTTGACGATTCCGAACGAGGTATTCCTGCCGGCAAGGGAACCCACGCTGAAGCGGGGCGAAAACTCGGCGTAAAGGCTGGTTCCCTTTGCGCCGGGCTCGGATACATCGACGAAAAGGAAGTTGTCGCCGTACTGCCAGCCGTTGGCGCACTCGAACGTCAGGATGGAGCGCGACGGATTGACGAGCTCATAACCGTTCCCATGCAGCCACTGGACATTGGCCTTGCCCCAGTCGGCCGCCTGCGCGCCGACGCACCACAGACCAAGCAGTGCGAAGAACAGTCGCGGGTGGGTCATGGATATTTCCTGCGTTTTCGAATGGTCGTCATGCGACCCTCGCCTTCCGGACATCAAAGGCCTGCCGGGCCTTCAGGATCGCCGGCATGTTCCGTTCAGCCCAGTAGGTCAAGGCGGCCACGGCTTCATTCAGGGTGAGACCCAGTGGCGTCAGGGCATATTCAACCGTCACCGGAACGGCCGCATCGCCCGGATCGACAACATCGGGATCATGCAGGGAACGATGGACAGCGTCGGCTTCGTCCACTGGCGACCGGCTCGGATACATCGGTAAAGAGTTGTCGCCGTACTGCCAACCGTTCGAGATCGCCTAGACGAGTTTGAAGACGCGGATCAGGACCGCGCCCGTCTGCCCTTTCCTGCCCTGCAGCGTTCCAATGAACACGGCGCGGTTCATCCAGTCATAGCGGCTCGATGCCGGCGCCTTGAATGTCGGTATCGTGTACATGAAGAAGGTTTCGGGGGCATCGGGCGCAGCTGACGCCGCTTCGTTGCCCCGCACGCCCTGGTTGTGGTTCCGGATCACCACGCCGTCGTCGGTACGCAGGTAGTAATCGGCCTCCACGCTGGAGCCGCCGTCGCGTCGTGTCAGGTTCCAGTCCGCGCCACCCGTGATCGGGATGACCCGTCGGTGACCCTCGATGGTGTCGCCGAAATCCACTGCCGGAGAGATCGTGACTTCGGACTCATAGACCAGTTCATAGGCTGGTTGTTATGCGCCGTGGTACAGACCCTGGGCATCGCCACCGGCCACTGCCGCAGCCGTGGCAGCAAGCAATGTAAAGGGGATGACGAGCATCGCGAGACGACATAGCGGCGCCTTCATAGCCCAAATGCCAGCAGGGCGTTGCCCGGCAGGCCATTGCTGACGCCCACGTATCCCGTCCCCACGTACATCATTCCGTTGGCAACAGTGGGACCAGGCCCACCCATCGAGCCGCCCCGGGCTGGCACCCCGTTGACGGGCTCATACCACCTGACCGTATCGAAGCTCCAAAGCTCCTTGCCGTCCTTGGCGGAATAGGCGCGCAACATGCCGTCCCAGCTGCCGCTGAAGACGGCGCCCGGTATGGCCGTCACGGCAGCCCCCGCGCCAACCCGTTCCGAACGACCCTCGATCGCCTTTATGGGCTGGGTCCACGCACGGCTGCCATCCGAAAGGTTCAGGGCAACGACAGCCGCGGTTTCCTGCAAGGCGTAATAGGCCCGAGTGCTGTCTGCAGCGCCGCCGAACAGGACGTCCCCGTAGAAAGAAGGGTGCCTCGCCGCCATGTTGGTGCGCCAGACGACGGCGCCATGCCGATCCGGGTCCAGCGCGAGGGCGACGCCGCCCTTGTGGGCGGCAACCAGGATGTCCTTGCCACCCGGCAACTGCTTCAGCATGACGGACGCTGCGAAGTCCCAGTCCGGGCCCACTTTGGCAGCACAACCCGCCACGCCATCCTGGCACCCGAAAAGCCACACATCGTCCGGTGTGTCCTGACGCGACCAGGCGATCTCGCCCGTATCCATATCCAGCGCGAGGACGGAATCATTGAGCGGTCCGGCGGGGGACGTATAGGCATTGCCTGTCCCGACATAAATGCGCCGACGCTTTGCGTCGACCGTCGGGGGCGACCAGACGCCGCCACCTGAAGGCCCCCAGCCCCGTGCGCCGGTGACCGGATCCAGACGCGGCTTCGGCTCGTCGATGACGTAGGTCTTCCACAACTCGCGACCCGAGGTGCTGTCCAACGCTGTCACGGAACCGCGGAACCGGCAACACTCGTAGTCTTTCTGGCCAAGCGCACCTTCCTCGCCGGACGATACGCCCACGAAAACACGACCGCCGTACACGGCGGGCGTCCCCATGATGCGGAGGGACGGCGTCTGGTCGACCTGCGTCGACCAGACGAGTCGACCACTCGCCGCATCGATGGCGTAAACCTTGCCCCGCAGGTCCCCGACGAAAACCGCAAGCGCCCCGCTGTTGTCGTTGAGCGGTGCAACAAGCGGCGCCGTCCGAACGGCGGACTCGGCCTTGTAGGCCCAATGCACGCAACCTGATTTGGCATCGAGCGAATAAACATGGCCCGCGTCGCTGCCGATGTAAAGACGCCCTCCGACGACGGCCGGTTGCGACGCGACCTGCGCGCCGCCCGGAAGCCCGAAGGCCCATTTCAGCTTCAGCCTGCGTACGTTCCGGGCGTTCAGCCCGGCCTCCCTGCCCGACTGGTAACGGCTGTTGCTGGAATCCCTGCCCCAGCCATTCCAGCCCGATTCCGCGCCCGGGGCGCCTGGGGACCTGCACTGGTTGGGCATGTTCTCGGGCGCAAGCAACGGCAATGAACCCAACTTCCGGCCGGCAACCCATTCGGAAACATCGCGCCGCTGCGTGGCGTCGAGGGAGGACGCCTGCGCCTGCATTTTGCCGGTGTTCAATGCGTCGAGAAGCCGCTCCGGCGGATACTGCCGAAGGGTCTCCCACCGAGGTGCGCGCTGGTCCGCACCCGCCACGCCCTCACGACCGTGGCAGGTAATGCAAAGTCCGTTGTAGACCTCCGCCCCGGGCGCGGCAGCGTCGGCTCCGCCGGGCGCCGTGAGCTGGTGCTGCGCATGGCTAGCCGCAGTTCCAAGGCACAACGTGATGGAAACGATCCGCGCCGCGGCATTCCAGAATGAAGATTCCCGACGTCTTTTCACGACTACCCTCACCTGCTTGTCGAACCCACACCGTCGCCGCGGGAACCGACGCTACATCGCGTCCCGGATTGCCTGCATTTCCGGCCAAACGCGGAACGCGTTTTCCTGCAGGTAGATGAACACGATGCCGAATCTTCCGGATTTCTGCTCGAGCCAGGGATAAGCACCAAATGCGCCGATGCTCGAACTGCGATCGCAACGTCCGCGCGAATCCCAGGTTTCGCACCAGTTGCCGAGCCCGTAATGCGCGGACTCCAGAACGCCGGCACCGGTTGGCGTCATCGTGGCGCTGGTGGTCTGGTCGGAGAGCATCGCGCGGACGCTCTTGCGGGACAGGATCCGTTTTCCTTCGTAGACGCCGCCCCGCGCAAGCATGCCGAGGAACCGCATGTAGTCCCCTGCGGTGCTGACGGCGCCGCCCTGAAGCACCGGATTGAGCGTATCGGCATCCGGAGGCTGCATCGGCGCGTCGAACCTGAGGTGCGTCCAGTACGTGTGACCCATCCCCAGGGGACGAGCGATCTTCTCCTCGAAGATCTGGTTCCAGCGTTTGCCGGTAACCGCTTCCACCACTGCCCCCGCGACCTGGAAGCCAGGCCCGCCATAGACGAAGACCTGGCCCGGCCGGTGCGCCAGCGGGCGCGCCGTCACTTCCTGGGCGGACTGCGCGAGCGTGATACGTGCGTCCTGACGGAGATCGTAGAGGTCCGCAACCGAGCCCGCGAGCCCCGAAGTCTGGGAAAGCAGCTGCCGAATTGTCAGAGAGGCCGCTTCGCCCTGGACTGTCGGCAGCCACGTGGAGATCGGCGCATCGAGAGACAACTTTCCTTCGTCGACCACGGCCAGGACAGTCGCCGCCGTCAGCCATTTGGAGGCGGACGCGATGGGCAATTGAGCGTCGACCCCGATGTCCCCCACCCTGACGCGGGAAACCTCGCGCCCCCCCTTGCCGGCGGCGACCACGAACCCGGTTGCGCCCTTTGCGATCATCCGGTCGGCGGCCGCCCGAGCCTCCCTCGATAATCCGGGACCAACGTCGACATTGGATGTGACCTCACCTTTGCCTGCCGGTTCTCCCGCAAGAACCGCGCAGAGGGCGGACGCAAGGTAGGCAAGCCCTACCCTCACGCAGTTATTCATGTTTCGACTCCATGGCCCATTGCGGCCTCATTCGCTACTGATACGCAGATCCGAGAAGTATGCCTCGGTCCCGACTTCCGTCCAGAGACCGACGGCACCTGCTTCTCCGACGCCCTGCTTGAGGTCCGTTACGACGAGCGACGGTTGTTTTGCACCGTTGATGAATAGTCTGGCCCGTTCGCCCCTGACCTCGATACGAAGGTCTATCCACTCCTCCATGTCCATGTCCGCATAGGCCTCGTACTTTCCTGCCGACTCCACCCTCAGGCGGTCGAACTTGTAGTCGGGATACGAGAAATACTGGATGGAATGATTCCGCCGGACCTGGTCCTCGACTCGTGCATTCAGAGGGCGGACATAGATTCCCTCGAAGCGCGACGCATCCGCGTTGACGCGAAACACGATACCAAGGAAACCGCGCGCAAGCTCCGGAGCGTCCTTCAGCAAGCGGCTGTAGACACGGACCTGGATCGTACCGTCCCGGAACGGTTTTCCGCCCACCCTCGCAAAGGTCGGCTCGTCGAATGCCTTCACGGCATCGTCCTTGATAACCTTTACCGCGTGCCGTCCGCCAATCCGGGCGTCGACAACGGAAACGTTGACAGGCGTGACGGCCGACGCCTCCAGTCGTACGTCTTCGCCATACCCCGCTGCCATGCCTCTCGAGGCCAGCAGGACAAGGAACAGCTGGACCGAGCGTGGCATCAGGGCACGAGGGCGTCGAGTTCCGGCATCAAGACGACGCTTTCCTGTGCGGTGGCTTCGTTGCGGACACCGATGAAAACGGCCGGCGACTTGCCCCGATTCACCGCGACATGAGGCACATTTTCAGGGATATAGAGGTAGTCACCGGGGCGCGCGGTGTCGACGCACTCCAGTCGCGAACCAGTGTAAAGCTCTACGACCTCACCGCTGAGGACGTAGAAGGCCGACTCATGGAACTCGTGGATGTGCGCGCTCGTTCGGCCACCCGGCGGAATAGTGACAATTCCCAGGAAGACGGTCTTCGAGCCGACCGTTTCCGCACTGATGCCAGGCGCATAGATGGAACCCTGCTGGCTGACGTAACTTCCGGCACCCGAAACGACACATCCACGACCATTCATCGCAGCCACCATCGACACGTTGATTCAAGCAATTCCCGACCCCAAACCCAAAGGCGCGACGACCTTTTCCCGTATCGGAGGGCGACCTGCCATCACCTCCTGACGGTACTCCCGGGGACTGCAGCCGAAGCTCGACTTGAATGCACGACTGAAATGCGCAAGATCCTTGAAACCCACGGCGTGGGCCACTTCGGTAATGGAACGCCCCGTTCCGTCCTGCGACTTCAGCATCCGGCAGGACGCCTCCAGCCGCTGCTCCCACATCCACGCACCCAGCGTTCGACCTTCCGCCGTAAACAGGCGATGCACGTAGCTCGTTGACAGGTTGACGCGTTCCGCGATGGTTGCCACCGACAGTTCCGGATCGAAAAGCTGTTCCCGAACGACCGCGCGAATGCGCTCGCGGTGGGACAGTTCGGCATTTCTTTCCTTGGCCTCGGTCCCGACGCACGGCGACCGGAGCGCACCGCACAATAGCGCCACCAGCACATCATCCAGACTCTCGGCGTCGGCAGCGGGAACGTCTTCCGGTGGGTCCCGCAGCTCCTCCAGCGCGTCGTGGAGTAGTCGCCAGAATACCCCCCTGGATGTAACCGTTCGACAACAGAGCTGCTCCGGGTCATGCAGGCTCCGCCTCAGCAGAGGACCCGGGAACTCGACGATTTCATGAAGGAAGTGTTCCGGCAGGTCCATGGTCAACGGGCTAGTAGGCCTGAAAAGCGCGAACTCACCCGGTCCGACGACTGCTGTACGCCCACCCTGTTCTACGATAGCTCGACCCGTTCGCTGGAGCAGCAGGTAGTAAGAATCCGACGACAGTCGACTGACGCCGTACTCCGAAAGGAAAACCCGCTGACGGGAAGCCTTGACGTCGTTGCGCCGGATCCTCCCGCGCGTCGATCGACCCAGGATCGACCCATTGAAGAACACGCGTTCAGCCTTCGGAACATCGACTTCCAGATGCATGAAGACATCGCAGACGGCATCGCGCCAGAACTCCAGCCGCTTGGCTGGCGGGACGCAGTCGGTCGAAATGCTTTCCCCCATGAACCTGCCTACTCCGGACTATTTCAAGCCGCGCCCGTAGACGTCGACACAGGCTTCAACCCGCGTCGGCCTGTCGCCCCGGCGCCGCGCGCTGGAACGCTTCGAGCAAGCCACACTGCCTGTCGATTTCCAACAGACGGGGCCAGGCCGCCAAGTCGACCCCGAAACGACGCGCGCTCTCGACCTGCGGGACAAGGTATACGTCCGCCAGCGACGGTGTCGCGCCGAAAGAGAAATGGCCCTGCTGGCCGCGACCGGCTATCAGCGCCTCGTAAGCGTCGAATCCCGGCTTGATCCACGCCGCGCACCATTCCGCGATCGCAGATTCATCCGCCCCGAACCGATGCCTAAGACGTTCCAGGACCCTTCGGTTGTTCAGGGGGTGGATGTCGCAGCCGACAAGCGCGGCAAGCGCCCGGACATGTGCCCGATCATAGGGATCTTTTGGCAACAAGGCTGGCGCCGGAAAGCGCTCTTCCAGCCACTCGATGATGGCGGGTGTCTGCGTCAGGACGTGCTCGCCCTCCACGAGGGCCGGAACCAGCCTCTGCGGATTGATGCGCGCATATTCGTCCCGAAGGTGCTCCTCTACACGAAGGTTCACCGCGACTTGGTCGTAGGCCAGGCCCTTCAGGTTGAGCGCGATGCGCAACCTGTGCGATGTCCCGCTTCGGAAGAAGTCATAGATTTTCATTGTCATTCAGCCGAGCTTTACCAGAACCCTGCCCGCGTCGACTTTTGTCGCGAACGTCGGCAGAGGATCGACAGCCGGTTCCGCGAGCGCCTGGCCGGTACGGATATCGAATCGCCCCTGATGCAAGGGGCACTCGATCGCGTGGCCGTCGAGGAAACCGTCGCAGAGGCGCGCAGTACCATGCGTGAAGAGGTTGCTCGTCGCAAAGACCTGCCCTTCGACCTGGTAAAGCGCTATTTCCCGGCCTCCGGCGGAAACGCATACGACGTCGTCCTCCGGCACCTCATCCACCGCAATTACGTCGACCCAGTCAATTTCCGTCACGGCAACCTCAGATCGGATAGATGATCGAATTCGGAATCAGTTCACTGTCATACACACAGACTCGTTCCCGGAACCGCATCCCCTCCGGTGTGGGAACCACGATGTCCAGGTATCGCCCGACATTGTAGACAATCGTCACATCGGAGAGCTTCGTCCTGTAGACGGCGTAGTTGGCCTCCGACCTGACGGATCCACCCTCCACCTGAAGGACGGCGATCGGTCCCACAACGTGCCGTTGGTAGTAGGGATCATGGAACAGCGTTTCCCTCATGCCGTACACGCGATCCCTGAGCATTCCCTTCCCCGAGAAGGAAAGCGTCGCGAGCGGGAACCCCCGCTCATGGTTTTCGCGGGGCACGAGTCGATAGACGCAGTCGTCCGCAAACAGTTCGACCCAGCGATCCCAGTCCCCGCTGTCGACCGCGCGCGAGTACTCGGCGTACAACTGGTTGAGCTCGATCCAGACATCCATGGAAATCTTCGAGGACACTTGACTAGGTCTCCATGACTTTGCGCCAGTAACTGTACATCCCGCGGATCAGGCTTTCGGTCACCATGTGATCCGTGTCTTCGGTATCCCGGCCGCCAAGCTCGGCGACTGCGCGGTGGAACGGCTTGCTTTCAAAGCCCTGCTGCGAGAACTCGATCACTTCGCCGTCGTCGGCGGACACGAATCCGGCCGGCCCGAACAGGTTCGCCTGACGCAGTCTCCTTTCGAGCATCTCGGGGGTATCGTCCTCGAATGCGAAATGCGTCCAGACGAAATCGAAACTCCCGTGCCCATTCGGTTGGATGTGGCGCGTGGATACGCTGTTCACCTGCTGCTGCAGGACAACGCTCGGAAAGAGGGTCGTCATCACGACAGTCGGCTCGCCCCACCAGGGTTCCTGCGCGATGTCGAGGATCCGGGCATCCTGGAGTTTCATCGACTCCTTGAAACTGGAAACATCGGTGACCTGAACCGACTTTCCGCCATCCCCGCGCGTGGAGATCATCGCGGCGTGGCGGCGATGATCGTCCATCCGGAGCTTGGATTTGTTGTCGGCACGCCAGAGACCGAACGTCACGAACCAGGTGTGCAACAGGCCAGCGTGATAAGGATCCTTGATGTTTTCCTGCATCAACTTCCAGTTTCCCGGGATGCGTTGCCGGTTGTAACCGAGGATCTTCAGCTTCCGCCCGTTGAACAGCCGATCGAAGTACTCGAGGATCGTCGGGCCCACGTAGTCTTCGAACGATTCGACGTTGGCGTCGAAGCTCGCGAACACTACGCCGCCACGACGGGCCACCTTGAGCCGGGTCAAGCCATGCTCCGCCGGATCGAAGTCCGCTGGCATGCCGCCCTGCACCTTGCCCGCCTGCTTCACGCCCCGCCGGAGCGGAACGCCCTGCAGCTTGCCGGAGAGTTGATAGCTCCATTGGTGGTAAGGGCACACGAATTCCCGACGGTTGCCGTGGCGTTCGCGGCAAAAGCGCATTCCGCGGTGTGCGCACACGTTCTCGACGACGTGGATTTCACCTGAAGCGTCGCGGACCATGATCACCGAGCGTTCGCCGACAACCGTCCGCTTGAAATCCCCGGCATTGGGGATCTCGACCTCCAGCCCGACGTAGCACCAGTGACCCTTGTAGAAGAAACGTTCGAGTTCCCGCTGGTAGACATCCTCCCGCGTATAGACCCCGAAAGGGATGCGCTCGGAGCCCTGCCCCTCCCAGGTCAGCGGCGGATCGATTCCATCAATCGTCGTATTCATCCTGTTCCCCCGTCAGGTCCCGACAGTGACGGTGATCTGGCCAAGTCCGGCAACCGACGCAACCATGGTGTCGCCACCCACTAC
>JBEEKA010000107.1:0-4195 GCA_041168985.1 Pseudomonadota bacterium | reverse complement strand
GAAGTGCTGGTCGCGCGTCCTGGTCTGTCGTGCGCGCAGGACCGTCGTGTAACGTTCACTGACATTGTCCTGCCATTCCGCGGACAGGCCGCCCTCCAGGCTCAGCTCGCCGATGCTCGTCCGGCCGGCGCGCCAGGTCAGCGTGCTTCCGGCGCCGAGCTGGCGCTCGTCGGTGTCGCGTTCCTGCTGGGCCGCCGAGAGGGAGAAGCGCACGAACCGACGGTCCTTAAGGTCGTTCAGGTAGGCGAGGTTGCTCCAGGTCAGTGCGCCGAATACCCGTTCGGACCTGATGCTGCCCTGGGCCAGCTGGCGGCGGTCGCCATCGCTCGCGTTGTGGGCCGGCGACTGGCGCGGGTCCGCCAGCACCTGGGCCTGCGTGAGATACCCCGCTTCCTGTGCCCTCAGTGCTGCGAAGCGAAGGCTCGCGCCGTACTGGGCGCCGTCTCCAGAGGGGAGCAGCGTCCACTTGCCGGCGAGCGTGGCCCGGCTCGACGTGGCGTGATCGCGGTAGCCGTCCGACATCGAGTAGCCGGCCGCGTAATTCTGCGCGAGCGCACCGCTTTCGATGCCCGCCACCGCCTGTGCGTCGCTCGTACCGAAGCTGCCGGCGCTGGCCCGACCCCGCAGGTAATCGCCGCCGGTCAGGGTCCGCAGCGTCGCGTTGCCCGCGATGTTGTGCAGCCCATGGCGGGGGTCGTTCGTGCCCCGGACGACTTCGATGGACTGCAGTTCCTGCGTCTGCACCATGTCGATGTAAGGCATGTTGCCGTCATTGCTGTTGGATGGCACGCCGTCGATCAGTAACTTGATGGCGTTGATCTCACCTTCGCCGTTGAAACCGCGGAACGAGAACTTGCCGGAGGTGGTGCCCTGGTTGAACGCGGTCAGCATCGTGCCCGGCACCTTGGCGAACAGCTGCCAGGCATCGGTGACGTTCTCGTTCCGCAGGCGGTCGCCGCCCAGCATGTCGACGGAACTCAGGACCGCGGTCGCGGGCAGGCTGCCGGTACGCAGCGCGGTCACGCGCACTTCGCCCAACTGCAGGGAAGTATCGAGAACGGCGTCTTCCGCGATGGCTGTTGCGGGGACGCAGGTGAGGATCGACAGCGCGACGGCGCGCCGCAGGGAGGCAAGTCGGTACATGGAAATCTCCAGGTCGAAATCGGCAAGGCACCCCGCTGCGGGGGCGCCCGGTAGCAGCGATCAGACTTGGAGGGAGGGAGGGCCGCGCGGAAGGCGGGAAGGGCTGGGCGGTATCGATGAAAGGGCCGGTGCGTCGGCGGCAGGCAGCAGCGCATCGAAGGGCCGCATGTCGGCGGAAAGCGCGAGGGCATAGGCCAGCGCCAGCAGCGGGACACCGGCCGGGCAGGCCCCGTGATGGCCGGTCGGACCATCGCTGCCCTGTGGCGAACTCCCACTGTCCTGGCCTGCATCGGACTGCACCGATATCACGAGCCCGGAACACATCTTGAGGCTGAGGTCGCCGCGTGCGGTATCCAGCATGTAGCCTGCCGGCACGAAAGCGCGCAGCACCAGGCATCCGAGCAGGAGCGCGGACAGCCAGTAGTGTCGGTGCAGCAATCGGGCGAAGCGGGACATGACGGGGCGCATGCTACCTGCACATGCCGGCTCCGTCATCAGCGCGGACCGTAGTGGGGCAGCGGGGCGCCGAACTCATAGGCGCCCAGGTCCGGCGCCCTGCCGAGGAACCCGTCCGTGACAGTGGGGATCGGCGTGCCGGCATCGATGGCCGCAGCGCCGCGGCGCAGCCGCAGATCGATCGTCTCGCGCTTCACGACGTGGGTGACGTCGCTGAAATCCGGCAGCGGTGCGTGCTCGAAGATGTCGAAGTCAACGAGCCGGCTGTGTTTTTCTTGTCCCGTCACCCTCGCCATGTCAGCGAGCGTCGCGAAGCTGCGCTTTTCCAGGGGCGCCGCCTGGCCGGCCAAGCCCGGTGCCCTGCGGTCGGGGTAGTAGTCCCGGACGACATCGAAGGGCGGCGAGTTCCACGCGAAGGGTTCTTTCGATCCCGTGCGGTTCGGCCGGAAACCGTTGTAGTCGGATGTCGAGTAGTTGGTGAAGGTATCGACGGCGAAAACGCGCGGCTGGGTTTCCTGCCCGAGGATCAGGTTGTTGCGCAGGTGCAGGTTGGACACCGGTTGCAGCTGCCGGAATTCCCCGACGTAGGTGTTGTTCAGGTAATAGATGCCGGATGACTCGCCGTGGATCTTCACCGGTCCCCACCAGCCGTTGTAGACGACGTTGCGGATGAAATAGACCGGGCCGCCAAAGACCGGCTGCGGGCTCATCCCGCCCAGCACGGCGTTGAAACAGCGGTTGCGCATGACCCGCACGTTGCGCGCGGAACCGTCGGCCTCGATGCAGTTGTCGTGCATCGTATCGATGTCGTTGTTGTAGATGTCGATGGATACCGGCATCCGGTCGATGGGCGTGTCGGGGTAGCCGAACGGCATGCCGTAGGTGGCGTGGTCGAGTCCGTCGTGGAAGCCGCGCACGCGGTTGTAGGCCAGGACGTGGCCCGGGCCATAGACCGAAACGGCATAGAAGGACTTCATCTTCGCGCGTTCGGCAAAGTCCGGGCGGTCCACCCAGGGTTTGACGCCATACCAGGTGAAGACGTAATCGAGCGACTCCCGGCCCAGCATGTCGTTGTCGGCGATGTAATAGCCCGACGATCCTTCGAAGTCCGAATGCACGGCCGTGCCGACCTGCAGGAAGCGCGAGCGTTTGACGGTGAGGCCCTTGCTGCCCGCGATGTTCTTCAGGCCGGCTTCGATGGCGATGCCGGTGTTGCGGAAGGTAATGCCCTCGAAGTGGTGGTAGTCACCGGCCATGAGGTTGAACAACACGGCGTTGTCGTCGCCATCGAAGACGACCTCGCCGTCGCCTGCGGCCAGGATCGCGATGGGCTTGTCCGGCGTGCCTTTCTGCGTGAGGTAGTAAGTGCCGTCCCAGGGCGTGCCGCAGCAGCTGCGGTATCCGGAATTGATCTCGTGCGAATAGTGGTCGCGCTTGCTGAGGTAGACACCGGCGTGGACGAGCAGCGTGTCCCCCGCCTGGACACGCGGCGGCGAGGCACGGCTCCAGTCCCCTCCCAGCGAGGCCATGTAATAGGCCTCGAGCAGTCCTGAAAAGGCCGGCTGTTGCCGCGTGCCCGTGTATCCCGGCGGATAGACATGGAAGACGCGCCCGCTCCCGGGTGCCATGGGTTCGGCGCGTGTCGTGACGCGGAGGGTGCGCGTGGCCTCGCCACTGACGCCGTCCGGGTCCGTCATCGTGAGCCGTACTTCGTAGATCGTACCCGGTTCGAGATCCAGCACGCTGCCGGAAAAGAGGTTCGGCGCGACGTAATCGAGCGCGCCTCGGAGATAGGTTTCCTCGCGCTGCAGCCGCAGGAGGTCCATGCCCGTCATCCAGGGCTCGGTGCCGGTCCTGCGGTACTGGACGGCGACGCGCGCAGTGCGGTTGTCATCACCGTCGATCTGCCAGTCGAAGGCCAGGTTGATCAGCGTGGCAGGCAGTACCTCGACCTTGCCCGCTGTCACGGCGTTGCCGCCCAGGGCGGGCAGCTGCCCGATGCCGATCAGTCCCGTCAAAAGCCAGGCGATCGGCCTCATGGTCCTACTCCCGGGATATGGGGTCAGCGGTCGCGGACGGGCAGCAGCCAGAGCGCGAGGAGCCAGCAGGCTGCGATGATGGACAGGAAGACCACCCAGGCGCCCGGGCCCGTACCCAGCACATGGATCCAGAGCTGTGGCGTGACGAAGGTGGTGAGGGCGGCGATCTGGCTCAGGAGTCCCGCCGCCGCCGCGCCCTGGGCCGGATTCTCGATTACCCGGGGCAGGGAGGAGGTCACGACCGCGGTGGCGGCCCCCGACACGAGCAGCCACAGGACCAGTGCCGCAAACAGCACGGTCGTGCCCGTGCCGGGCACGAAGATGCCCAGTGCCGCGGCAAAGGCCAGCGCAGCCAGACAGCGGAACAGTTTGACTGCGCCGACGCCGCGGCCGAGCAGCGTGGCGGTGCCCAGGCCGCCGAGGATCATCGTGAAATTGAGCGTCGCGTAAAGCGACGACGCGGATGCCACCGTGCCGCCGTGCTGTCCCGAATACCAGGTGGGAAACACGGTGTTCAGTCCCAGGCCCATGACGACCAGAACCGCGAAGGCCAGCGC
>JBEEKA010000106.1:0-30272 GCA_041168985.1 Pseudomonadota bacterium | reverse complement strand
AGCATGCCGCGCTGATGTGCCGGGTTCTTGTGGAAGATGTCGATGTTCGCGCCGACTAGCTTTGCCGCATTGAACTGCGGGAGATCTGTCCGGAAGTCCCTCTCGTTCCGTGTCATGAGTTCCGTCACGGCGCGATTCATGTAGATGATGTTGTTGCCTTCGTCGGCCACCATCACGTTGGAGATGACGCTGTCCAGCGCGCTCTTGAATACGGCGTTCAGCCGGTCGACGACCCGCTGTTCGGTGATGTCGGTGGCGAACTTCACGATCTTGATCGGCTTGCCGTTCATGTCGAAGATCGGGTTGTAGCTCGCCTGGATCCAGACTTCCCTGCCGCCTTTCGCGATGCGCCGGAACTGACCGGAGTGGTATTCGCCACGGTGCAGGGCATCCCAGAACCTGCGGTACTCGTCGCCCACCCTGTCATCAGCTGAAACGAACAGCCGGTGGTGCTGTCCGCGGATTTCCTCGGCGCGGTAGCCCATGAGAGTGAGGAAATTGTCATTGGCGGACAGGATGATGCCGTCGAGGTCGAACTCGATGACTGCCTGGGACCGGCCGACGGCGCGTAACTGGCTCTCGGCTTCCGCGGCCTTCAGGCTGCTCGCCGTGATGTCGGTCGCGAACTTGACGATCTTGTAGGGGCGGCCGTGGTCGTCGAATACGGGGTTGTAGCTGGCCTGGATCCAGACCTCGCGTCCCCCTTTCGCCAGGCGCTTGAACTGATCCGAGAAGAACTCCCCGCGACGCAGCCGCTCCCAGAAGTCGCGGTAAAAGCTTGAATTCGCAAAGGCCGACTCGACGAACATGCGATGGTGCTGTCCCTGCACCTCGTCCAGCCGGTAGTTCATCAGGCTCAGGAAGTTCTCGTTGGCCGTCAGGATTGTTCCGTCGAGGGTGAACTCGATGACGGCCTGGGAACGCTGGATGGCGGAGACCAGGCTGCGGTACTCGGATGCGATGTCGGCGTTGCGGTTGGCACCGATCAGGCTGAATAGTTTACGAAGTGGTTTGGCCATGCCTGCAGGTTCCGGAGGGGGCTGTTATGTCGTGAGTTGATCCTCTTCCAGCGAATGTCGTCGTTCCGAGACATAATCCGCAGCTTCGGTTATCGCGTTGCGGCATAGGCGGTCCGACGAGGGAGGGGCGATGGGGGTAGACAATGGGAAGCGCTGGGGTGCGCTGCTGGCGGTCAAGATCGCGTTGTTCGTTTCGCCTTCGACGCTCGATGCCGCGGCTTCGGGAACGGCTTCGGAGCAGCGCAACATCATTTTCGTCCTTGTCGATGACCTGCGATTCGACGGCATGGGGTTCCTGCAGCCGCAGATCAGGACCCCGAACATCGACCGCATGGCGCGGGAAGGCAGCTACTTCCCCAACGCACGCGTGACATCGTCACTGTGCTCGCCCAGCCGGGCGTCCATCCTCACCGGCATGTCGGCGCGCAACCATGGCGTGGTGGACAACAACCACTCCTCCGAGAAGGGACTGGTTTACTTCCCGTCGTATCTGAAGTCGGCGGGCTACCAGACGTCCTTCTTCGGGAAGTGGCATATGGGGGACGACAGCGATGCGCCGCGACCCGGTTTCGACAAATGGGTGAGCTTCCTGGGGCAGGGGAACTACTGGCCCACCACCGGCATCAACGAGTCGCGCAAGGCAGCGGGCGCGGTCAACCTGCTCAACGTCGACGGCAAGCGGGTTCCACAGAAGGGATACATCACCGACGAGCTGACGGACTACGCGATGGAATGGCTCGAGAAGAAGCGTGATCCGAAGCGACCCTTCTTCCTGTACCTGAGCCACAAGGCCGTGCATTCGGATCCGTTGCCGGCGACCCGGCATGCGCACCAGTACGACGGGGTGTCATTCCCGCTGCCGGCCAGTGCGGCCGACACGCCGGAGAACCGCGCCGGCAAGCCGATGTGGGTCCACAACCAACGCAACACCTGGCACGGCATCGACTTCTTCTATCACGCCGACGTGAAGATGCCTGATTACCTCCGGTACTACTACGCCACGCTGTCGGCCGTGGATGACAGCCTGGGGCGGATCCTCAACTACCTGGAGCAGAACCATCTCGACCGCAACACGCTGGTGGTCTTCACGTCGGACAATGGATACCAGATCGGGGAGCACGGCCTGATCGACAAGCGCACGGCTTACGAGCCCTCGGTGCGCGTGCCGCTGCTGGCCTGGGAGCCCGGTACCGTGCCGGCCGGTCGCACGGAGAACGCTTCGGTCCGCAATCTGGATTTCGCGCCGACGTTCCTGGATGCGGCGGGCGTGAAGGCACCGCCGCAGTTCGAAGGGCGCAGTGTCTGGTCGATGTTCCGGGGTGCCGCGGAATCCGCCCGGGAAGCGACGCCGGACTTCGTCTACGAATATTACTGGGAATACAACTTCCCGATGACGCCGACGACGTTCTCGATCAAGCGGGGCAATCTCAAGTACATCCAGTACTACGGTGTCTATGACCTCGAGGAACTCTACGACCTCGATGCCGATCCGCAGGAGATGCACAACCTGGCCGACCGGCCAGCGTATTTCGCCAGGCGCATGGAGCTGCGCGCTGCGCTGTATGAAAGCCTGGCCGATCGACAGGGCCGGCACGTGATCCCCTACGGGGAACGGCAGTCCATCGGCGCGGTTCGCCGCAAGCGTGGCGGTACGGGCGCCGCGCCGTTCCCGGACAGCTGGCTCATCGCCCCGGACCCGGTGGACCGCTTCGATGACATCATGCCCGACAGCGCAGCCAAGCAGGCGGCGCAGGCTTCCGGGACGTCGCTGCTTCCCGCGCCGCCACTCGCGGAGGAATTGCGCCGGCAGGTGGTCGGCCCTTGAAGCGGGAGGGCATGTGCCACGTGCCGGGCGGCACGTTTACCATGGGTTCGGAGCGTTTCTATCCCGAGGAGGCGCCCCGTCGGCCGGTTCGCGTGGACGGCTTCTGGATGGACGAAGCGCCCGTCACGAACCGCGATTTCGCGGAGTTCGTGGCCGCGACCCGGCATGTGACCGTCGCGGAAAAGGCGCCGGATCCGAAGGATTACCCCGGCATGTTGCCGGGGATGGACCGCGCCGGATCGCTCGTCTTCCGCAAAACGACAGGGCCGGTCGACATGCGCCGGCCCGACAACTGGTGGCATTTCGTGTTCGGCGCGGACTGGCGTCATCCGCTGGGTCCCGACAGTTCGCTGGAGGGGCTGGAGGACCACCCGGTCGTCCACGTGGCCTGGGAGGACGCACGTGCCTACGCGCGCTGGGCGGGCAAGTTCCTTCCGACCGAGGCGGAGTTCGAGTTCGCGGCCCGGGGAGGGCTCGAAGACCGGGAGTTCGCGTGGGGTGATGAACTGGCCCCGGACGGAGCGATGCTGGCGAACTACTGGCAGGGCGAATTTCCTTATTCGAACCTCGCGCTGGACGGCTGGGAAAGAACCTCGCCGGTCAGGGCTTATCCCGCCAACCCGTATGGTCTGTACGACCTGATAGGCAACGTCTGGGAGTGGACGCACGACTGGTGGCAGGATCGGAACCCACCAGTCAGGAAGTCGGGACCGCAAGACTGCTGCACCGTGAGCAATCCGCGGGGCGGTACGCTGGCGGCAAGCTATGACCCCTTCCAGCCGCAGGTGCGGATCGGCCGGAAGGTGCTGAAAGGGGGCTCGCATCTGTGCGCAGCGAATTACTGCCAGCGATACCGGCCGGCCGCGCGCCATCCCGAAATGATCGACACCTCGACGACCCATATCGGATTTCGATGCGTGCTGCGGACCCGCTGACCCTCGCGAAAGGAAAGAAACATGAAATCCCGTTTCGTTCGGCGCGCTGCACGGCCCCTGGCCGCGATGTTTTGCCTTCTCGCCGTGTCCGTTGCGACCCGCGCCGCTGACGACCCGGTTCCCTGGTGGGCATACGGTTACTTCGGGCCGCCGGCCGCCGGCGAGAGGGCGAGCATGCCTGTCCCCGCGCCAACCGGCGTGATACCGGAGGAAAGCGAGGAAGAGCAGACCCGCCTGCGCCAGGTCGAGGGCAGTGCGCGACGGTATTCGTTGGTCGAGATCCGCAATCGCCTCGATGCCGTGGACTGGTTCCCCGAGGATCATCCCGCCATGCCGGACATCGTGAAGTCGGGCTCGCAGGGCATGGGTGAAAACCGGTGGGGCTGCGCCCGATGCCATATGCCCAATGGAAAGGGGCGGCCGGAGAATGCTCCGGTCAGCGGCCAGTCCGCGGAATACTTCGTTCGGCAATTACAGGACATGCGCAACGGCCTGCGTGTCTCAAGTGATCCCCGCAAAGCCAACGCCCTGCTCATGGTCGCCCTTGCCAAGGCCATGACGGACGCCGAGATGCGGGAGACAGCGGCGTACTACACAGGCCTGCCGGCGACGCCCTGGGTGACGGTCGTCGAAACCGAACGGGTTCCCCAGGTGAAGCCGACCAGTGCGCGACTTTTCCTGCCTGTGCCGGATGCGCCCTGGGAGCCCATCGGCCAGCGCATCCTGGAGGTTCCCCTGAATCCCGGGGAGTTCGAGCTGGCCAATTCGCGCAGTGGGCTGCTTGCGTACGTGCCGGTCGGGAGCGTCCGAAGGGGCGAGCGGCTTGTGACGACCGGAGGAATGACCCGCGTCGGCGGCAAGGACATCCCGGGAAAGACCATTGCCTGTTCGAGCTGCCACGGTCCCGACCTGAAAGGCATGGGGGATGCGCCGGCCATCGCCGGCCGGTCGCCCAGCTATCTGGTGCGCCAGATGTACGACATCAAGACGGGGGCGCGTCGATCCGCGCTGGCACTCACGATGCGTCCTGCGGTACGGGATCTGGTGAACGAGGATTTCGTGGATATCGCGGCCTATCTGGGTTCGCGGAAATAGGGGGCACGATGCTGCGTCACTCCCGGATGCTTGAACTTGGCAGTCCGGCACCGGACTTCCGGTTACCGGATGGCAAGGGCCGTCCCTACGCCCTTTCGGATCTGGCCGGAGGGAAGGGGCTGGTGGTCGCATTCCTCTGCAACCATTGTCCCTTCGTCCAGCACATCGCGGCTTCCTTCGGCCGCTTCGCGGCCGATGCCGCGGCGCTAGGGGTCCGGACCGTCGCCATTTCCTCCAATGACGTGGATTCGCACCCGGAGGACGCGCCGGACCGGATGCTCGAGTTCGCCGCGCAACAGGGCTTCGATTTCCCCTACCTGTACGACGAGAGCCAGCGCATCGCGCTGGCCTACGAAGCGATCTGCACGCCGGATTTCTTCCTGTTCGACGCCGCCGGCCGGTTGTTTTACCGGGGGCAGTTCGACGGCAGCCGCCCGTATACGGAATGGGACGTGAAGTTCGGCAAACCGCGCAACAAGGTGCCCTGCGACGGCGCGGACCTTCGTGCCGCCTGCGCGGCCCTGCTGGCGGGGCAGGCCCCGCCGTCGGACCAGAAACCGTCGGCGGGCTGCAGCATCAAATGGAAGCCGGAAAACGAGCCGGACTGGGCCTAGGGCCGTTCTCGGGGGGGGCGGTCGCGAGGGGCTTGTATAAATACAAAACTCGGATTCTAATTCTGGTGCATGCGCCGGCCGTCCCCCGGACGGCGGCGCAGGAATCTCAACTGGAAGGGGGCTACATGTCGACTCAGGTTTCTCAACACGTGCGCCGCGTCCTGATGTTCAGCGCGCTGGGACTGGCTACGGCCGGATCGATGGCGGCAGGGGCGGCACAGCCCGCTGCGGGCGGGGATCTCGAAGAGGTCATCGTTACCGCGCAGAATCGCGCCCAGGACGTGAACGACGTCCCCATCGTCATCGATGTCGTGGATGCCAAGGCCCTGCGTGACGCCGGCTTCTCTGGCATGAACGAGATCGACCAGATTTCCCCGGCGGTCCAGCTCAACCAGGACCAGGGCACGGTCAAGATCACCCTCCGTGGCGTGGGCTCGCAGGACAACGCCGAAACCAACGACACGTCGGTGGTCGTCAACGTCGATGGCGAATACATCAACCGCCCGAACGTCATGAGCGTGGCGATGTTCGACATGCAGCGCGTGGAGGTCCTGCGCGGACCCCAGGGCACGCTGTATGGGCGCAATTCCACCGGCGGTGCGATCAATTTCATCACCCGCAAGCCGGGCCATGAGTCCGGTGCCAACGCATCGGTGAGCTATGGCAACTACAACGCGCTGCGCGTCGATGCGGGTGCCGACCTCGCGTTCGGCGGGGATTCCGGCCTGCGCGTCGCGGCCTTCCACGACAAGCACGATGGCTACACCAGCCATCCGTCGTTCCCGGGCTTCGGTCCTTTCCCGGCTTATGCAGCCGGCAAGTCCGACGACAACAAGTCGACGGGCGGCCGTGTTTCGCTCGTCCTGAAGGGTGAGGGTGCCCTGAGCGCGAACTTCTCCGTGGAAGTGGCGCAGCGTGACTTCACGCCGGGCGTCTTTGCTGCCGCCGACCTGAACGGCGCCGGCAACGGTCCGGGCGCCACCTGCGATGCAAACGGCTACACCCGCGTCGCGCCGCTGTACACGGCCAACGTGCTGTGTGCCCCGACGAACACCAACTTCCTCTCGAAGGTCGACCGGTCGCACTTCGCGGCGCCGTTCTACGGCCTGGGCTGGGTCGACCAGCAGACCTGGGCGGCGCGCGCGCGCTTCGACTACAAGGTCAGCGACAACGCGACCCTGAGCTACATCGCCGGTTTCCGTCATTACGACGAGACGAACTTCAAGCCGCTGCCGGTCGTGTATCGCAACTACACGCACCTGGACGAGGCGGATACGCAGAGCCACGAACTGAGGCTCAACGGCAGCTTCGGAAATGGCGTCATCTACCAGATCGGCGCGTTCTACTTCAACGAAGCCCTCGACCGCGCGGGTGGATTCTTCCTGCCGATCGGCCCGCTGGGCAGCTACCTGTCCTACTTCCGTCGCGACCTCAAGAGCGAATCGAAGTCGGTGTTCGGCCAGCTCGAATTCCCGCTAAGCGATACGCTCACGGCGGTCGGTGGTCTTCGCTACACCGACAACTCGCGCGATGGCGTCTACAACAACGACGGCCTGGGCACGCTGTTCAATTCGGGCCCGGTGAAGCCCACGCCCGCCCAGTTGACGGCTCCTGACCTGCTGTACAGCAGCAACGAGACCAAGGCCACCTGGCTTGCCGGGCTGAACTACAAGCCGAACAAGGACACGCTGGTTTACGGCAAGATTTCCACCGGCTTCAAGGGGGGTGGATTCGACGCCGTGGGGCAGTACGCGCCTGAGACGAACACGGCCTACGAGGCCGGCTGGAAGCAGAGCTTCGGCAATGCCAGCCAGCACCAGATCAACGTGAGCGCCTTCTACTACGACTACAAGGACCTCCAGGTCTCGGTCCTGCTCGATACCACGGTGGGTGGCCAGACCTTCAACGCCGGCAAGGCCTCGATCAAGGGCTTCGAGGTCGAAGGTCATTTCCAGGTCAGTGACAGGGATCGCCTGACGTATTCCTTCAATTACCTGGACGCGTCCTATGACGACCTCAAGGCGATGTTCAACGCCGTCTGCGTCGGGTGCGACCTGACGTCGATCGGTGACCTGGACCCGAACACCGCAGGTGTGCAGCAGCCGAACTTCAAGGGTAACCAGGCGGCGTTCTCGCCGAAGATGGTGATGCAGGTCGGCTACAGCCACGATTTCGATCTGGGTGCGGCGGGCAACCTGGTGGCTGGCGCGACCTCGAAGTACAAGACCTCCTACTTCACGGACTTCTTCAACTACAACGACAGCAAGCAGAAGGCCTACACGCAGACCAACCTGACGCTTGACTACAAGCCCAGGGAGGGTCGCTGGTCGGCACAGGCTTACGTCCACAACATCGAGGATGAGCGGGCGCTGACCTACGGCAGCTTCATCGCCGCCGGTCCGGACGACATCTACAACTGGCAGTTCGGCGCGCCGCGTACCTACGGCCTGCGGTTCAACGTCGACTTCTGACCTGTCCCCCGACGCCGGGGAGTTCGGTTCGCGCCTTCACGGGCGCGGGTCGGGCTCCCCGGTTTTCTTTTCCTCAGAACTTGTCGAGGTCCTTCGCGAGCCGGACCGGCCCGCGATAGCGGACGGAAACTCGGCGGCGCAGTCCGTCGGGATCCCGCATCGAACGCCCGGACGTCGTCCGCATCAGGCCGCCGCCTGCGACCGATCCTTCAGGGCATTGCCGATCGCGATGGCCACGCAGAGGCAACCGGCCGCGACAAACGCGTGCAGCAGGCCACCCAGGAGCGAGGTCAGCAGGCCGACGAAAAGTGGCGACACGAACTGGCCCAGGAAGAAGCCGCTGGCCCACCAGCCCATGCCGCGGCCCCGGTATTCGGCAGGCAGTTCGCGCAGGCTCCAGTTGAGGATGACCGGAACCGTCATGCCGGCTCCGAGCTGCTGGATCCAGGCGAGCGCAATCGTGGCATTGATGCCCAGGTTCAGGCCGATGCCGATCATGCCCAGGCCGAGGAGCAGGAACAGCACGGTGAACTGGTACGTGGTGCTGCGCTTGGACAGGACCTTGAAGAGCAGCGCGCCGACCGGGACGGCGATCGATGCAATGCTCGAGTACTTGCCGACTTCGGCGCCGTCCTTGATGCCCATCGCATCGAGCGCCAGCGAGAACTGCAGCGTGTAGACGAAATAGACCGCTGACAGGACGAACGTGGTGAGTCCCAGGCGGACCATCAGCCGGGTCGGGAACGGAACACTCGGCGCGACAACCGACGCGTCGCCGGTTACGGGCTGTTCCGGCTGCGCGGGGCGGGCTTCATAGGCCGCGAAGTAGGCGAAGACAGCCATCAACAGCGCCAGGCCATAGATCAGGAAGGGCGCGTTCCACTGCACCATCGACAGCGTGCCACTGGTGGCGATCAGCCCGACGGCGAATACCGGTCCGATGATGCCCTGCAGGATCAGCCATTTCGTGCGCTCATCCTTCTCGAAGTAATCCCCCAGCAGGGCATTGCCCAGGGTCAGGATGAAGGCTTCGCCCACGCCCAACAGCAGGCGGCTGCCCATCAGCGCCGGGAAGCTCGTGAGGAAATAAGGGGCGATGCCGCCGATGCCATAGACGGTGGTGAACAGAATCAGCAGGCGCCGCCGGCCCATGCGGTCGGCCAACACCCCCGCGAAGGGCGAAAAAAGGGCCACGCAGAGCCCCGGCGCGGACAGCACCAGCGGCGCCAGCGTCTGGATGTTGGGCACGTCGCTGAAGTTGCGGACCAGTGCCGGGACGATCGGCATCAGCGTCACGATCGCCATCATGGGCAAGACGAAGACCATGAGGACGACCAGTCCCTGTGGCCAGCCGGCGCGTCGCGTCGTTTCCATTGAACCAGTCCCCCTCGAGTATTTTTCGTTATCGGCCGAGCGAATGCCCGTACTCGCTTGCGATGTATTCGCAAGCCCGCACGGTCAGCGCCATGCTCGTCAGTGTAGGTCCGCAGGTGCCGTTGGTCACGAAACTGCTCGCGTCGGTGACGAATACGTTGGGCGCATCCCAGGCCTGGTTCATGGGGTTGAGCACCGAGGTCTTCGGGTCATCGCCCATCCGGGCGCCACCGCATTCGTGGATCGCGCCGCCCACTGCAACGCAGTGCTTGTAGGCGAGTCGGAACAGGATCCGTTCGTGCCACTTGGCCGAAGGCAGCAGCGGAAATTCTTTTTCGATGCCCAGCGCGCTGACCAGGAAGTCCACCTTGAAGCCGGCGGCCTGCATCATTTCCTTCTGCGTGGCGACCTGGTCGCGCAGCAGGCGATGCTCGTTGTCGCGCATCCGGATGCTCACGGCCGGGATACGGACGCCCAGTCGGTCCTTGCGCGAGGCCAGCTCGACGCGATTCTCGACATACGGCAGGACCTCGCCGTGGCCGGTCAGGCCCACGACGGAATCCATGTGTGCGGGCAGCATGGGGCGACCCACGATGCCCTGCAGGTTGAAGCCCCCTGCATACCCGGCTTCGCCCGCCTTGCGCAGCTGCTTGAACCGGGGGATGTAGATGCCGCCATGGTTGTCGGCGGGCGTGGTGCCATCGACAAGTTCGCCGCCCTTGAAGCCCGGCACCGAGCCGAGCGACAGGGTCAACATCTGGTCCATGAAGTATCGGCCCAGCAGGCCGGAGGAATTGCCGAGTCCCTCCGGATGGCGGGCACTGCCGGAGTTGAGCAGGAGCCGGATCGACTCGATGGTCGACGCGCAGACCACGACGACATTGGCCCTGGCTTCCCGGCGCTCGCCCGTGGCCTTGTCGATGTAGATTACGCTCGTCGCCCTGCCGCTGCGGGCGTCGGTGTTGATCCGTTCTGCCGGCGAATGGGCGCGCAGCGTGAGGTTGCCGGTGGCGAAGGCGGCGGCCAGCGGCGCGGTGGTGCGGTTGCCCTCCGCATCGACCGGCGTGGCTTCCTTGCGCACGTAGCGCCAGGCCATCACCTTGGCATCGGTCCAGCGGGATTCCACCGTGGACTTGAACTGCTGTTCGGCCTTGCTCAACCCCGCGGGACGGATGTAACTGCCGGCCGGGCAGTACTTGATGCCGTCATCGTTGCCCACCACGCCGAGGGCGCGCTCGACCTTTTCGTAGTAAGGCGCGATGTCGCTGTATCCGATCGGCCAGTCGAAGCCGACTCCCTCGTGCGACTTGAACTTGAAGGTGTAGTCGGACATCCGCAGGGCCACGCGACCCCAGGCCAGGAAGCGACCGCCGACCTGCTTTCCGCGCAGCCAGAGATAGAAGTCTTCCCGGGACTGGTACGGGTCCTCGCGGTCGTTGACGAACAGGAAGCTTTTCTCGGGCGTGTAGAAGGAAGTCAGGGCCTGTTTAGGCTGGCCGCGCAGGCCGGCTTTGATGCGGTCGAAGGAGCCGATGCTGGCGAAACTCGCCTTGGCGGCGCGCTCGAATTTTTCCTCGGCGAGCGGACCGCCCGCCTCGAGGACCAGGACCTTGAGTCCCCGCTCGGTGAGTTCCTTGGCGGCAAAACCACCCGTGGCCCCGGAGCCGATGACAATCGCGTCGTGGAAGTCTTCCGTCATGTCGCTCTCGCAGGGGCGGCGGCAGGTGAGCCGGTGCGCGCCCGATTCTTAGAAGGGGGATTCTGATTTAAGGAATATAGCACGCAGGGGGCGGACGCCGTTCTATCGCCCGGACTGCCGCCGCTGGAACAGCAGGGCCATCAAGGACGAGAGCAGGATGGTCACTGCGTTCTGGACCAGTGAGCCGCCGTCCTGCGTCAGGTAGTGCGTCGCGGCGGATACGAATTCCATGACGATGAAAGCCAGGCTGGCAATGAAGCCGAGGCGCGACAGCCGCGGACGCAGGAGCGCCGTGAACAGGGCGAGCGTGGCCGCAAGTTCGACCCAGCCCACGGACCGCCCCAGCCAGTTGGGGAGATGGACCGTCCAGGCCGAATGCTGGACCAGCACTTCGCGCGGCGAGTAGGCCTTGTGCCAGCCGACGAAACCATGGAAGGCGACAAGCACGAGGACGAGGGGCACGAGGACGATCTCTCGCAGCAGGCGCCACGGATTTTCGATGCGCATGGATCAGGGCCTCTTTCTGGCGAACAGGTACAGGAGTCCCGCGGCCGCAAGGCAGGCGATGCCCACCGTACCGACGCTGGCGAGGAAGCCCGGCGTGTGGCGGCCAACGAGTGACAGCGCGGGCGGGCTGATGAATGCGCCAAGGAAAAAGGCACCGCCCCAGAGCCCCATGCCGCGGCCCCGATGGGCATGGCCGTACTTGCCGAGTGCCCAGGCAATCAGCGTGGGCAGGAGGATGCCGCCGCCGACTTGCCCCAGCGCATCGAAGGCCAGCCCGACCGGGACGTTCGGCGCATGGGCGACCCCGACGTAGGACACGCCGTAGGCCAACAGACTGGCGGACAAGAGGGAAGGGATCCGGCTGTTGCCGAAGCGCTTGAACAGATAGCCGCCGAAGACCGTGCCCAGGCTCGCCAGGGTCACGAGGACGCTGATGCGGGCCGGCGAGTCCACGCCCAGGTCGCCGAAGATGCGGCCGTGCTGCACGGCCTGCACGTAATACACCAGCGACAGACCGAGCGTCACGCCGCTGACAAGCGCCACGGAATGCCAGGGAAAGCCTGTTTCCGCTGCGGTGTCCTGTGCGGCCGGAGCGATGCGCGCGGGTTCCGGGCAACTCTTCCAGGCCATGGCGAGCACGACGAGACCGAAGAGATACAGCAGGAAGGGCGCCCGCCAGTGCCAGTCCGCGAGGAAGCCTCCTGCCAGGATGATCAGCGACCCGAACAGGGCGCCGAACATGTTCTGGTAGCCGAGCCACTTCCTGCGATCCGCTTCGTCGTAGTAATCCCCGAGCAGCGCATTGCCGCAGGTCAGGATCGCCGCCTCCGCGATGCCGACGGCGAAGCGGCTGGCGATGATGGCCTCCAGTCGCGTGAACAGGATGGGCAGCGTCCCGAGGACCGCGAAGGCCAGCAATGAACCCAGCAGGAGCCTGCGTCGTCCCCACCGGTCGGCAATGGCGCCGGCCGCGCCGGAAAACAGAGCCACGCACAGCGAGGGCACCGTGATGACCATCGGGACAAGCAGTTCCCGGTTGCGTTCCGACTCGAACTGCTGGAAGAGCTGCGGCAGGTCCGGGACCAGGCCGGAAAGCGCCAGCACGGGCATCAGGCCGACGAGTATCAGCGTGATGCCCCGCAGGGCGCCTCCGGCGTGGTCGCTCATGGGCCCTTCCTTACAGTGGGCGCGGCAGCACCTTCAGGACGTGCTGCAGGTACCAGCTGTTGAGCAGCACGCTGCTCATCACAGGCGCCGGCCCCTTGTCACTCTCGACGATGACCAGGCCGTTGAAGCCCAGCTCGTTCATGGCGGCGAGAAGTCCGGGGAAATCCACGAGGCCGGTGCCCAGTTCGCCGAACCAGCGCGGAATCTTCCGCTCGCCACCGGCAAGGATCATGGCCCGTTCCGCGTGGGGCAACTGGTACTCGCCCAGCGTGTCGACGGCCAGCGCGTCCTTGAAATGGAAATGGCGAACCCGTTCGTGATACCGGCGATACAAGGCCACCACGTCATGCCCGGCGATGGTCAGTTCCGCGGTGTCGAAGGCGAGGTTCACGCAGCTTGCATCGCAGAGCGAGAGGAGCTGGTCCAGTTCCGCCGTCGTGCGCAGCGCGGACAGCGCGTCCAGATGCAGGACGGTGTGCAGCCCCAGCGACTTCGTCATGGCGCCTACGGCGTTCCAGCAGTCGGCTGCCGCCTGCATCCGTTCCGCGTTCAGCGCGCCTTCCTTCCAGAAGTGGGGGAAGGGGGCGACGACGAGGCATTCGCCGCCCATTTCGGCGATCGATTCCGCATGCAATCGGGCCTGCCGGAAAATGGCTTCATGCTGGCCGCGCTGCGTCGGCAGCAGGCCGAAGTGAAGGTCCTCGAAACTCAGTTGCCCGACATCGAGGAAGACGCTGCTTACGCGGTCTATTCCCCAGTCGGGCAACTGCATCGCGAACTTGCGCACCGATCCGAAATTGATGGCGATGCTTTCCGGGCGACCCACCGGGTCCCAGGGGCCCGGGAAGGCCGTCAGTTCGATCTGGTGGAAGCCGGCGGCGGATGTCGCCTTGAAGGCCCGGATATGGTCCTCCACGCGGGCGAAGCCTTGCCAGCCCTGCTTCCACTGGTTGAAAGCATAGCCCCAGCGAATGTCCGGTTTGGTGCTCATCGGTAGATCTTCTTCAGCACGTTCTGGATGTACCACGAGGCCACGGCGGTGCTTTCCGGGTAGTTCCCGCCGAAATCCGCCTTGTCGTGTTCGACGCTGACCCAGCCCTTGTAGCCGTGTTCCTTCATCGCCTTGAACAGGTTCTCGAAGTCCACGAGTCCCTCCGGCGTGCCCATCTCCCAGAACCAGCGGCGCGTCGTCCTGGCGGTGACTTCGGATTCGGGTCGCTGGCGGTAATCGCCCAACAGGTCCACGTGGTGCGTGTCCTTCAGGTGGAAGCCGCCGCAGCGATCGTGCAGTTCGAGGTAGAGACTCACAGGGTCGACGCCGGCGATCTTGTGCTGCGCCGTGTCGCAGTACCAGAAGACGTAGCGGGGGTCTGCATACGAATAGAACTTCCGCAGTTCCTCCAGATGGTGGATCCCGCAGTAGAACTCGTGGTGGCACACGGTACGGATGCCGTGCTCCAGCGTCATCTTGCCCACGCGGCTCCAGACTTCGGCGCAGGCGCGCAGCTTGTCGTCGGAAACCGGCTCCACGGCGTGGTACTGCGCGGCGGGCATCACGATCAGGTTTTCGACACCCAGTCCGGCCGCCGACTTCACGACGTATTCCGCGTAACGCAGGATGTTGTCGTGCGTCGATCGCAGGTGGGGCTGGGTCTGCCGGTCATCGAACATGATGCCGAAGAACAGGCTCAGGACGCGGTCGATACCGCGCTCCTGCATGAAGGCCCGCGCATTCGGCAGGGAACCGAACAGGTCGATCAGCACGGGAAGATGGAAGTCGAAGGTCTCGATGGCTTCGAAGCCGAGTGACGCGACCTGCTTCAGGAAGGAGTCGAGCCGTTCGATCGAACTGTACTGCGAGACGTAGCCCTGCGGGCTGTCCACGCGCCAGTGGTCCATGTAGGCCCAGCGCAGGTTGGGTGTGTTCTCTGTCATGCGCGCCGCTCCGCCCCGTTTGATCGAAGGATATTAGAACAGAAATTCTTATTTGGCGATCTCGGACCTGTCCTCTGCGCCCCGCAGGACGACAAGGGAGCCGGTGACCGCCAGCATCGACGCCAGCAGGAACGGGGCACCGGGGAAGTACCAAGGCGTTTCCGGTCTTGCGAAGACGCTGAACAGGTTCGACATCAGAAGCGGCGTGGCCATGGCGGCCAGGCTGGCGGCGCTGGCCACGACGCCCTGCAGGGCGCCCTGGGCCTCGCGGCTGATCCGCGACGACATCAGGCTGACGAGCGAGGGTTGCGTGATGAATCCCATGACCGTGAGGGGAATGCATGCGAAGGCCAGCGCCGTTGACGACAGCAGGGCGTAACCCAGATAACCCGCTGCCACCAGCAGGAAGCCGGTCGCCGCGGCGCGCAACGCGCCGAGGTGGCGGGCCAGGCGGCCGGTGAGGAGGCTTTGCACGAGGATCGTGGAGATCCCATAGACACCGAGTGAGTAGCCGACGACCTGCGGCGTCCAGCCCAGCTTGTGCATGGTGTAGTACGGCCAGACGGCAGACAGGGTCTGCAGCACGACCTGGATGATCAGCACCCCGAAGATCAGCTGCAGGGAGCCCAGATGCCGGCGCAGGTCCGTGAAAGCACCGAAGGGCAGGGCGCGGCGCCAATGGAAGGGGCGACGGTGCGACCTGTCGAGGGATTCCGTCAGGACCAGCAGCCCGAACAGCACGTTCGTCAGGCTCAGGGCCGCTGCCACGAAGAACGGAACGCGGGTGCCGTAGCTGATCAGCAGGCCGCCCAGCACCGGACCAATGACGAACCCGAGCCCGAACGACGCGCCCACCATGCCGAACCGACGGGGGCGGTCCGCCGCCGCGGTGACGTCCGTGACATACGCATAGGCCGTGCCGCTTGTCGCGCTGAAGAGGCCGGTGAGGCACTGGGCCGCGAAAAGCCACGCCAGGCTGGGCGCAAAACCCATCAACACGTAGCTCAGCCCGAACGCGGACAGCGAGGCCAGCAACACGGGTCGGCGCCCGAACTGGTCGGACAGGTTGCCCAGCACGGGGCTGGCACCGAACTGCATGACGGCGAAAAGGGCCGACAGCCAGCCCCCGATGACGGCGGCCTGCTCCAGCCCGCCCTGCCCGAGCTCCCCGATGAGCTTCGGGATGACGGGAATGAGGATGCCGATGCCCGTGGAATCGAGGGCCACGGTGACCAGGATGAATCCGAGTGCGCCGCCGCGGGGCGCGCGCACGTCAGCCAATGCGCACGACCTTGGCGTCCCGTCCCTTCAGCGGGAACGGCATGTAGGCGATGCGCAGGTCTTCGGTGAACTCGAGTTTGTGTTCCCCGGCAGTGAGTCCGCCCGGGCGCAGGACGGAGACCGTGGCGACCTCGCCGAACTCCCAGCGGGCCTCGTACTCGGTTTCCATTTCACCGAGCGAGAACGTCCGGTTCCCGACCGTGAACCGGATGTGGTCCGGCGAAACGGCTTCGCCGTCCACGGATACCGCGAGGCCCTCGACCATCGAGAGGCCCAGCCCGCGGTAATAGGCGATGCGGGCGCCGAACTGGAAGCCCGTGACGCGGCCGTCCTGCGAGACGTTCCGAACGGTTTCTTCGCAAATCATGTAGCGATCGAACATGGCGTGACTCCCCTGGCTCAGGCCGCGAACAGGCGTTCGAACATGGCGTGCTGCCGGCGGACCTGTTCCACGCTGTCGACGGGGAACGCGTCCTGGATGTGCCGGTTGCCCTCGTATTCGCTCGACAGGTACCCCTGGTAGCTGCCGGCTTCGAGCGCCGGGATGATTTTCTCGTAGGGAATGCTGTACTCGGTTCCGTCGTCCAGCATCTCGTAGAACTTGGCGTGGATGTGGAAGATGTAGGGCATGAACTCGGTCAGGCGCTTCGGGTTGGTGTTCACCGAATGCCGGCACTGTTCCGCCCAGGACACGTCCAGCGCGTTGCCTCCCATCTTGCGGGCTTCGAAGATGATGTATTCGGACAGTTGCCCGGACTCATAGGCTTCGCAGACATAGTCGAGGATCTTCGGCGTCGCGCCGAGGCGCTCCATCCGGTCGCGCGCGATGCGGGGCAGGCGTCGCGTGAAAATGCCCATGTCCGGCACGAGCCCGTAGTGCTTCGTCCCCAGGCGTTCCGCGGCCTCCAGGTGCCGCATGATCCACGGGTGGTCGAAGTAGTAGGGCGCATGGACCTCGATCCCCATTTTCACGTCGTATTTTTCGGCGATGGGGACGGCCTTGATCATGATTTCCGGCGAGACCATGCAGAGCACGCGGATCACCTTGGCACCGAGCTTCGCGGCGTGGCGCAGGTCCCGCTCGAACTCGACCATGCACTCGTCGTCGGTCAGCAGGCGGTGCTTGTACTTCTTCGTGTCGAGCATGGCGTCGTGGCAGGTGGCGACCGTGCCGTACTGCTGCATCCAGCCGTGCCACTGCTCGTAAAACGCATCGGACAGGTTGGGGAAGCCGGGCATCATCTGCTCGCCGATGGATTCGATGCCGAAGGCGCCGATCTTCGCGGCTTCCGCGATGCATTGCTCCAGGGACAATTTCCGCAGGAAGTATTCCTCCTGGTAGCTGTAGAGGCTTACTCCGCGCCGGATGCCGGTCCTGCTGCCTGCCGTCATGTCGATCCCCTGTGGTGCGCCGGGCTGTTCCCGGGCTGCGAATTAGAATATATATTCTTAATCCGGGCAATGGCCTTTCCGGCAGGGGAGAGACGACATGCGTTATCAGTGGATGGTCCCCGTGGTGGCACTGGTTGTGTCAGTGGCCTTGGCGGGCGAGCCGGAAAAGCCGCTGCAAGTGAGTGCGGGCGATTCGATGGGGGACCTGGGGCCCCGGCGCCCCGCCAAGCCGGCATCAGCCGCCACGTTTCCCAGGGGGAAGGATGGCAAGCCGGACCTGACGGGCGTGTGGTTCGCGGGCATCCGGGATTTCGTCACGCTGGATGACCGTCGCACCGAAATGCCCCTGACGCCCGAGTACGCCGCGGTGCGCGCCCGTCGCGTGAAGGCCATGGACGAGGGCAAGCCGATGCCCGACTACGTGTCGACCTGCCAGGCCTTCGGGATGCCGCGGCTCATGAGTTACGGCGTCATGGAGTTCGTGCACCGACCCGAACAGTTGTGGGTGATATCGGAGGTCCTGCACGAGGTCAGGCGCATTTATCTGGACGGCAAGACCCATGGCGAGTGGCAGGAATCCACTTTCGGCGGTATCTCCACCGGTCGCTGGGAAGGCGACACCCTCGTGGTCGAAACGCGCAAGCTTCGTCCCGGCTTCATGAGCATGACCGGCATTCCCTACAGCGACAGTCTGGTGGTTACCGAGCGCATCCGCATGGTCAACCGCAATGCGCTGGAGAACGAGATGACGCTCGCGGACCCGGTCGCGCTGACGCGGCCCTGGAAGGTGGTGCAGCGATACGACCGACGGGAGCCGGGTTACGAAATCGGTGAATTCATCTGTACCGAGTACAACGTCAGCGGTGGAACCCCCGCTGATGTGGATCCTCGTCGCGACCTTCCGGCCTCTGCCATCACGGGTGCCCCATGAACAGCCTGTCCCGTCCTTTGTCGTGCCTCGTGGCCCTGATCGGGCTCTCGTCCGCTGCCTGGGCCCACCACTCCTTTGCGATGTTCGATTTCGAAAAGGTGGCGCAGGTCGAAGGCGTCGTCAGGGAGATGCGATTCGCGGCGCCGCATGTCTGGTTGTACGTCACCGTGGCCGATCCTTCGGGCGGGCCGGCGGTGGAGTACGGGATCGAGGGCGCCGCACCGAATACCTTGCTGCGCGCGGGCTGGAAGCGGGATGCCATCAAATCAGGGGACCGCGTGAAAGTGAAAATCCACCCGCTGCGCAACGGCGATCCCGGCGGATCGCTGATGGCCATTTCCGTCAACGGAAGGGCGCTCGGCAATGCGCCGTAACGTCATGTTGAGCCGGCGGACGCGTATCGCCGCGCTGCTCGGCGTGATGTCCCTGATCGCGGGCCCACTCCCTGCGGACACGGCGGGGACCTTGCGGGACATCACGGTGGATGCCGGTCGCGTCACGGGTCGCATTCGCGATCTGCAGGGTGTCGCGGGCGTACCGCTTGCAGTGCCGGTGGACGGGGCGCGCGAGGTGCCGGATCTGCGCGACGCCTGGCGCGAGGCGGGCGTCAGTTTCGTACGGAGCTTCGACTGGCACGCGCGTCTCGACACGGACGACAACCCGGACAGTCTGTTCCCACGCTGGTCCGCCGATCCGGATGATCCGGCCAGCTACAACTTCGCCGTGGCGGATCGCTTCGTGGGCGCCGTGAAGTCGATGGGTGCGGAGGTCCTGTTTACCCTTGCGTCGGAGATTCCCCGGAGTTCGAAGCCGCCTTCCGATCTTGCGAAGTACGAACGGGTGGTCCGGCGGATCGTCGAGCATTACACGCTCGGCTGGGCCAACGGCCTGCAGGGCGCCGTTCGGTGGTGGGAATTCGGAGACCAGCCGGACTTCCTGAAGACCCATTACGACGGCACACCCGAGCAGTTTCTGGAGCAGTACGCCGCCGCGGCTCGCGCGGTGAAATCCGTCGATCCCGCGCTGCGCTTCGGTGGCCCGAACCTGGCCTTTCCCCTGAACCGGGACGCGGTCTATCGCGAAGGACTGTTGCGCTCCCTCAAGGCACGAGGCCTGCCGCTGGATTTCATCTCCTGGATCTGGTTCGCGGACAACACGCGGGATCCGCTGGAATTCACGCGCGTCGCAAACGAAGTGCAGCGCGTGCTGGAGGCCAGCGGCTACAAGGACACGCCACAGATCCTGGCCTCGTTCAACATGACGGGCATCGCCAATGCGAAGCCGGACCCCCTCCAGGGCGCAGGCTTCCTCGCTGCTGCCCTGATCCTGTTGCAGGATGCTCCTGTGGCGCATGCCGCGATGTTCCGTCTGGACAGCGGCTGGGACCTTCACTACCGCTTCCCCGATCCCTCGCATGCCTTCGAACGCGACGGCACCCCTGATCCGCGGTACCACGCCTTCCGATTGGCGGGGCGGATGAAGGACACCCCGCAACGTCTGCAGGTCACGGGTTCGGACGACCACAGCGTGGTGGTGCTCGCGGGTCGGGACGAAAAGCGACAACGCGTGCGCATCCTGGTCTCTCGCTACGCGATTCCCGAGCGTTATCTGGAGCCGAACGGGAAGGAGATCTTCGAGTTCACGGTGCCGATCGGCGAGGTGCGGGTGCCCGTGTCGTTCCGTCTCCTGCCCCGACGGGGCGGCGAAGCCGCGGATGCGGGAGAGGCGGGCTGGCGGATCCACGTGAAGAACCTGCCCTGGGGTGGGAGGCCCTACACGATCCGCCGCTACCGCGTCGATGCGACACACGCAGGTGCCATGCTGTCGGAAGAGCGCGGGACCGGGAACGTCGTGCAGGTCTCGGCGCAGCTGGCGCCGCCAGCCGTGGAACTGATCGAGCTGGAACCCCTGCCGTCACCCCGATAACTGTCAGAACGCCATCAGGTCGCGGGCCACGACGACCGGCCCGTTGAAGAACTTCTTCACGCCGTCGCTGTAAGCGGCATCCGGCGCGATGTTCCCGCCGGGCACCAGATGCGTCAGGACGACCTGCTTGACGCCGGCGGCGGCGGCGAGTCGCCCGATGTCCTCGGGCGTCGTGTGCTCGTCGCGCATGTGCTGCATGAGGTCGGCCAGCTGGTTCGGGTGGTAGCGGATCGCCGGGTCGCGCCGCAGTTGCTGCTCGATGGGTTCGAGCAGCACGACTTCATGCACGAGCAGGTCGGCACCGCGGGCGAAATCAACCAGGGCCTTGCCGCAGTCGCCGGTGTCCCCGCTCAGGACGATCGTCTTGTCCGGCGTCTGGATGCGGAATGCATAGCTTTTCTGCGTGCCGTAGCCCGGGTCCCCGGGCTCATAGTGGTAGTGGCAGTTTTCCAGGGCCGTGACCCGGATGTTCGCGTCCTCGTAGACCGGCCCGTTGCCCCGTATGTCATGTGCGACGAACATGTCCCTGGGATCCACGAATCGCGCGTTGCGCAATCGGCGGTTCGCCACGTTCGGTGCCAGGTACTGCAGGAAACCCTGCAGCATCGACTCGGTCCCTGCCGGGCCGTAAACATGGATCGGCTCCGTACGTCCCGTGCTCCAGGCGAGGCCCATGACCGTACCCCAGTCCGCGCTGTGGTCATCATGATGGTGCGTGATGAAGATGCGGCCGATGCCAGTGACCGGCACACCCGCCAGCATGAGCTGCTGCGCCACACCGTTCCCCGCATCGAACAGGTAGTGCGTGGTGCCCACCGAAAGCAGCGTGGCGGGCTGTGCCCGCGTGGGCTGGATCCGGGGTCCGCCCTGCGTGCCCAGCGTAACCAGTCGCGTCGGGGAGGGGTTCGCAGTCGTTGTCGGGGCTTCGCCAGCGAAGGCGTGGGAGATCAGAAGCCCGGCAAGGGCGAGTGCGGTCTTCAAGTGAGGGTTCTCCGTCAGGCGCTGACGGGACGGAGACCGTCGAAGAAGCCCTCGCGTCGTCCGGCTTCGATTTCCAGTTTCACGTCCCAGTGTTCGACGATATGGTCACCGTCGAAGCGGTACAAATCGACGACGAGCGCGCGAACCGTCGCGCCGACCTGCGCGTCCAGCACCACCGTCACGAGATTTCCATCCCACAGCGTGCGTACCGGCGTGACGGTGAAGTCCTCTCGTCCGAACAGGGGTTCCAGCGCCTGGATCGCCGCTTCCCGGCCCTGGCCGATGCCCGGACTGTGCTGGATGTATGTCTCGGCAACGAGAAGTTCGAACGCGGCGCGGATCCGCTTTTCCCGGTAGAAGAGGCGGCAAAAGACATCGAACCGGCGCTGTGTTTCAGGGTTCATCGGCGTGCATGGAGTCGCAGGAGGGACAGGAAATCCTCGAGCGCCAGTCGTGAGTCGATGCTCTCGTAAACGCGTATCGGGCGGGCGGGCAGTTCTGCGCCATATCGCAGGTCGTCGAGGATCCGGCGTGCGGGCCTCGTGACGTGCCGACTGCTGTCGCTGCCGATCGTGGTGAACAGGGTCGGCGGACTGTCGCCCATGGGCCAGGCGCCGCCGATCTTCACGAATGATGGCGGCGACGTGAACCGGTCGTAGAGCCAGGCGCCGAACGGGGAGAGGGGCTGAAGCCGATCTGTCATCTCCGAGATCGGGAAGGCCATCTGGCGGTACGCATCCTGGGGCACCTGCCACAACGGGATCTGCGATCCTTCGATGACCGTTCGGGCCGCCTCGACGTCCACCGACAGGTTGTACTCCCACCCGCCTTCCGGATACGAGCCGCCGCCGATCCAGATCACCGTCATGCGGTCGGCGATCGACGGCTGCAGTCGCAGCGCGGCCGCGAGATTGGTCAAGGGTCCGCCGCTGCAGAAGTACAGCGGCAGTTCATCCTGCCGCAGTGCCTCGGTCACGATGGCGCGGGCGGCGTCGTCGCGGGCGGCGCCGGCGCCGCGGGACTCCGGGCCGGCGACAACGGGCGGACGGATGGCCGGCTTTAGGCGGCGGATCAGTTCCAGCGCGATATCCCGGCCGACAATGGCACTGGTCTCCGCCAGGGCCGGGCTGGACAGCTTGGGGTCGATCGCCGTGGTCGTGATGAGCGTTGCGCGGGTGACAGGGCTCAGAAGGTGGTGCGCGAGGGCCACCAGGGAATCGGGATCGCCCGCGAAATCATTGTCGATGATGACGCGGGCGAGCGTGCCTTGCGGGATGCGTCGCTGTCCGTGGGCCGCGCTGGCCGCGAGGCTCGCGGCCAGCAGTGCGAGGACTTCGCGGCGCGACGCCATGATCAGAGGCCCAGGACTCGGCGGGTCTGCGCCACGCTGTCGGCACTGTCGCCCGTCGGCCGGTACTCCAGGCCGATGTCACCGGTGTAACCGCTTTCCCGCAGGGCGACCATGAAGTCAGCCCAGTCGATGGTGCCGCTGCCCGGCTCATGCCTGCCATGGGTATCCGCCACCTGGACATGTCCGATCAGGTGGGCACGTCGCAGCACCTCGCGCGGGAACTCCTCCATGACGCAGGCGTGGTAGACGTCGTACAGCAGCTTGATGGCGGGGGAATTCACTTCCTCCAGGATGTCCAGGCACTCCAGCGCGGAGTCGAGCGCGAAGCCCTGGTGGTCGATGCGCGAGTTGAGGTTTTCGAGCCAGATGGCAATGCCTTCCCGTTCGGCAACCGGCGCGATCGCGCGCAGCAGTTTCACGGCGGCAACGTGCGACTGTTCCGGGGTCTGCCCCGGTACGAGAAACGCAGGTCCGCCGGCGGCAACCACCCCGCGCCCACCCAGCCGCTTGGTGGCGGCAATGGAGCTCGTCATGGCGTTGACGAAGAAGTCTTCCTTGCTGGCATCGATCACCCCGCAGCGCGGATTCACCACGAGCCCGGCAAGCTGCACGCCGTTTTCCTTCAGTGCCTTCTCGATGGCATCGAGATCCCTGTCGGCCCACATGTGGAACTCCACCGTATCAAGGCCGGCCTTCTTCGCGGCGGCGATCCGGTCGGTGAGTTCCCCATACTCGTTGAACATGTAGGTGTTTTCGATACAGGCCGAAAGTTTCATTTGTCGTCCTTCAGGTGAAAGCAGAGTGTAGTGAAAGCGGCGGCCAGCGCGGCGATGCCGACGCAGCCGATGGCCGGGGAGAGACCTGCGGCCAGATGCTCGATGCCGGTCAGGAGAGGGGCGCTGACGAACTGGCCCGCGAAAAAGACGGCACCCCAGACTCCCGCACCCCGGCCGCGATGGAGCGGCGCGAAACTTGCCAGCGTCCAGGCGATGAGCGCGGGCAGCACGATGCTTGAGGCGAACTGACCCAGGGCGCTGGCCGCGGCCGTCGCCGGCACGGACCCTGCCAGCCAGATGCCCACGTAGCTTGTCCCGTAACAGGCAAGGCCTAGTGCGAGCTGCAGGCGGATCGGTCGGTTGCGCAGCGCATTGAAACAGGCCGCGCCGGCGATCGCCGCAAGGCTCACCAACATGATGAGCTGGCCACTCAGCGCGGGAGAAGACACGCCCTTGGCGGCGAAAACGCGACCCTGCTGAATGGCGAGGATGAAAAACACCACCGAAACGCCCAGCGTCACGATCGCGATGCGCCCCGCTGTTGCCCAGGGAAATCGCGCAGTGTCCTGCCTGACCGGCGGCGCCGCACGCTCGGGTTCGTGCAGGAAGACATAGGCGAGCAGGAGCGCCGGCAATCCCAGCAGGTACAGCCAGAAGGGCGCGGCCCAGTGGTGCGCGGCGAGAGCCCCACCCGCTGCGGCCAGCAGGGCGTTGGATACCGGGCCGGACATCTGCTGGTAGCCCAGCCAGCGGCGACGCGCATCGTCGGGGAAGTAATCCCCCCAAAGCGTGTTGGTGCAGGTCAGGATGCTGGCCTCGGCAAGACCCACCACGACACGGCTCGCCAGGACGGCCTCCAGCGACGAGAACAGCAGCGGCGCCAGTCCGAGCAACGAAAAGCCCGCCAGCGCCAGCAACAGGAGGGGTCGGCGGCCCCAGCGGTCTGCGATCGCGCCTGCCAGCGAGGAAAAGAGCGCCACGCAGAGCGAGGGCAGGGTGAGCACCATCGGCACGAGCAGTTCGGCGTGTGGCGTGTCCCGGAAGACATCGAGCAGCACGGGCAGGACCGCGACCAGACCGGCGATCGCGAGGATGGGCAGCATGGACAGGAGGATGAGCGTCGCACCCTGCCTCGCGCCTGCGGCCTGTGGCATATCCCCCTACCGTGAAATAGAATGAACGTTCTAAAGAAGTATGGACGGCCCGGGTCCGGGGCGTCAACAGAGGGGGGGTTCTTCATGCGATTGACTGGCTTGCCTCGCGTTTCGGCGATCCTGCTGTCACTGGTCTGCGCTGTCGCGGGCGCGCAGGTCATCGTGAAATACAAGTACCGGCCGCCGGAAACCGTCCAGCGTGTCGCGATCCCAGTGGATCCGGCGGAGCAGAGACTGCGCGTGCTGATCATCAGCGGCCGCAACAGTTACGAACACGACTGGACCGGCGTGAACAACCTGTTGCGGACGATCCTCCAGGACACCGGGCGCTTCGATGTGCGGGTCACGGAAGACTTCGACCACGGCACGCTCGCGACGTTGAAAGCCTATGACGTCGTGATGCTCAATTTCTCCAGCCGCTGGAACTACGACGATCCGGTCGAGCGCCGGTGGACGCCCTCGGCCGAGGCCGCCCTGTTCGACTATGTGCGTGGGGGAGGTGGCCTGGTCGCCTACCACTCGTCGTTCACGTTCGGCTACAACTGGCCCGAGTACCGGAAGCTCGTGGGCGCCGTGATGGAGCCGGGCTCCAGCCGCCGATCGCCGCCCGGCGCGTTCGCGCTGCACCTGGTGGACCGGGGGCACCCGATCACGGCCGGCGTGCGAGAGTTCGTCTGGACCTACAACGACGATATGTACACCAACATGAGTTTCGCGCCGGATGCGAAGCTCCGCGTGCTGGCCACCGCGCGCGACGTCTCGGCCAGCTACGACCCCAAGCTCACCGGGCCAAAGTATCCAGCGGCCGCGTACACGCCCGAGAAGCTCAAGGCGATGAAGGGCATGGATGCCGACCATCCCCAGCTCTGGGTCCAGGACTATGGCAAGGGTCGCGTGTTTTCCATCACGGTCGGCCACGATGAAGTCAGCCTGGGCTTCGATGGGCTCAAGACCCTGCTGGCTCGCGGAACCGAATGGGCGGCAACGGGACAGGTGACGCTTCCCGTCCTGCAGGAAGCGAAAGACTACCCGGTGAAGTAGCGAATGGGCTGCAAGGCAGTGCGGGTTTGACGTCCGTCGCCGGCACTGCCTATACTCAAAAACAGAACCATCATTCTAGAAAGCGTGGCGCCATGGATACTTGCTTCAATGCCCTGCTGCTCGATGAAGCGGGCGGGCTTCGGGATTCGCCACAGGGCGCGGAAATCGACGTCCGTCTCCCGTGGTACCGCTCGCTGCCCGTATCGGTCGTGGAAGTCGGCAGCCTCAAGGTGGATGACCGGGATGTGGCGCCCGGTGACATCCGGTTCGAAGTGAACGGCAAGTCCTTCGGCCTGCAGGAACTGCCTGCCCTGAGCGGCGAGTTCTGGTTCGTGCTCGATTCGGCAGTGCTCCGGTTGTCTGGCACGCGCGTCGCGCCGGGCACGGACCATGACGTCGAACTCCAGTTGAACCTGTATCCGCCCTACGTGCCCCATCTGAAGTGGGTCACCAAAGTGCGCAAGACCCTGCGCGCCCGCTGAATGGTATCCGAGGCATCCATGAGCACACCCCTCAAGCAGCAGTTCAAGCTGGGCACCACGCTGTTCAGCTTCACCAATGAGTTCTGGCAGCGCGAATTCACCTTCGAGCAGCTCGTCGCGAAGGTCGGCGAGTTGGGGCTCGGTCCCGGCCTCGAGATCATCGGTTTCCAGAGCATCCGGGGCTTCCCCGAAGTCAGCGATGACTTTGCGGCGCGTTTCCGCGACCTGGTCGCGCAGCACAAGCTCGAGCTGACGAGCCTTGCGATCAATGCCGACGTGTGGGCCCGCCGGGGTGGCGCGCCTCTGAGCGTCGACGAGTCGGTGGCGTACCTCGATCCGCAGATCCGTGCCGCCGCCAAGCTGGGGTTCCCGATCGTTCGGTCGCAGCTGGCGGCGACGCCCGAAGTCGTCGAGCGCCTGCTGCCGCTGGTGGAAAAGCTCGGTGTCCGCATGGGACCGGAGCTGCATGCGCCGTGGACGATCGACTCGCCGGCGATCGTTGCGTATCGCGAGCTTTACGAGCGCCTGAAGTCGCCACTTCTGGGGTTCATCCCCGATTTCGGCTCCTGCGCGAAGGCCTGGCCGGCCCCGTACCTGCGTCAGTTGCGCGAAGCCGGCATCCCGGGCGAACTGCTCGACCTGGCGATGGAGATCTGGAACGGCGAAGGCGATACGCAGTGGAAGCGGGATGAGTTCACCCGCCGTGCGGCGGCGGGCAAGTTCGAACCGGCGTCCATCAGCCGTCTGGGCGTGCTGTTCAGCATGCTGATCAAGCAGGACCCGCGCGTGTGGCTCCGGATCATGCCGCAGATCATCCACGTGCATTGCAAGTTCTATGACTTCGATGCAGAAGGCAACGAGACGACGGTGCCTTACGACAAGCTGTTCCCGATCTTTGTCGAGGGCGGCTACAAGGGCTATATGTCGAGCGAATGGGAAGGGCATATGTATTCGCGCGGCAGCGGCATCGAGGCCGTGCAGAAGCATCACGCCCTGGCGAAACGGATACTCGCGCCCTACAACTGATAGCATCCATGGCTGGACCGCTCATTCGTTCCAGCCATGAAATCTCATCCGTTGCGTCTGATGGCCGTGCTTTGCACGCTGATGGGCTTCGCGTCCATTTCGACGGATTTCTACCTGCCGGCGATGCCAACCATGGCGCGGGACCTGCACGCGGATGCCGGCACGCTGGAGCAGACCGTCGCCGCCTATCTCATCGGCTTCAGCCTGGGGCAGCTTTTCTGGGGCCCGGTAGGCGACCGTTTCGGCCGGAAGCGGCCCATCGCGGTCGGTCTGCTGTTTTTCGTCATCGGGTCGGCGGGCTGCGCGATGGCGGACTCGACGATGGCCGTCATCGTCTGGCGGGTCGTGCAGGCCTGTGGCGCCTGCGCCGGTGTCGTGCTGTCCCGTGCCATGGTGCGCGACCTGTTCGGTCCCGAACGATCGGGGCCCATGATGTCCACGCTGATCAGCATCATGGCCATCGCGCCGCTCATCGGGCCCTTGCTGGGCGGCGCCATCCTGGCTGCGGCGGGGTGGCGCGCCATCTTCTGGACACTCGTCGGGGTCGGGCTGCTGACCGCCGCGGGACTGGCGACGATTCCCGAAACCCTGCCTTCCTCGCGAAGAGCGGCAGGCACCTTGTGGGATTCCTTCCGCAGTTATCCCGCCCTGCTGGTGGATCGTCGGGTGATGGCCTGCGCCCTGCTCGGCGGGGGCTACTACGTCGGCGTCTATGCCTACGTGGCGGGCAGTCCGTTCGCCTTCATCACCTTCCATGGGGTCAGCCCGCAGGCATACGGACTGCTGTTTGCGCTCGGCATCCTGGGCATCATGGCGGCGAACCAGCTGAACATCCGTCTTCTGCGCCTCACCTCCAGTGATGTCCTGATCCGGTCCGGCACCTTTGCCGCTGCCCTGTCGGGTGCGGTACTGCTGGTCAATGCTGGCTTCGGTTGGGGAGGCTTGTGGGGCCTCGTGCTTCCTTGCGTGGCCTATGTTTCTGCATCCGGCCTGCTTGTCGCGAATTCCATGGGGGTGGCAATGGGCCACAGGCCCCAGCAGGCGGGAGCCGTCTCTGCATTGCTGGGTGCTGCACAATACGGTTGCGGCGTACTCGGCTCCGCGGCTGTCGGTGCCTTTGCCAATGGCACGCCGGTGCCGATGGGGCTTGCCATCGCCCTGGGCGGTGCAGTGGCCTGGTTCGGCGCGACCGTTGCGATGCCTGCCAATCAGTCGGGGGGAGCACGATGAGTGACGGGAAAGTCAGTCTTGAAGACACGGCCGCAGCCCAGTTTGAAACAGGGCGGCTGCATGTGGGCGCCGGGGGGTGTCCCATCTCGAAGCTGGGCGAGGCCTTCAACCCTTTCGCGGGGGAGTTCCTCGAAGACCCTTACCGGTTCCTCCAGACAGCGCGGCGCGACGAGGCTGTCTTCTACAGCCCGGAAATCGATCACTGGGTCGTCACGAAATACAGCGACGTCCGGGAGGTCTTCGAGAATCCCGGCGTGTTCGGCGCAGCCAATACCTTGAGCGCGGTCACGCCGATGTCGCCGAAGGTGGGGCAGATCCTTCGCGACAGCGGATTCCGGATGAATCCCGTGCTGACGAACCTCGATCCGCCGGACCATGCGCGCATCCGCAAGCATGCCGTGAATTCCTTCAGTACCCGGAGGGTGGCGGAATCGGAGGGATGGATCAGGGAGGTCGTTGACCTGCACATCGATCGGTTGCTGGCGCATGCCCGCGGCGCGGACGGGCTGCGGCATGCCGATCTGGTGAAGGACTTTGCCTACGACCTGCCGGCCCATGTCGTGGTCCGGTTCCTGGGGGTACCGGAAGAAGACATCGCAAACATCAAGGCCTGGACCCGGAACCGGGTGATGCTGACCTGGGGTCGCTGTGATGAATCCGCACAGCTGGCCGAAGTCGATGGCCTCATCGCCATGTGGAAGTTCTGCGAGCGACTTGTCGAGGGCATGCTTCAGGGTGATCGGCCAGGGTTCATCGGAAGTCTCGTGGAGTTCCACCTCGGGAACCCGTCGGAACTGTCGGTCAACGAAATAGAGAGCATCCTGTTCACGATGCTCGTTGCGGGACATGAGACGACGACCAACGCGCTCGCAAGCTCCTTCGTGACGCTGCTGGAGGATCCCGCGAGATGGGCGGCGCTTGCCGAGGACCCTTCCTTGATCCCCAATGTCGTCGAGGAAATGCTGCGTTACCGGCCGTCCATCATTGCCTGGCGTCGAATTGCCAAGGAAGAGGCCTCGATAGGCACAGTGCGCGTTCCCAAGGGTGGGCGTGTGCTGTTGATGCTGGCGTCGGCGAACCACGACGAATCCCAGTTCCCGGAACCGCATACAGTCAATTTCGGTCGCCATAACGCGAAGCGCCATGTGGCGTTCGGGCATGGCGTCCACTTGTGCATCGGGGCAGGGCTCGCAAGGCTCGAAATGCGGGTGGTGCTGGAGCAGATGGCACTTCGCATCCCGGGACTTCGCCTCGATTCGCCCCAGGAGTTCGAGTACCTCCCGAATCTTTCGTTCCGGGGGCCAGCACGCGTCCGCGTGCAATGGCCCTGAGTCGAGGTCAGGGTCGGTAACGCAGCGCCTCCACGAACAGTGCGAAGGCGGGCGATGCCTGCGTGCGGCTCGGGTAATACAGGTGGTATCCGGAGAACGGTGGGCACCACTCGTCGAGTACCCGGACCAGTCGGCCTTTACGGATGAAGGGCAGGGCCTGGTCTTCGGGCATGTAGGCCAGTCCCAGTCCGTCGAGCACGGATGCCATGCGCAGTGCCACGCTGTTGAGGATCAGCTGTCCCTCCACGCGCACATTGATTTCGCGGTTCTCGCGTTCAAGGTCCCAGGGAAAGATGGCGCCGTGCGTCGGCAGCCGCATGTTGATGCAGTTGTGCGAGGTCAGGTCCTGCGGGATCTTCGGTACGGGGTGCTTCCTGAAATAGGCGGGGGACCCGACGACAGCCATGCGCAGATCCGGCCCGATGCGGACGGCGACCATGTCCTTGGCCACCTGTTCACCCAGCCGGACGCCCGCATCGAAGCCTGCCGAGACGATATCGGTGAGGCCGTGGTCCACGACGATCTCGACCTTGATGTCGGGATACTGCGGCAACAGTCGCGCCAAGGCCGGTTGCAGCACCGTGATGGCGGAGTGTTCGCCGGCCGTCACCCGTATCGCGCCGGCGGGGCGTTCCCGCAGCGCATTCAGGGAATCGAGCACCGTCTCGATTTCCTTGAAGCGAGGGGCGACGGTCTGCAGCAGGCGATCCCCGGCAACCGTCGGCGCGA
>JBEEKA010000105.1:0-11300 GCA_041168985.1 Pseudomonadota bacterium | reverse complement strand
TCCAGCGCGAGCGCCTTGTTCAGGCCTTCGAGCCCCCACTTGGAGGCACAGTACAGCGAACGACGGGCGCCGCCCACATGGCCCATCTGCGAGCCCACGTGGATCAGGGAGCCCGGCGTGCCGTCATCGACCATCCGCCGTGCGCAGGCCTGGGCGACGAAGAAGGCGCTGCGGAGGTTCAGGTCCAGCACGGCGTCGAAGTCGTCTTCGGTGACTTCGAGCACGTGCTTGGGCCGGTTCGTCCCGGCGTTGTTCACCAGGACCTGGAAGGCCGGTCGAGACGTGAAGAACGCGCCGACGGCCTTCGTGTCGGAGACATCGAGGGTTTCAGCCTCGGCCTTCAGGCCTTCGGCCTGCATCGCGACAGCGGCCGCTTCGATCTCCGCGGTGCTGCGTGCTACGAGGGTGACGGCGGCGCCGGCACGGGCCAGTGCCGTGGCGGCTGCCAGCCCGATACCCCGGCCGGCGCCCGTGACGACGGCGCGCCTGCCGTCGAGACGGAATGACGGGGAGGCCGGGAGCACCACGTCAGGCCAGCGGCTCGGCCTTGCCCGCGTACGGGACATCGCGATGGCCGTAGCGGCGCACGCGGATATTGGCCTGCTCGCCGTGGCCCGCGAAGCCTTCCAGGGCACAGAGGCGGCTGCAGTATTCGCCCACCAGTGCGCTGGCTGCATCGGTGGTGACACGCTGGAAGGTGCAGGTCTTCAGGAACTTGCCGACCCAGAGTCCGCCGGTGAAGCGCGCCGCCTTCTTCGTCGGCAGCGTGTGGTTCGTGCCGATGACCTTGTCGCCGTACGACACGTTCGTGCGGGGACCGAGGAAGAGGGCGCCGTAGTTGGTCATGTTCTTGAGGAACCAGTCGGGGTCGCCGGTCATGACCTGGACGTGCTCGGACGCGAGGTCGTCCGCGATGCGAAGCATCTCGTCATCGTCCTGGGCGAGGATCACCTCGCCGAAGGTATCCCAGGAACGGCGGGCGATACCGGCCGTCGGCAGGATGGCGAGCAGTCGCTCGATCTCCGCCATCGTGCCCTCGGCCAGCTTGCGGGATGTGGTCAGCAGGACAGCCGGGCTCTCCGGTCCATGCTCGGCCTGGCCGAGCAGGTCGGTGGCGCAGAGTTCCGCATCGGCGCCCGCCTCATCGGCGATCACCAGCGTTTCCGTCGGGCCGGCGAACAGATCGATGCCGACGCGCCCGTAGAGCTGGCGCTTGGCTTCGGCGACGAAGGCATTGCCCGGGCCGACCAGCATGTCCACGGCCTTCATGGACGCGGTGCCGAGGGCCATCGCGCCGACGGCCTGGATGCCGCCGAGGCACCAGATCTCGTCCGCGCCGCCGAGTTTCTGCGCGGCGACGATGGCCGGGGACGGCTTGCCCTTGTACGGCGGCGCACAGGAGACGATGCGCTGCACGCCGGCCACCTTGGCCGTGATCACCGACATGTGCGCGGAGGCGACCATCGGGTACTTGCCACCGGGCACGTAGCAGCCGGCCGCGTTCACCGGGATGTGACGGTGGCCGAGGACGACGCCGGGCATCGTTTCGACCTCGACGTCCTTCATCGAGTCCTTCTGGATCCGGGCGAAATTGCGGATCTGCTTCTGCGCGAACTCGATGTCCTTGAGTTCCTGCGACGTCAGCTGGTCGATGCAGGCCTGGATCTCGGCGTCGCTCAGGCGGAAATCCGGGCGGTCGTAGCCGTCGAACTTTATCGACAGCTCACGGACCGCGGCGTCGCCGCGCGCCTGGATGTCCGCCAAGGTGGCTTCCACCGTCTCGCGGACCGCGCGGTCCGCGTCTGCCTTCGCTTCGGCGGTCGCGCCGCGCTTGAGCCATTCGGCCATGTCTCGTTCCTCGACGGGTATTCTGGAGGGCGCCTAGTCTCCGGTCTGGGAGGCGCGGAGACCATCGGGCAGGGTCGATACAACCTATCCGGCGATTGGATACCATCGGCGGCCCGAACCCGTTTGAATGCGGGTTCCAAGAAAGAGGGAGGGGTCCATGGGCAACAAGTCCGACCAGCGTCAGCCTGGTTTCTCGACGGGTCTGGCGCTGCTTGTGCCGATCACGCTGTCCGTGATGGCAATCGTCCTGCTGGCCCCGATCCTTCCCCAGCTGCAGGCTGAATACGCGACCGTCCCGGGCGGCGAATACCTGGCACCCATGGTGCTGACCGTGCCGGCCCTCTGCGTCGCCCTGCTGTCGCCGGTGGCCGGCATCCTGGGTGATTACTTCGGCCGGCGGCGGCTGCTCATCGTCTCGCTGGTCGTCTACGGCGTGGTCGGGGTCGCGCCCGTGTTCCTGTCCGACCTTTACGCGCTGATCGCGTCGCGCGTGGCAGTGGGCGCGGCAGAGGCCCTGATCATGGTGCTGACCACGACGCTGGTCGGCGACTTCTTTTCCGGTGCGACGCGTGACCGCTGGCTGGCGGCACAGACCACCATCGCGTCCCTGTCGGCGTTGCTGTTCTTCAATCTGGGTGGCCTGTTGGGACGTCAGGGGTGGCGTGCACCATTCTGGGTGTACGCGTCTGCGTTGCTGATGCTCGTGCTCGTGCTGCGCTACACCTGGGAGCCGGCGCGGCAGGAAAAGCAGGCAACCATGAGTTGGGCGACCTTTCCGGTGGGCCGCTTCGTGCAGATCATCGCGGTCACGATCTTTGCGTCCACGCTGTTTTACACGGTGCAGATCCATGCGTCCGTCGGGCTGGACCAGTTGGGCTTGAAAGATCCCGCGCAAATCGGCCTGTTGACGTCCATCGCCAGTCTGGGCGTGCCGCTGGGCACGTTCATCTACGCGCGTGTGACGGGAACGCGGGTTGCCAGGCTGCTGCTCGTTGAATTCCTGATGCTGGGCGTGGGCTTCCTGCTGATGTCGCGGGCGACGACCGTGACGTCTTTCCTGATCGGCTGCGGCATCAACCAGGTCGGCGCGGGCCTCGTGTTGCCGACGCTGTTGGTCTGGGCCATGAGCCAGCTGCATTTCGAAGTGCGCAGTCGGGGTGCGGGACTGTGGACCGGGGCCTTCTCCCTGGGACAGTGGCTGAGCCCGATCATCGTGACGTTCTGCTCGGCGCGCCTGGGCGGTTTCCTGCCCTCGCTGAGCGTGATGAGCGTGGCGGCCTTTGCGGCCATGGCCGTCGCCCTGCTGGCGAACTTCCGGGCTGCGCAGCCGGTCGCTGTCGATGGCTGACGGTCGGCTTGAGGGCAAGGTCGCGGTCGTCACGGGCGCCGGCCAGGGTATCGGGCGGGGCTGCTCACTGCGCTTTGCCCGGGAAGGGGCCCGCGTGGTCCCGCTGGACGTGGATGCCGCTGCGCTGGATCAGCTGCAGCGGGATGCCGAGGCAGAGGGACTGCCGATCGAATCAGGCGCCGCGGTCGACCTGACTGATGCGGCGACGGCGCAGGCGGCGCTCGATGCGATTGGTGCACGGCACGGACGGATCGATGTGCTGCTGAACGCCGCGGCCTTCGCCACCTTCGCGTGGATAGAAGACCTGACGCCGGAGGCCTGGCAGCGGACGCTGCGGGGCGAGCTCGACATCGTCTTCCTGCCGACCCGCGCAGCCTGGCCCTGGCTCAAGGCAAGCGGCAAGGCATCGATCATCAATTTCGCATCGGCCAATGCCTATCACGCGCTCGAAGGGTCGCCGGCGCTGGCGCACTGTGCCGGCAAGGGTGGCGTGCTCGCCATGACGCGACAACTGGCGATGGAAGGCGCGCCGCATGGCATCCGGGCGAACTCGATCGCACCGGGCTTCATCCTGACGGCGGCGACCGAACGTCATATGCAGTCGGATCCGGGATTCCGCGAGAAGGTCCTCGCCAAGAACATGATCAAGCGGCTGGGCGTGCCGGAGGACATCGCCGCCTGTGCAGTCTGGTTGGCATCGGACGAGGCGGGCTATGTGACCGCTTCCGATATTTCAGTCGATGGCGGCGCGACCGCCTGGTAAAGGAACAGACATGAGACTTGCGACACTCAAGGGCAACGGGCCGGACGGCCGGCTGGTGAAGATTTCACGCGACGGGAAGCATTACGCGGACGCGTCGGCCATCGCGCCGACGCTGCAGGCGGCACTGGAGCGCTGGGAAGAGGTCGAGCCGAAGCTGCAGGCCCTGCCGGAAGGCAGCACGCCGCTGGATCCCTCGGAACTGCTGGCGCCGCTGCCGCGGGCCTGGCAGTGGCTCGATGGGTCGGCCTACGCGAGCCATGGGGATCTCATGGACAAGTTGCTGGGGATCAAGAAGGAACGCACCGGCGTGCCGCTGATGTACCAGGGCGTGTCGGACACGTTCTATGCGCCCACGCAGGACGTGCCGTTTCCGAGCGAGGACTACAACATCGACTTCGAGGGCGAGTTCGGCGTCATCGTCGATCGCGTGCCGATGGGCACGGGCGCCGAGGCGGCATTGAAGCACATCCGCCTGTTGGTGCAGATCAATGACTGGTCACTTCGCAAGCTGGCGGGACCCGAGATGAAGACCGGCTTCGGCTGGGTGGGTGCGAAGCCGCCCTGCAGCGTTGCGCCGTTCGCCATCACCCCAGATGAAGTGGGCGCCGATTGGCGCAACGGTCGGGTGTGCTGCGACCTCGCTGTGGACTGGAACGGCCAGCGATTCGGTAACGCGAACGGCGAGCCCATGGAATTCGGCCTGCATGAACTGGTGGCCCACGCAGCCCGGACGCGCAACCTGGTGGCCGGCACGATCATCGGCACCGGCACGGTGTCGAACGAGAACTACCGCGAGATCGGATCCTCCTGTATCGCCGAGCGGCGCGGCATCGAGGTCGTCGACCACGGCGCGGCGAAGACGCCTTTCATGACCTTTGGAGATACCGTGAAGATGGAAGCCCACACGAAGGACGGCCGTGCGCCGTTCGGCGCGATCCACCAGCGCGTGGTGAAGGCATGAGCGCGCAGGGCGGTTCGACGATCCGCCGTGTCGTCACGGGCCACGACGGCAACGGTCGTGCGCGTTTCAAGTCGGACGACAAGTTCGACCTGAAGCGCATCGCCAGCGGCGATGCGGATTTTGCGCTGTTGTGGACCACGGCCACGGTGCCGGCGGACAACAACGACGAGACGGACGGGCGCGCGCGCGATGCCGGCCTGACATTGAACCAGGGTTCGGTGATCCGCGTCGTCGACATGCTGCCGGGCCGCGGCTCGCCGATGCACCGGACGAACAGCATCGACTACGGCATCGTGCTGTCGGGCCAGCTGGAGCTGGAACTCGAGGACGGCGTGAAGACGCTGCTGGGGCCCGGCGACGTGGTGGTCCAGCGCGGCACGAACCACCTCTGGCGCAATCCGAGCGCGACCGAAGTCTGCCGCATCGTGTTCATCCTGATCGAGGCGCCGGCTTACAAGCACAACGGCGTGCCGCTGGAAGAACACAAGCCGTAGGGACGGGGCGGCTCAGCGACGGATGATGTCTCCCTTCAGGCCGAAGGCGATGGCAAGGACATCCCTGCGGGCCGATTCCTCGATGCCGTTTTTCTCCAGCGTGGCGACGATGTCGTCCATGACGGCAAGATATTCCGCCTCGCTGATGTTCATGCCGCGATGGGCTTCGAACATGCTTTTGCCGGTGTAGGTTTCCGGGCCGCCGCTTCCTGCGCCGAGGAACTCCCGGTTGTGCTGCTTGATTTCCGCGACTTTGTCGGGCCTCTCCAGATAGGGGAGGAAGCGGGCGTTGATGGCTGGGTTCGCAAGGTGGGCGTCGACCAGATCGTCCACTATTTTGGCGATGCCGCGCGCGCCCCCCAGCTTGTCGTACAGGGTGCTCATGGTGGTTCCTCCGTTTGCCTGAGTGAAGTCTCCCGCGCCGGGGGTTGGTTCACTTGCAGATGGCCTGCAGAGGGCATGCAGATTTCAGCGAACCGTGAGGCGAGTGACCTAATATCGGGACGTGATCTACCGATTTGGCCCGTTCGAACTGGATCTGACTGCCGCGGAGTTGCGCCGCGGCGGTAACCCGTTGCCGCTGGAGCCGCAGGTGTTCCAGTTGCTGGCGGTGCTGGTGGGTGCAGGGGGACGGGTCATCCCTCGCGAAGAGCTGGTCCAGCGGGTCTGGAAAGGGCGGGCGGTTGCCGATGCCACGCTCGCGAGCCGCGTCAGGTCGGCCCGGCAGGCGATCGATGACGACGGGGGCGGGCAGCGCCTCATCCGGACGGTGCAGGGAGTCGGGTACCGGTTCGTTGCAAACCTGGATGCCCCGGGCTTTTCCGTGGCCGAGCCGGTGGAAACTGCCGCCCTGCAGGCCGACCCTCCGGGAATCGCGGTCCTGCCGTTTTCGGGCGCTGGGGACGCAGGGGCCTTGGCCTACCTGGCCACGGCGTTGCCGCATGAACTCATTGCCGCGATGGCACGCCTCCGCTGGCTCTACGTGACGGCCAGGGGCTCGTCGTTTCGCATCGATCCCGTCAAACCCGACTTTGCTGCAGTGGGACGGATGTTCCGGGTCCGCTATTGCCTGGCCGGCGAGCTGCAGGTTTACGGGCGCCGGATTGCCGTGATGATGCAACTGGTGGATACCTTGGATGCCCACGTCATCTGGGCGGAACGTTTCGAGCAGTCGCTGGAGGCCTTGCCGGTCCTGCAGGACGCAGTCCTGTCCGGCGTCCTGGCAGCAATGGAAGTGCGTATCCCACAGCAGGAAGCCGCGCGGGCGCGCCGTCTCGGAACGGACCATACCGACGCCTGGGCCGCATTCCACCTGGGATGGCAGGAGGCGTATCACTTCCGTCGCGACACGCGCAGCAGGGCGACGGCCTTGTTCGAAAGGGCGGTGGCACTGGACCCAGGCTTCGCTCGCGCGCACTCCGCCCTGTCTTTCCTGCGCTTCCAGGCGGCATTCCTTGGCGACGAGTCGGACTGGCCGCGGTCCGTTGAGGCGGCGCGACGGCATGCGGAACGGGGCATCGAACTCGATCCGCTGGACCCTTTCGTCAATTTCACGATGGGGCGCTGCCACTGGCTGGAAGGGGACGTGGAAGGGGGCCTGAGCTGGCTGCGCCGCGCGACGACCATCAGCCCGCACTACGCGCAGGGGATCTATGCCTGCGCCTGGAGCGAGGCCATGCTCGGTGATGCCGCTGCTGGGCGCCGTCATGCCGACCTTGCCATGCGGCTCTCGCCGCTGGATCCGCTTCATTACGCGATGCTGTGCACGCGTGCGTTCACGCATGTCCACGCGCGCGAATACGAAGAAGCGGCGGACTGGGCCTATCGCGCGGCCTGTTCACCGGATGCCCATGTCCTGATCGATCTGATCGCGGCCTCGACGCAATGGCTGGCGGGCAAGCTCGAACAGGCCGATGAGTGGGCCGGTCGCGCTCGTCAGCGTCAGCCCGGCATCACGCGCGAGGATTTCTTCCGCTCGTTTCCGATGCGCGCGCCGGCCCTGCGCCAACCCATCACGCGCGCGCTGGAAGGTCTCGGTTACTGAAGCGGCTTCGGTCGCTCCGTTTCCGGCGTCCAGGACTGCGTGACGAATTTGCCCCCCTGGTAGCGGGCGGCGACGGGATCGACGGGCGTGGCCGCTGCCAGGGTCGCCTCGGCGAACTGCTCCGCGTCCTGCCGGGGTATGAAGCCGATCTTGTTCGGTTCGTGCACGTCGTAGTACGCGCGGCGATTGTCCGAGATGCCCCAGACGGGCGCGAAGCCGACGTTCCGTGCTTCCACGGCACAACGGACCATCGATTCGAGGTCCTCGAGGCCCATCCACGTCGCGAGTTCACGTTCGTTCCGGGGCGGCACGCCCATGAAGGTGCCGATGCGCAGGGCCACGGTTTCGATGCCGTGTTTCTCCCAGTACATCTGGCCGAGCGCTTCTCCCCAGATCTTCGACAGGCCGTAGAAACAGTCCGCGGCATAGGGTGAATCGAGCTTCAGTTTCTCGCCGACCGGATGCAGGCCGAACGCATGGTTCGAGCTTGCGTACAGGATGCGATGAACGCCGTGGCGGCGAGCGCCTTCGTAGAGTTCGAACAGGCCCCGGTGGTTGTTCTCGAGGATGAGCGGGAAGGCCTGCTCGTTGCTCGTGGCCGCCATGTGCACCACGACGTCCACGCCGTCGAGCAGCCGGTCCATGAAGGCGGCATCGGTGATCGTGCCGAGCAGCAGTTCCTCGTCCGCGGCATGACCGGTGGCCGTGCCTTCGCGGTCCATGACGCGCAGCGGCTTGCCGCCATGCGCCGCGGCCAGGGCGCGCAGCACGGGGCGTAGCGCCTGTCCGATGCGGCCGTTGCCGCCCGTCAGCAGGATCTTCATTGCTCGTCTCCCTGTCGGTCGATGATCTTCATCATGGCGGGTGGGTGGCGTTCACCCTGGATGCCGATGGCGGCAGCGCGCGCATTGATCGTGGCGATGTGACCTGCCGTCAGCGTCAGGCGCCCGGCTGCGAGGTTGTCCCGCAGGTGGGCGCGGGTCTTCATCCCGGGGATCGTCACGATGTGGGGGGCCTGCGCGAGGACCCAGGCGATCGCGACCTGGGCGGCTGAGGCGCCGCCCAGCGAAGCACCGATGTCGCGCAGGGTTTGAACGAGCGCCGCGTTGTGGGCGGCCACGGCATCCTGGAAGCGCGGCTGGTTTCGGCGGTTGTCGTTCGCGGGCAGCTCGTCGAGCTTGGCGAAATTGCCGGCGAGGAAGCCGCGGCCCAGCGGGCTGTAGGCGACGAAGGTCGTGCCCAGTTCGCGACAGGCCTGCAGCGTGCCGGCCTCGGGATCGCGCGACCAGATCGAGTACTCGGTCTGGACCGCGGCGATCGGGTGCACGGCCGCTGCGCGCCGCAGCGTCGCGACGCTGCATTCGGAGAGGCCGATGTGGCGGATCTTCCCGTCCTTCACGAGGTCCGCCAGCGTGCCGGCCGACTCTTCGATCGGTACGGTCGCGTCGATCCGGTGCAGGTAGAACAGGTCGATGTGGTCGAAACCGAGGCGGGCGAGGCTGGCGTCCAGCGAGGCGCGGATGGTGGCCGGCCTGTTGTCCGCCATCGCCGAACCGTCCGGGCCGCGGGCCAGTCCGCACTTGGAGGCGAGGAACACACGATTGCGATGGGGTTTCAGCACCTGGCCGACGAACTTCTCGTTCTCGCCAACCTGGTAGCTGGCCGCGGTGTCGAAATGGTTCATGCCCGCATCGAGCGACTCGAGCAAGGTTGCGGTTGACTCGGCATCGTCACGCGTGCCGTACCAGCCGACGAGGCCCATGCAGCCGAAGCCAATGGCCGACAAGGCGGCGTCCGAGGCGCCGAGGCGACGCCGTTCGAGAGGGGTATTCATGGGGCGGACGATAAACCACGTCGGCGGCATCGGGTATCATCCTGCGACCCAAAACCAATCGGGACGCGACGCGCATGATCATCGACTGCCATGGCCACTACACCACCGCCCCCCAGGACCTGACGAGCTTCCGCGAGGCCCAGATCGCCGCACTGAATGACCCGGTCCAGAACCCCTCGCGCGAGTCCCTGAAGATCAGCGACGACCAGATCCGCGACAGCCTCGAAGCGGCCCAGCTGAAACTGCAGCGCGAGCGTGGCTCGGACCTGACGGTCTTCTCGCCGCGCGCCTCGACGATGGCACACCACATCGGTGTGGAAGCCACGAGCCTCGAGTGGACGCAGATCAACAACGACCTGATCGAGCGCGTCGTCGGGCTGTACCCGAAGAACTTCGTCGGGGTGTGCATGCTGCCGCAGTCCCCGGGCGCGCCGCTTGCCGGCAGCGTCAAGGAACTGGAGCGCTGCGCGAAGATGGGCTTCATCGGCGCGAACCTGAACCCGGATCCGTCGGGCGGCCACTGGACGGCGCCGCCGCTGACCGACAAGTACTGGTACCCGATCTACGAGAAGCTGGTCGAGCTCGACATGCCGGCCATGGTCCATGTCAGCTCGTCCTGCAACCACAACTTCCACGCCACGGGCGCGCACTACATCAACGCGGACACGACCGCGTTCATGCAGTTCATCCAGGGGGATCTGTTCAAGGACTTCCCGGACCTGCGCCTGATCATCCCGCACGGCGGCGGCGCGGTGCCTTACCACTGGGGTCGTTACCGCGGTCTGGCGCAGGACATGAAGCGCCCCCAGCTGGACACTCACGTCATGAAGAACGTGTTCTTCGACACCTGCGTGTACCACCAGCCGGGCATCGACCTGCTGCTCAAGGTCATCCCGGTCGACAACATCCTCTTCGGCTCGGAGATGGTGGGTGCCGTGCGCGGCATCGACCCGACGACCGGCTTCAACTACGACGACACGAAGCGCTACATCGACTCGTCGGCGCTGTCGGCCGATGACAAGGCGAAGATCTTCGAAGGCAATGCCTACAAGGTATATCCGCGCCTGAAGGCGCGGCTCGCGGTGGCCTGAGGCCGTCGGGCCCGATCAGGGCCAGCGATAGCCGGCGTGGTTCGCGATCGCGAGCCCGCCGGCCACGCTCGTGAACGGGTCGTGGCCCACGACTTTCCCCGGAAACAGTGATTCGAGCAGTTCGCGCACGGCGACGATCTGCGAGGTGCCGCCGGTGCGGATCACGACGCTGATGTCCGCGGGCTGAAGGCGCAGTTCTCGCAGCAGGTTCTCGATGAGGCTCCGCGTGTCCGCGAGTGGCTTGGCCAGCAGCGCCTCGAAGCGCGCGCGCGTGAAGGGGATCTGCAGGTTCAGTTCCGGAATGTCGATCGCCGTGCTCTCGCGCTCGGAGAGTTCGATCTTCGCGCGGCGGATGGCCTGGAAGCAGTTGTAGCTGTAGTTGAAGCGGACCAGGTCCTGCAGCCGTTCGAACTTCACGGCGGCAGGGCCACCCCGCGAGATGCGGTCCGCCACCATCGCCGTCGTGCGGTTCTGGTTCAGCGTGTGCGTGATGGGCCAGTTGAGCAGGGCCGATTCGTATTCCTCGAAGGGGAAGAGCGTTTCGATCCAGTGGCCGTCCACTTCGCGTCGCCAGGTTTCGCCCTTGCCGAGCTCCGGAAACAACAGCGTCTGGTAGATCAGCTGGTCGATCTTGTCGCCGCCGAGGCCGATGCCGGCGGTGCCGAGGACTTCGAACTTCGAACCGGTGTAGCGCACGGCCGCGAGGTCCAGCGTGCCGCCGCCGAAATCCACGGTCAGTGCGATGCCCCCTTCGGATGGATGTGCGCGATGCAGGTAGCTCAGGGTCGCTGCGACCGGCTCGGGATAAAAGGCCGTGACGGGCAGGCCGGCGTGTTGGCAGGCTTCCTCGAGTCGTGACACGGCCGTGGCATTGCTGCCATTGCCGGATACGCCGCGCCCCTCGAAGTTGACCGGTC
>JBEEKA010000104.1:0-23013 GCA_041168985.1 Pseudomonadota bacterium | reverse complement strand
TGAAGGCGACCGGCACGAAGACCGAGAGCAGCACCAATGTGATAGCGATGATAGGCGCGGTGATCTCGCCCATCGCCTTCTTGGTGGCGTCGGCGACCGACAAATTCGGCTCCTCCTCGATCACGCGTTCGACGTTCTCGATCACCACGATCGCGTCGTCGACCACGATGCCGATCGCCAGCACGAGACCGAACAACGACAGCGTGTTGATCGAAAAACCCATCAGCAGCAGGACGGAGAAAGTGCCCACGATCGACACCGGCACCGCCAGGAGCGGAATGATCGCCGCGCGCCAGTTCTGCAGGAACAGGATCACTACCAGCACGACCAGCACGAGCGCTTCGAGCAGCGTCTCGATCACCGCGTTGATGGAATGACGGACGAAGTTCGTCGTGTCGTACATGACGCGGTACTCGACGCCTTCCGGGAAGCTGCGCGCCATGTCCGCCATGGCGGCCTTGACCTCGTCGCCGAGACGCAGGGCGTTGGAACCTGGTGCCTGCATGATGCCGATCGCCACGGCGGGCTTTCCATTCAGATAGCTCTCGATGCCGTAGCTGTCCGTTCCCAGCTCGATGCGCGCCACGTCCCTGAGGCGCGTGACCTCGCCATCCGCACCGGTCTTGACGATGATCTCGCCGAACTCGGCCTCGCTGGCGAGACGACCCCGTGCACTGACCAGCAACTGGTGGTCCACGCCGTTCTGCATCGGCTGCGCGCCGACCACGCCAGCCGCGACCTGGACGTTCTGCTCGCGGATTGCAGCGACCACGTCGCCCGCGGTCATGCCGCGACCCGCCACGCGCTGTGGATCCAGCCAGACGCGCAGCGCATAGCTGCCACCCCCGAACACGTCGACCATGCCCATGCCGGAGATCCGGGCGAGCGTGTCGCGCACCTGGAGTTCCGCGTAGTTGCGCAGGTACTTCAGGTCGTAGCGATCGTTGGGGGAGACCAACTGGACCATCATCGTGAAGTTGCTGTTGGCCTTGACCGTCGTGACGCCGATGCGCCGCACGTCTTCCGGCAGCTTGTTCAAGGCCTGCGCAACGCGGTTCTGGACCTTGACCTGCGCCTGGTCCACGTCGGTTCCCGACTTGAAGGTCACCGTCAACTGCATCGAGCCGCTGGATGCAGCAGACGAGGACATGTAGAGCATGTCCTCGACGCCATTGATCGCCTGCTCCAGTGGGGCCGCCACCGTCTCGGCAACGACCGCGGGACTGGAACCCGGATAGTTCGCGATGACCACGATCGAAGGCGGCGCGACCTCGGGGTACTCGGCGATGGGCAGCCGCTGCAGGGCGATCAGGCCGGCAAGGAAGACCAGGATCGACAGCACCGCCGCGAAGATCGGGCGGTCGACGAAGAAGCGGGAGAACTTCATGGACTCAGCCCTCGCTTTCCATCGGCACGATCCGCGGCTTCACCTGCATGCCGGGACGGATGCGCTGCAGGCCGTTCACGATCACGCGGTCGCCCGCCTTCACGCCGCTGCGTATGACGCGCAGTCCGTCGACGATCGGGCCCGTCACGACGGCACGGTACTCGACCTTGTCCCCTTCGCCGACGACCAGCAGGTACTGGCGATCCTGGTCGGTGGCGATGGCGCGGTCGTTCACGAGCGTGCCCTTGTACCGGGGCTTGCCGATGAGCCGGACGCGCACGAACATGCCGGGCGCGAGGAAGCGGTCGGGATTCTGGAACACGGCGCGGCCCATCAGCGTGCCGGTCTGCGTGTTGACGCGGTTGTCGACGAAATCCATGTACCCCTGGTGCTGGAATTCGGTGTCGTTGCCGAGCGCGAGGAAAACCGGGTTCTTCCTGTCGATCGACGAGGGGCGTTCACCCTTGCGCGCGAGGTCGAAGTACTTGAGGTAATCCTGTTCCGCCGCCTCGAAATAGGCATACATCGGGGACTGCGAGACGACCACCGTCAGGCGGGTGCCCTGCAGGCCCGGCCCGCCGGAGACGAGGTTGCCCGGCGTCACTTCGGCGCGGCCTGCCCGGCCGTCGATGGGCGACACGATGCGCGTGTACCCGAGGTTGAGCTTCGCGACCTGCACGGCTGCGTCGGCCGAACGCAGTGCCGCCGCGGTATTGCCCGCCGAGGCGACGCGCTGTTCGAATTCTTCCTGCGACATCGCCTTCGTCACGAGCAGCTTTTCGCCGCGCGCGCGGTCGGCCTTTGCCAGCTCCGCGGTGCTGCGTGCCTGCTCCTGCGCCGCCAGGGCCCGGGCAAGCTCCGCCTCGTAGGGCCGCGGATCGATCTGGAACAGCAGGTCGCCCTTGCGGACCTCCTTGCCTTCCGCGAAGCCGACCTTCTCCAGCAGACCGGATACCTGCGGCCGGATCTCGACCGTGTCCACGGCTTCGAGACGACCGGTGTATTCGTCCCACTCGGTGATCTCGCGTTCGGGCACCACGGCCACGCTGATCTCCATCGCCGGCGGCGCCTCCTGCTGCGGCGGGGCCTTGCTGCAGGCAGCTAGCATCGCGGCAGTGAAAGCGAGGGCGGCGGAAAGGGCCAGGGAGGTTTTGTTGGCGGTCATGTCGGTCATCCGTTGATGTCAGCTGCGGCTTGCGAGCGCCAGCAGGCGCGCACGGAGCGCTACGTAGTCGGGGGGTGCGGCATCCGGCAGCAGCACCGTGTGGAGCCATGCGCCGTCCGCGGCAAGCCGCGCGACCAGCAGGTCCGTGTCGGAGTCCGTGTCGCGATGCCTTTCCAGGCGCGCGCGCAGCCAGGTGGACCAGGTGCGCTGCAGTTCCGGGATGTGGATCGAGGCATTGCAGAGCCCATCCCACGGGTCGGGGGTTCGTGCGCGGTCAGCCGGATCCTCGAGTGCGAGCCGGAGGTAGGCGCGCGTGAAGCAGCCCCAGGTCGCCGGCTCCTCGGCAAGCAGGCCGTCGATCAGCTCATCCAGTCGCTCGATCAGGCCTTCGCAGATCGCATCCAGCAACGCCTGCTTGCTGGGGAAGTGATGGATCAGCCCACCCTTCGTGACACCCGCCGCGCGGGCCACGGCATCCAGTGACAGCCCCACGAAGCCTGCCTCAGCAGCCACCTGGGCCCCGCACTCGAGAATGGCGCGACGGACTCGTTCAGGTTCCTTGCGACGGTGGTGCGCGACGCCCATCCGGGATACTGCCCCAAATGAAACCGACCGGTCGGTATGTTAGCAGGAATAAAAAAAGACCTGCAGGTTTTCCTGCAGGCCCCTTCCCATCCGTCAGGCAGCGGTCAGACGTGGACCTTGAACGCCTCGCCCTTCGAATCGAGCGTGATATTGCCGGTCTGGATCGCCGCCACGAACTTGGCCGTCTTGAGGAAGCCACCGAAGGCGAAGAAGTGCAGGCCCGCGAAGTTCGCCTTGCCCGCCGACTGCTCGCGGGCCAGCGTGCGGATGGTCTCTTCCGGACCGCTGTCGCCCAGCAGGTTCGCGACGAGCGCCATCTTGCCACCGCCCATGAGGGCGCGCATCGAGGCACCGGCGCCGCAGATCTTGGCGTAACGGAGCAGCGTCTTGAGGCTGGCCGGTCCCGGCAGGCCAGGGCGCGCCTTGTTCTGGATGCCCGTCTTGCGCAGCGTGTTCTCCCACTCCACGAACGGTTCCGGCTCGAACACGACCTGCGTGACGAAGGACAGATCCACGCCCTGCTCGTTCGTCAGCGCGACCTTCTTCTGCTCGAATTCGCGCTGCTGATCCGGGGTCATGTGCGCATGGCCTTCCGGATGGCCCGCCATGTACATCGTCTTCACGCCGGCCTTGGCGAACTCGCCCGATGCCAGAATGCCGATCGTCGAATCGAAAGCACCTTCCGGCGCGGTCATGTCGCCCGCGATCAGCAGCATCTTCCTGACGCCGGCGCCGGCGAAACCCTGCGCGATCTTCGCGACTTCAGCGACGTCCTTCACGCGGCGGGCCGGCACGTGCGGCACGGCCGTGAACCCGGCTGCGCCAACGGCACGCGCCGCTTCGGTGAGTTCCTCGAAGGTCTGGTTCGGGAACAACGCGATGAAGATGTCCGTGCCGGCCGGCAGGAACTTCGCCGCCTCGGCCAGGTGCTCGACGTCCTTGCAGGTCATCTCGACCGAGGCGCCGACCATCAGGGACTTGATGCTGGAAATCTCGACAGTGGAATCCGACATGGCAATACCAACGTTGTAGTTATTGATGGAAGACGGACTGCCGTCGCCGGCGCGCGGCCACGCCCGCGGCCCCACCCAGCAACAGCAACGACAAAAGACCCAGACTGCCACCGCCGCCCACGGACGCTCCGGCATCGACGGTAGCCGCCGGGGGAGCCGTGACCTTGAGCGCGGTACGCGTGTACCGGGTAACGCCAGCGCCATCGGTACAGGCGATCGCGTAGTTGTAGATGCCCGCCGATGTCGGCGTCACGGTAACGGTACCCGACGTGGAGATCGTGTCGGACCACAGCTCGCTGGCACTGCAGGTCGCCGCCGTCGGCGAGGACCAGGTAATCACGGCGGACGAACCCAGCGTGATGGCTTCGGGACTCACCGAGAACGTGACCGGCAGTGTGCCGGCACTGCCGAGGTCGAGCTTGTAGACCGTGCCCGCCACGCCAATGTGGTCCGAGTACGTCAGGCCATACAGGTAGCCGTTCAGCGGGACGAGTCCGGCATACAGCGACGTGCCGTCGACAGCCGCCAGAGGGCTCGCCGCGGCGGACTGGGCGGAACCGCTGAAGGAATGCAGCAGCGACCATGTGCCGCCGGGCGTTCGCCGCCAGGCCGTACCGCCGTTACCCGTTCCGCCGTCCGACGTCGTGCCGTACAGCGTGCCATCCGGCATGACCGTGACGGGTGCCAGGGGATGGGAGCCATCCGTCGGGATGCCGGCGAAAGTATGGAGCAGCGTGACCGTGCCGCTCGGCGTGACACGGAAAACCGTGCCATACCCATTCGCACCGCCCTGATAGGCCGTGCCATAGAAGTTGCCATCAGGTCCCAGGCGCAGACCGGCCCGCGGATTCGCGCCTTTGTCGTTGATGCCATCGCCGTTCGTATTGAACTTGTCGATGATCTCGAAGGAATACAGCAGCGTGTAGGTGCCGCTGGTCGTGACCTTGAAGATCGTCCCGCGATCGTTCGCACCGCCGGTCATGGTCGTGCCATAGAGCAGGCCGTCGGTGCCGACGACGAGCGGGCCTTCCGGATTCGCGCCGTTCGTGGCGCCAGTGAAACTCAGCAGCTGCGTGTAGGTGCCATCGAGCGTCAGGCGGAACAGCGTGCCGGTATTGTTGGTACCACCCTGCAGTGTCGTGCCGTACAGCGCACCATCCGGACCCTGGACGAGACCGCCATAGGGCCGGTAACCCCCGTTCGAATCCTTGAGGAAGCTGTAGAGCGTGGTGTAGGTACCGTCGAGCCCGAGGCGGTAAATCGTGCCGAGCGACTTGGTGCCTCCGGCATAGCTGGTTCCGTAGAGCCTGCCGTCACTGGCCTGGATCAGCCCGGCATACGGCAGGATGGCCTCGGTCGAATCGCCCTTGAAGGCATGGACCACCACGGCCGCCCCATCGGCCGACACGCGCATGACAGCACCCGCACCGTTCGCGCCGCCACCGCTCTGGACGGCGTAGAAATATCCGTCGCTCGCCAGCAACAGCTCGCCGCGCCCGGAAATGCCATTGGTGCTCGCCGTACCCGCCAGGTCATTGACCGCCGCGGTCGACGCGAACGAATAGACCCCGATGAGGTTTGCCGTTGGCGGTGAGGCTTCAACCGCGGCTGCCGCGATCAGTGCGCCCGCGAAACCGACAAGGAGCTTGGCCAGCGGCTTGCGCCGCAGGAGATGTGTTCGATGCATGCGTTGATGGCGCCTGATTTGAGGACCCGACGGCCGGACCCTGGCTGAAGCCCGGTGGCGGATTAGAGCATATTCCCGCACCCAAGTTCCGGCGTCGCGAGACATTCTCATCTGACCGGTAGGTACTTCTCCGTCCGGCGGCGCGTCATTTCCGGATTAACCAATCGGTACGCCAACGATAGCGTTGCACCGTGGCTTCCCAGCCACCCGAATTCGATCTGGAGTTGAAAACGATGAAGCTGATGAAGACCTCCCTCGCAGTCGCCACCACCGTCGCGGCTCTGGCCGCTGCCACGCCCGCGATGGCATTCGATCCGAGCGCGGTCACGGCCCGCGTCCGAGCCGTCCACCTGAATCCCGCGGACAAGTCCGACGCGATTGGCGCCCTGAATGCACCGAAGGACACGCTGGACGTGCAGTCCAAGTGGATCCCGGACATCGATTTCGAATACGCGGTGACGCAGAACTGGGCTTTCGAACTGCTGCTGACGATTCCGCAGAAGCACAACGTGGTGGCCCGGCAGACGGCCCTTGGCAACAACGTCGCGCTCGGCTCGGTCACGCACCTGCCGCCGACGCTGACGGCCAAGTACTACCTGCTGACGGACTCGGTCCGCCCCTACGTGGGCGGCGGACTGAACCTCACGTGGTTCACCAAGAACGACCTGGGCCTGAACCTCGACATCGACCGCTGGAGCGTGGGCCCGGCCTTCCAGGCTGGCGTCGATGTGTCGCTGAATGACAAGTGGTCGCTGTCGCTGGACGCAAAGCGCGCCTGGATCTCGACCGACGTCTCGCTGGGCGGAACCAAGCTGACGACAGTGAAGGTCGATCCCTGGATCATCGGCGTCGGCGTGGGCTACCGCTTCGGCAAGTAGCCCCCGCGCATTCCGCGGAAAGGACCGGGACGCCGGCTCAGCCCTCGCGCTGGCGTCTCTCGGCCTCGACGGCGTAGATCTTCGGGACGAAGGTCTGCGACGCGAGTACCCGCTCCGTCGGCGCAGGCGTTCGCGGGAAGGAAGCCGTCAGGCAGGCCGCACGTTCGCGGCAGACTTCGGCGAATTCCTCGTGCGTCAGGATGAACAGGTCGTTGTGGCGGATGCCCTCCAGGACCTCTGCCGCAACCTCCATCGCATCGCGTGCGGCGGCCATGAGATCCACGGGGCCGTCCGACAGACCCGGCGGCGGACCGTGGCCGGCCGGCGCACCCGGGTTTTCCAGTTCCTTGGGCCGGTTGCGCTCGGTATCGAAGATCTGCGTCTTCACGAGTCCCGGCGCGAAGACGGATACGCCGATGTTCTGGCCATCCAGTTCGACACGCAGCGATTCCATCATCCCCATCAGGGCGTACTTGGTCGTGACGTAGATACCGAGCATGCCGCCGGTCAGGCCTGCCGATGACGAGGTCGTGACGATGTGCGCGCCTTCGCCATGCGCCTGCATGCGAGGCAGGAAGGTGTGGATGCCGTTGAAGACGCCGTCGATGTTGACGCTGCGACCCCAGTCCCAGTCGTTGTAGGTCGCCTTGCTCAGGGGAATGGCGATCCCGACGCCGGCGTTGTTCACGAGCAGGTGCACGTTGCCGAACCTGGCCTGCACATCATCCGCTGCGCGGGCCATGCCCTCGCGGTCCGTCGTATCCAGCTTGATGGCCATCACGCCCGGATTGCCCGCCGGGAACTGCGCCAGCGCCTCGTCGCGGTGCTTCTCGCTGCGATAGGTGAAGGCCACCTTCATGCCGGCGGCGGAGCAGATCCTCGCGATGGCGAGTCCCAGCCCGCTGGACCCGCCGGTGATGAAGGCCGTCTTGCCGCGCACGTCGGCGAGCGGCGTCTGGTGCTTGCTTGCGCTCATGGAACCCCCGTTTGGTGATGCCGTGGATTGTGCCGCCCCGCGAGGGCAGAATGCACCCCGAATGAAGGAGCGCATACACCAGGCGCGGGCGGCCCGTCGCGCGGCGCTCGGCGCGATCGCCTATCCCGAGGAACTGCCGGTTTCCTCGCGGCGCGAGGATATCCGCAAGGCGATCGAAGCCCATCAGGTCGTCATCGTCTGCGGCGAAACCGGTTCAGGCAAGACGACGCAGCTTCCCAAGATCTGCCTTGAAGCCGGTCGCGGCGTGGCAGGCCTCATCGGCCATACGCAGCCGCGGCGCATCGCGGCCCGCACGGTCGCCGCGCGAATCGCCGAGGAACTGAAGCAACCCCTCGGCGAGGCGGTGGGATACAAGGTGCGCTTCCAGGACCGCAGCCGTCCGGACGGCCTGGTCCGGCTGATGACCGACGGCATCCTGCTCGCGGAAACGCAGCACGACCGCCAGCTGCGCGCCTATGACACGATCATCATCGACGAGGCCCACGAACGCAGCCTCAATATCGACTTCCTGCTGGGGTATCTCGCCTGGCTGCTGCCACGTCGCAAGGACCTGAAGGTCGTCATCACGTCGGCGACGATCGACCCGGAGCGTTTCTCGAAGCATTTCGGCAACGCACCGATCATCAACGTGTCCGGTCGCAGTTATCCGGTGGAAGTCCGGTACCTCCCGGTCGAGATCGACGAGGACGACGACGAAACGGACGGCGCCGAACAGGACGCGATCCTGCATGCCGTCGACGAACTCTGGCGCGACCAGTCCGGCGACATCCTCGTTTTCCTCTCTGGCGAGCGCGAGATCCGCGAAACCGCCGAGTCCCTGCGCAAGCACCACCCGGACCGCTGCGAGATCCTGCCGCTGTTCTCGCGCCTGTCGCAGTCGGAGCAGGAAAAAGTGTTCCGCCCCTCGGGTCGGCGCCGCATCGTGCTGTCGACCAACGTCGCGGAGACTTCGCTTACGGTGCCGGGCATCCGCGCCGTCATCGACACCGGCCACGCGCGCATCAGCCGCTACAGCCACCGCAGCCGGCTGCAGCGTCTGCCGATCGAGAAGATCTCGCAGGCTTCGGCCAACCAGAGATCGGGCCGCTGTGGACGCGTCGGGCCGGGCATTGCCATCCGGCTCTATTCACAGGATGACTTCAATGCGCGCCCGGCCTTCACCGACCCGGAGATCCGCCGCACCAACCTCGCGGCCGTCATCCTGCAGATGCATGCGCTGCGTCTCGGCGACATCGAGCGCTTTCCTTTCGTGGAGCCGCCCGACGGCCGTTACGTTCGCGACGGACAGCGCACGCTGCAGGAACTGGGCGCCCTCGCGGAAGACCAGTCGCTGACCGACACGGGCCGCAAGCTGGCACAACTGCCCGTGGATCCTCGCCTCGGGCGCATCCTGCTGGCCGGCGCCGAGGAAAGCTGCCTGTCCGAGATCGCCGTGATCGTGGCGGCGATGGGCGTGCCGGATCCGCGGGACCGCCCCGTCGACAAGCAGACGCAGGCCGACCAGAAACATGCGCTGTTCCGGGATCCGCAGTCGGACTTCCTGTCCCTGCTGAAGCTCTGGCTGGCTTTTGCCGAGAAGCGCGGCGAACTGTCGCGCGCGAAACTCCGCGGCTGGTGCAAGGAGCATTACCTCTCCTACCTGCGCATGACGGAATGGCATGACATCCATGGACAGATCATGGAGGTGCTCAAGGGCGAGCTGGCGCTCAAGCTCAACACACAGGCTGCGGGTTACGACCAGATCCACAGGGCCCTGCTCGCGGGCCTGCTAAGCCACGTCTGCCAGAAGAAGGAACAGGGCGAGTACCTCGGTGCGCGTGGCACCAAGCTCCACATCCATCCCGGGTCCGGCCAGTTCAAGGCCAAGCCCGCCTGGATCGTCTGCGCGGAGCAGGTCGAGACGACGAAGGTCTATGCGCGGAACGTCGCACGCGTGGAAACGCCGTGGATCGAACGGGCAGGCGCACACCTCGTGCGCCACCAGCATTACGAGCCGCACTGGGAAAGGCGGGGCGCACGCGTCGCGGTTTACGAGCGGACGACGCTTTACGGCCTGACGCTGCAGGCGGGCCGCAAAGTGCCATACGACCGCATCGACCCCGTCGAGGCGCGACGCCTGTTCATCCGGCACGCGCTCGTCCAGATGGAGTACGACAGCAAGGCGCCCTTCTTCCTGCACAACCTGAAACTGCTGGAGGACGCCGAGTACCTGCAGCAGAAGGGGCGTCGCGTGGACATCCTCGCGGACGAGGCCCAGCTGTACGCCTTTTTCGATGAGCGCCTGCCTGCCGGCATCGCGAGCGGCGCGGCCTTCGAGAAATGGCGTCGCGAAGCAGAGCGCAAGGAGCCGAAGCTGCTGTGGCTGACGAGCGGGGACATCGGGGGCGACGAGGCCTCGGTCGACTCGCGTGATTTCCCGGATCACCTGCAGGCCGGTCCGCTGCGCATCGAGCTTCAGTATCGCTTCGAGCCCGGCCATGAGGACGACGGCGTGACCGCCATCGTGCCGCTGCACACCCTGAACCAGTTGCCGGCCGAAGCCTTCGGATGGCTCGTGCCGGGCCTGCTGGAAGAAAAGATCACGGCGCTCGTGCGTTCGCTCCCGAAGCACCTGCGGGTTCATTTCGTGCCGGTACCCGAGCACGTCGAGAAGATCCTGCCCATGCTGGATCCCGGACAGGGCTCCCTGTACCTGCAGCTCGGCAAGGCCCTGCATCGCACCGGGGGCATCACGGTGCAGCCGGATGCATTCCGCGAAGAGCTGCTGCCGGCGCATCTGCGCATGAATTACGCGGTCGTCGACGAGGCCAACACCGTGATCGACCGGTCGCGAGACCTGCGCGCCCTGAAAACCAAGCACGGCGGGAGCGCGGGCAGGAACTTCCAGCAACTCGCCAGGGAGGCCCGCCTCCACGAAGGCTGCCGCAGCTGGAGCTTCGGCCCCCTGCCTGAAGGGTTTGCCGGCAGCCTCGACGGCGTCACGATCCACGGCCACGTCGCGCTGGCGGACGAGGGCGATACCGTCGCCGTGCGCGTATTTGCCACGGCCCTGGAGGCCGCGGCAAATCATCCGCGCGGGGTGACGCGGCTCATCAGGCTGGTGCTGTCAAAGGATCTCAAGCCGCTGCTCAAGGAACTGGCCGTGAACGTCGCCGGGGAACTGGCCTACAAGCAGCTCACGAAGGACCGCAAGCTGCGCGAAGACGTGCTCGATCTCGTCGTGCGCGCCGTGTTCGTCGAGGGCCAGCCTGCGCTGCGCGACCAGCCTGCGTTCGATGCGCGTCTGGCCACGCGACGTGGCGGAATCGGCCTGCCCGCGCAGGAGATGTCCAGGGCCGTGCAGTCGATGCTGGAAAGCTGGACCGCCATCCAGGCAAGACTGAAGGCCTGTCGGGTACCGGCCCTGAAGACCGATGTCGAACAGCAGTTATCGAGGCTGATGCCCCCCGACGTCCTGCGTTTCACGCCCTGGGCGCGGCTGAAGGAGTTCCCGCGCTACCTCAAGGCAGTCCTCCACCGACTGGAAAAGGCGCCGCTCGACCCGGCGAGGGACGCGAAACTGCTGAAGGAGGTCGAGGCGTTCGAGCCACGGTACTGGCAGGCCGCCGGCGCGGTCGACGCCACGGTGGCGCCCGTCGACGACCCGTTCCGCTGGATGCTGGAGGAGTACCGGGTGTCGCTGTTCGCGCAACAGCTGAAGACGCCCGTGCCGGTATCCGCCAAGCGGCTTGCCGATCTCTGGCAGGAACGGGTAACTTCCAGACGCTGAGCAACCCTCGGCTTCAAAAAACAATCAAGGGTGGGGTAAGCATGGGAAGTCCCAGCGGCATGTCCGTGTCCGAGTCCAGGGAACACTTCATCGTCCTCGACGGACTTCGCGGCGTCGCCTCGATCATCGTGGTCATATTCCACTTGTTCGAAGCCCATTCCATGGGCGATGCGTTCGGACAGACCATCAATCACGGCTATCTCGCCGTCGACTTCTTCTTCCTGCTCTCCGGCTTCGTCATCGCCTATGCCTACGACGACCGCTGGCAACGCATGGGCGTCGGGGAATTCTTCAAGCGGCGCCTGATCCGCCTGCAGCCGATGGTCGTTGTCGGCGGCGTGATCGGCGCGCTGATGTGGTACGCCCAGGATTATTCCCTGTTCCCGAAAGTGGCCAGTGCCAGTGTCTGGCAGGTCATCGGCGCCATGCTGCTCGCCTGCTTCATGATCCCGCTTCCCACGTCGCTGGAAATCCGCGGCTGGACGGAGATGTACCCGCTGAATGGCCCGGCCTGGTCGCTGTTCTACGAGTACGTGGCGAACATCCTGTACGCCCTTTTCATGCGGAAACTGAGCAACGCGGTGCTGGGCATCTTCGTCTTCCTCGCCGCCGCGGGGCTGGTCGCCCTGCTGGTGCTCGGCGAGCGCGGCTCCGTGATCGGCGGATGGGCCCTGGATGGGCCGGAGGCCCTGATCGGCGTCACGCGATTGATGTTCCCCTTCTTCGCCGGCGTCCTGCTGATGCGCCTCGGAAAGCGCATTCCGGTACAGGGCGCGTTCCTGGTCAGCTCGCTGCTCCTGGTTGCGGTGCTGTCCGTACCGCGCATCGGCGGGAAGGACACCGTATGGATGAATGGCCTGTACGAGGCCTTCTGCGTGATCGTGGTCTTCCCGGTGATCGTGGCGATCGGTGCACACGACAAGGGGGCGGGGCCGGTCGCGAGGCGGATCGCGGCGTTCTTCGGCGCCCTGTCCTTCCCGCTGTACATCACCCACTACCCGCTCATGTACATCTACACCGGCTGGGTCATCGACGAGAAAGTGTCGGCGATGCAGGGTGTCGTGGCCGGCACGGCGGTACTGGTGGTTTCGGTACTCATCGCCTGGATGGCCCTGAAGTACATCGACGAACCGGTGCGGCGCTGGCTGAGCGCCCGCTACCTGACACGCAGCCGAGCCCGCTGAGGCCCAGGGGGCTCAGGCCTCCTGGGCCTTGTCCTGGTGTTCCAGGTTGATGGCCTCGAACAGCGCGGGCTGGCCGCAGACGACGGCGACGCAGTCCGCGTCCAGCTTGCCCTGACCGGCCATCTTCCGGAGTTCCGCGCAGGCGTCTTCCATGTTCCAGCCCTGCTTGTAGGGGCGCACGCTCAGCAGGGCATCGAGGATATCGGCCACCGTCACGATGCGCGCCTCGATGGGGATGAGGTCGCCCTTCAGGCCGTACGGGTATCCGGAACCGTCAAGGTACTCGTGGTGCGCCAGGACGATGTTCCGCATCACCGTCGCGCCGGGCATCCGGCTCAGCTCGAAATCGCCGATGATCTTTTCGATGATCTCGATCCCCTTTTCGACGTGGGTGTTCATCACGACCCGTTCCTGCTCGTCGAGTCGCCCGGGCTTCAACAGGATGCGATCGGGGATCCCGATCTTGCCGATGTCATGCAGGGGGGCGAACAGGAAGACCTGCTCGACGAACTCGTCATCCAGCCCGCGCTTGCCGGCCACGCCCCGGGCGATGAGCCGGGAATAGTTCGCCATGCGCTCCAGATGCGCGCCCGTCTCGAAGTCCCGCAGATCGGAGAAGTCGCGCGCGACCTTCGCCGAGGCCAGGATCGAGCGCACGGCCGAGAATTCCGCCGAGATCGTCATGTTGATGAGGTTCACCGACATCAGCAGATCGCGCTGCGCGCGCTCCGTGAACGCCGCAGGCTCCAGCGAGTCGAAGAACACGAAGCCCAGCACCGTCCCGTTGTGGTACATAGGGGCCGTGAACGACGAGCGGTAGGCCTGCTCGTGCAGCCACTGCGTATGGGCGGTCGTGCCCCGGAAGCTGGCCGCGATGTCGTCGATGACGCGGAAGCCGCCTGTCTCGGCCAAAGTCTTCAGCGACTGGCTGTCGGCAAGGTGGTATTCGTACTGCGCCAGCGCGACACCGGACCGGGTACTGTTGATGAAGGTCTTCAGCAGGTCCGATGCGGGGTCATACAGAGCGCAGCCAATACGGGAAACCGTTGGCACCGTCTCGAGGATGTCCGCATGCAGTTGGCGCAGTCGCTCGCTGAGCGACGACTGTGCATGGAACATCAGGTGGGTGAGCGCGTTAGGTGAAGCGCTGGTCGTGGCGTGGTTCATTCGGCTTCCAGGATGGAAGCCGCATTCTCGGCCAAAACACGCGGATGCAAACCGCCGACCGGTTCACAGTGGTGGTTTTTCCCACCCGGATTTCGAATACAATGCCGCCGGCCGCGGGTGTAGTTCAATGGTAGAACTGTAGCTTCCCAAGCTACTAACGTGGGTTCGATTCCCATCACCCGCTCCAGCCCCTCGCGAATCGGCCGGACTCGACGCTTGAGGGCGGTGGGCGCCAGAAGCCCAGACGCTACCGCGATCCTGCCGGCAAGGGCGATCCCGGGTCGGTCGCCGCCAGGCCGGTCATTCTGCCGCGGCAGGAAACGCCGGCAACTTGGCGATGTCGGCTGGCTCGTGCTGGATGATCACCTGCGCCTTGAGTCGACTCGCGATCTCCTCGAAGCGCTGCATGGATGCCTGGGTCTGCGCCCGGTCGGTATTGAACGCGGGCACTTCACGGAAGTGCCGGTTCTCCGGGAAATGGTAGAGGTCGCCCGACAGCAGGACGGGACCCTTCTTCGGCAATGTCACCAGCAGCGCGCGATGGCCGGGCGTGTGCCCCGGCATGCGCAGGACGCGAACCAGGCCGTCGCCGAACACATCATGGTCCTGGGACAGCAGCTCGACCTTGCCGCCGCCGACTATCCAGGGCGCCAGCCTCATGCCGCTGGTCGTCGAGTTGTCGGGCAGACGATCCCCCTTCTTGACGGCCGCGAAGTCATCCGCTCCGATGAGCAGCGTCGCCTCCGCAAAGTCCGCCGCCTGGCCGATGTGGTCGAAGTGATAGTGGCTGATGCCGAGGAAGCGCACGTCCTTCGGCGTGAGTCCCAGCTGGCGCAACTGCTGCGTGATGCGCGGCCCGTCGACATCGGGAAGGCCTGCGTCCCAGACCAAGTAGTCCTGCCCGTGCTGGATCAGGTAGCAGCTGAACGTGAAATCCTTGGTTGATTCCTCTGGATAGCGAAACGCGTCCGAGAACATCGCCTTGGGCAAGGGCTGGTCCTTCCCGCACTGCATGCGCCACAGTTTGATATCGGCCGTCTGCGCAAAACCCTGCGTCGACCACGCGGTGGCCAGTGCGATCCCGCAAGCCAGCCAGCGCGCACCACGCTGCAAGCGCGCCGAGGCGATACGGAGGGACCCGGTTGTTGCGGCGCTGCCGGCGCGAAGTTGAAGGACGGTCATGATGATCTCCCGGAACTGCGGCCGCAGAGGCGCGGCGGCACCGCCACACGGTATCCCGGAGCGGAACCGGACGGCTTTCTGGATCCTGCTGATTTATTGCCCGATTCTCTGTCTCGCAAGCAGTCGCTTGAATTCCGGCGCCGGCTCAAGCACAACGCAATGCATGGTAACCGCTCCGCCCGCCTGCGCGTCCCTCCTGCGATTGAAGGCATTGATCGGCCGGCACACGCCGCGGGTCGGGGAAAACCGCACGTCCATCAAGGGACTGTCGCTATATCGCAGAATTGCCCAGTCACCTTGCCATCGAGCGATTTACGAACCGAGCATCTCGCTGTTCGCCCAAGGGGAAAAGACCGTCATTGTCGGAGGGCGGGACTATCGGGGCGTGGAGGGCAGCTTCCTCGTTTCGTCCATCGACCTGCCGGTGCAAAGCCAGGTCACGCGGGCCAGTCCTGAACGACCCTTGCTGTCGATGTTGCTGGCCCTCGACACCACGCTGCTTCGCGAGGTGATCGCACGACAGGAAACCGTCGCGTCAGCGCGCGTCACCGACGATGACGTGCTCGCGCTGGGAGCCGCGCCGGAAGCACTGATCGACGCCTGCGCCCGGCTGATCGGCCTGCTCGACGCACCCGCCGAAATCCCTTTCCTCGCTCCGCTGATCCAGCAGGAAATCCTGTTCCGCCTGCTGCAGACCCCGCAGGCGTCCCGTTTGCGGGCAGTCGTCTCGGCCGGCGATCACCGCCATCGCACCGCGAGGGCCATTGCCTGGCTCCGACAGAACTATGCGGAGCCCCTCCGGATCGAACAGCTGGCCTCGATCGCGCACATGGGCGTTTCGACGCTGCACCACCATTTCCGCGCGATGGTGGCGATGAGCCCCGTGCAGTACCAGAAGCACCTTCGGCTTCAGGCGGCACGTGAGGGAATGCTTGGAGGCCTGGACGCGACGAGCGCTGCCTACTCGGTGGGATACAAGAGCGTCAGCCAGTTCAACCGTGAGTACGCGCGACTGTTTGGCCAGCCCCCGCTGCGCGACGTCAAGGCGCTGCGGGGCGCCTGATCGATGCGCTGACGACCTACTCCATCGAACGCCGGGTGTCGTCCAGGGCCAGCGCGACCAAGGCGCGCATCGCCGCGCCGGCAGCCTCCGCATCCGCGGCCGCGATGGCATCGCGCACGCTGCGGTGGTCGGGAATCGGATTCCGCGGCAGGGCCCGCGCGCGCTGTTTGAAATGGGTCGTCCAGTTCACTGCGGCACCGATGCTGGCGCTCAGCACGATCAATGCGTCATTGCGGGTCGCCCGGAGGATCGCAGCGTGGAACTCGCGGTCGGCGGCGCGGCCCGCATCGGTCGCGAGACTGTGCCGCTCCATGGCGTCGAGGGCCTGGTCCATGACTTCAAGCTCGGCATCGGTCCTGCGCAGGGCCGCGAGCGACGCGGCAGCGGGCTCCACGATGGACCTCAATTCAAAGAGATTGCGGATGAACTGGATGTCCGGCTTGCCGGCAAACGCCCAGGCCAGCACGTCGGGGTCCAGCAGGTTCCAGCGTTCCCGTGGCAGGACGCGCGTGCCCGCCTTCGGCCGGCTTTCCACCAGGCCCTTGGCGGCAAGGACCTGCACCGCTTCGCGATAGGCGGTGCGCGACACGCCCAGCGCTTCGGAAGCGGAAACCTCCGGGCCCAGCACCTGCCCCGGTGCGTAGGCTCCCGACAGGATCGCCTCGCCGACCTTCTGCGCGATGGCGCCATGGTGGCGGCGACCAGTGTCGCGCGGCTTCCGCCTGCGCACCACGGCGGATTCCTTGCGGGGCTTTTCCGTCCGGCTCATGCGCGGTCTTCGAAGGGTTCCGTGACATGCGCGGTGCCGCGCAGGCAGGCATCGGCGACCAGTTGCAGCGGCGCGATATCGACATCACTCCGACCCGTCCGCACGAGTTCCACGAAGCGGCGATACATGGCGCGGTATTCCTGCGTCAGCGTCGACTCCTCGCCGTCCGCCGTGTTCGCCGCGTCGGTGCCGCCCTGCGCGAAGAGGTAACGTTCCCCGCCGGCCTCGAACGCGATCTGCCAGATCTGCGGGCCGGTCTGGCGCCAGTCGAAGGCCGCACTGATCGGGACACCTCCCGCCGTCGCCATGACCATGTCGACGGCAATGGGCGCAGCACGGTTGGACGGTATCTGCAGGCTTGCATCGATCAGCCTGACGCGTTCGTCGAGCACCTCGGTGAGGATCGACAGGGCGTTGATGCCCGGATCGAACACGCCGAAGCCACCGGCCTCCCAGATCCAGTCCTGACCGGGATGCCAGAGGCGGACGTCTTCCTTCCAGTTGATCTCGACGCGGGTGAGTGTCCGTGTCGTGCACCAGGCCTTCGCCTTCGCGACGGGGGCTGAATAGCGCGAATGCCAGCTGGCATAAAGCGTGACGCCCTGGCGTACCGCCAGATCGACCAGTGCATCCACTTCAGAGAGCGTGGCGCCGGGCGGCTTCTCGAGGAACACATGCTTGCCCGCCAGCAATGCCGCCCGGGCTGCGCCATAACGGGCATTCGGGGGCTGGCACAGGACCACGGCGTCGATATCCGGCCGACCGGCGAGCATCGCGTCGACATCGGGGAAGCAGGCGATGCCTTCGGCCATGGCATTGCGGCTGGCGACGGCGACCAGCTCCGCGCCCGGCGTATGGACGATGGCGGGCAGGTGTTCGTCGCGCGCGATCTTGCCGAGGCCGACGAGCCCCAGACGGATCAGGCTCACAACGTGCGCACCGCGACGAGATCGGGGGATCCGGCGCGCACCAGCGGGTTGCGTGCCGGCAGGGCGAACGCGTCGGCTTGCATCTCGAACACATCGCCGGGCTGCGTGCGCACGCCATCGCTGAACGACAGGGTGGCCGTGCCGAAGAAGTGCACGTGGACATCGCCGGGCCGGCGGAACAGCGCGTTCTTGAAATGATGGTGCTCGAGGTTGGCAAGACTGTGCGACATGTTGGCCTCGCCGGACAGGAAAGACTTTTCCCACAGCACCTTACCGTCGCGGATGATGCGGCTCATTCCGCGCACGTCCTCAGGCAGTTCCCCGAGCCGCAGTTCGGGCCCCAGCGCCGCCTGGCGCAGCTTGGAGTGGGCCAGCCAGAGATATTTGCCACGCTCTATGACGTGGTCGGAAAATTCGTTACCCAGGCAGAAGCCCAGACGCAGCGGCTGGCCATCGTGTCCCAGCATGTAGACGCCGGCGATTTCAGGCTCTTCGCTGCCGTCCTCGGCGAAAGCCGGCATCGCCAGCGCCGCGCCGGTCCCGACGAGGATGGATCCATCGCCTTTGTAGAACCACTCCGGCTGGACGCCGACCTCTCCGGGCGCAGGCTTTCCGCCTTCGACGCCCATCAGGAACATGCGCATCGAGTCGGTCAGGTTCCCGCCACCAGCCGCTGCCTTGTGCATCTTGTCGCGCCCCTCGGCGGAACCCAGGTGCGTGAGTCCGGTCCCGGACACGAGCAGGTGGGCCGGATCCGGATGATCGATGGGCGTCAGCAGCGACACCTCGTCGAGCCGGATCGGCTCGCCGATGCGCTGTGCGGCCAGCGCCGCGAGCGACGCACCCGAAGACAGCGCCTGCTGCGCCAGCTCCAGCGTCGTGCTCGCGCCTGTTATCACGCAGGCTTTCGCGTCGGCGTCGAGTGCGGCCACGCCGCGACGGCCCTGCTTCGAAAACTGCACCAGGGAACGGATCATCATCGGATCTCCTGCACGCCATCGACCGTTCGCGGCAGCTGCCAGGGATTGGCTGACTGCAGGGCTGCGGGAAGCAGCGCGTCGGGAATGTCCTGGAAACAGACCGGCCGCAGGAAGCGCGACATCGCCAGCGTGCCGACGGAAGTGCTGCGGCTGTCGCTGGTGGCCGGGAAAGGTCCGCCATGGACCATCGCGGGGCAGACCTCGACGCCGGTGGGCCAGCCATTCGCCAGGACGCGACCCGCCTTGGCCTGAAGCAGCGGCAACAGGACCGACGCACTGGCGCTGTCGCCGCTGTCCATGTGGAGGCAGGCCGTAAGCTGGCCTTCGAGATCCGCGATGACCTTGCGGACCTCCGCGAGGTCCGCGCAGCGGACCAGCACGGACATCGCGCCGAACACTTCGCGGGACAGCGCGCTGTCGCCCAGGAAGGCGGCGGCCGTCGTCTCGAACAGTGCAGGGCTGCAGCGCGTGGGCGCATCCGACGCCTTGCCCTGCGCGATGCGGCGCGCAGCCGGCAGTCGATCCAGCTCGGCGACGCCCTTGCCGAAACTGGCGTGGATGCCCGATGTCAGCATCACCTGCGGTTCCGCCTTCGCGATCGCATCGGCGGCAGCGGCCACGAACCGATCCAGCGCCGGATCGTCCACCGCGATGACGACGCCCGGATTGGTGCAGAACTGGCCAGCGCCCAGCATCAGGGACCCGGCGAAGCCGGCACCCAGTGCCTCGGCGCGGGCCTGCAGGGCCTGCGGCAACAGCACCACGGGATTGATGCTGCTCATCTCTGCATAGACCGGTATGGGCTCGGGACGAGCGCTCGCCACCGCGAGCAGTGACAGTCCGCCGCTGCGGGATCCCGTGAAGCCGACGGCCTTGATGCGGGCATCGGCAACAAGCGCCGCGCCAAGCTGATGCGTCCTGCCGGGAAGGTAGGAAAACACGCCATCCGGCAGGCCACAGGCGGATACCGCGGACAGCACCGCTCGCGCGACGAGTTCACCCGTGCCCGGGTGCGCCGGATGCCCCTTGACCACGACGGGGCAGCCCGCGGCGAGGGCAGACGCGGTGTCACCACCGGCCACCGAGAAGGCCAGTGGAAAGTTCGACGCACCGAATACGGCGACCGGACCCAGTGCGACATTCATCCGCCGCAGGTCCGAACGAGGCGGACTGCGCTCGGGCATCGGGGGATCGAGGGTGACATCGAGCCAGGCACCCCGACGCAGTTCACGGGCGAAAAGCCGGAGCTGGCCGCAGGTTCGGCCCCGCTCGCCTTCAAGGCGCACGCGTGGCAGCCCGCTTTCCTCCATGGCGGTGACGATGAGCGCATCACCGATCGCCACGATCGCATCGGCAACGGCTTCGAGGAACGCCGCCCGGCGGTCGGGCTGCACGGTGGAGAACTCTGGAAACGCTGCAGCCGCGAGTGCGCAGGCTTCCGCCACCTCTTCGGCGCCCGCTTCGCAGAACCGCCGTGGCAAGGGCTCACCCGTGGCGGGATTCACTGCCTGGAAAGTGTCGGCGCGCCGTACCGCACGCGCACCGACGAGGATGGAACCGTCAATCATCGTGCACCTGTCTAGTGGTTGTCGCGCGGCAGGCCCTTGGTCTGGGCAATGCGCTGGAAGTCCTCGGACCCTTCGAGGATCGCGCCCTTGTTCAGCTGGCCAACCAGCCCGCGCTGGATCTCCTGCCACGGCGTCTGCGACGGGGGATAGGCATAACCGCCCGCCGCATCCAGCCCGGCACGCCGCTGGGCCAGTTCGGCCTCGGGCAGCAGCACATTGACCGTGCCGCGCTCGAGGTCGATGCGCACGGTGTCGCCGGTCCGCAGCAGGGCCAGCCCGCCACCCGCGGCCGCCTCGGGACTGGCATTGAGGATCGACGGGCTGGCACTGGTGCCGGACTGACGTCCATCGCCCATGCAAGGCAGGTCGCGGATGCCTTCGCGCAGCAGATAGGACGGGGCCCGCATGTTCACCACTTCGGCCGCACCGGGATAGCCAATGGGGCCGGTGCCACGCATGACGAGCAGGGTATTGATGTCGATCCCGAGCGACGGGTCGTCGATGCGGGCGTGGTAATCCTCCGGCCCATCGAACACCACGACCCGGCCCTCGAAGGCACCGGGATCTTCGGGATTGCTGAGGTAGCGAGAGCGGAACTGGTCCGAAATCACGCTGGTCTTCATGATCGCTTCGTCGAACAGGTTTCCCGACAGCACGATGAAGCCGGCATCGGCACGCAGCGGTCGGTCGAAACCGCGGATCACGCGCTCGTCCTGGATTTCGGCACCCCGGCAGTTCTCTCCGATGCTGCTGCCGTTCACGTTGCGCGCGGACTCGCGGATCAAGCCCGCGCCCATCAGCTGGGACACGACCGCCGGCACGCCGCCGGCGTGGTAGTAATCCTCGCCGAGGAACTCGCCTGCGGGCATGAGGTTCACGAGCAGCGGCACCTTGTGGCCGTAGGTCTGCCAGTCGCGGAGTGTCAGCTCCACTCCCATGTGCCGCGCAATCGCGGCGAGATGGATCGGCGCGTTCGTCGAACCGCCGATGGCCGAATTGACGACGATGGCATTTAGAAAGGCATCGCGCGTCATGATGTCGGACGGCTTCAGGTCTTCACGGACCATGTCCACGATGCGCTTCCCGGTGTGGTACGCGTTCTCCTGGCGGTCGCGGTACGGCGCCGGGATGGCGGCTGACCCGGGAAGCGACATGCCCAGCACTTCGGCCAGGCTGTTCATGGTCGTCGCCGTGCCCATCGTGTTGCAGTAGCCGGTCGATGGCGCGGAACTCGCGACCAGCCTGATGAAGCCTTCGTGGTCGATCTCGCCACGGGACAGCATTTCACGCGCCTTCCAGACGATCGTGCCGCTGCCGGTCCGTTCGCCACCCTGTTTGTTCGAGGCATGCCAGCCATTGAGCATCGGGCCCACCGACAGCGCGATCGCCGGAATGTTCACGGTCGCGGCGGCCATCAGGGCTGCAGGCCCCGTCTTGTCGCAGCCTATCGTCAGCACGACGCCGTCGAGCGGATAGCCATGCAGCACTTCGACGAGACCGAGATAGGAAAGATTGCGATCCAGTCCGGCAGTGGGTCGCTTCCCGGTTTCCTGGATCGGGTGAACTGGAAACTCGAGGGCAATGCCACCCGCCTCGCGAATGCCCTCACGCACACGCTCGGCGAGGACCAGGTGATGCCGGTTGCAGGGCGAGAGATCGCTGCCCGACTGCGCGATGCCGATGATCGGCCTGCCCGACCTCAGCTCCTCGAGGCTCAGTCCGAAGTTCAGGTATCGCTCGAGGTACAGCGATGTCATGTCGATGTTGTCGGGGTTCTCGAACCACGCCGCCGACCTGAGTTTCCTGTTCATTTGCCGCTGCCCACGCGCAGGACCATCGTGTGCCGATAGGTCTCGCCCGGATTGAGTCGGGCTGTGCCGAACTCGGGTCGGTTCGGTGTGTCGGGGAATTTCTGCGGCTCCAGCGCCAGGCCGTCTCCCATCCGGTACAGGCAACCGCCCTTGCCGACATCCGTGCCATCGAGGAAGTTGCCCGTATACATCTGCAGACCCGGCTCGGTGGACAGGACATCCAGCACGCGGCCGGACGCCGGATCCACGACGCGCGCAACGGGCTGCGGCGAAACCGTCAGTCCCTTGTCCAGCACCCAGTTGTGGTCGTAGCCGCGCCCGATCCGGACCTGCGAATCGTTGGCGTCGCGCAACCCGTCCGCCAGCACGCGGCCCTGCCTGAAGTCGAAAACCGTCCCCTTCACGGCGCGCAGTTCGCCGGTGGGGATCAGTGTGTCGTCGACCGGCGTGTAGCGACTGGCCGGCATCGTCAGCCGCTGGTGCATCGCGCCTTCCGGCGCGCAGTGCCCGGCCAGATTGAACAGCGCGTGGTTGGTCATGTTGATGAGGGTCCGACGGGTCGTCGTCGCGGTGAAGGCGATGGTCAGGCCACCTCTGTCGTCGAGCGAATACGTCACCGCGGCCCGCACTTCACCGGGATAACCCGAGTCACCGTCGGGACTGGTGAGGACCATCACCACGCGGGCCTCCGGCCCGCTCCCGACGGATTCGATCGTCCATAACTGCCGGTCGAAGCCCTTGCCGCCGCCATGCAGGCTGTTGACCCCATTGTTGAGCGGCAACTGGTACGTCACGCCATCCAGCGTGAAGCGTCCCTTGGCAATGCGATTGGCGAACCGGCCAACCGTGACGCCGAAGAAGTCCTGCGTGGCCTCGTAT
>JBEEKA010000103.1:0-2935 GCA_041168985.1 Pseudomonadota bacterium | reverse complement strand
CGGTCGCCCGCCTCGACGTTGAAGCTGATGTTCTTCAGCACCGGGGTGTCGGCACCCGGGTAGGTAAAGCAGAGCTTGTCTATGGACACCGCGCCACGATAGAGCTTCTTCAGCTGCTCGAAGCGGATGTACGGATTCTGGCGCGAGGAAGGCTTGATCTCTTCGAGCTTGATTTTCTCCAGCTGCTTGCGGCGCGACGTGGCCTGGCGGGCCTTGGAGGCATTGGCCGAGAAACGGCGGACGAATTCCTGCAGGTCCGAGATCTTGTCGCGGGCCTTGGCGTTGGCCGCCTCCACGCGCTCACGGGCCTGCAGCGACGCCAGCATGAAGTCGTCGTAGTTGCCCGGATAGATCTTCAGCTGCTGGAAGTCGAGGTCCGCCATGTGCGTGCAGACCTGGTTCAGGAAGTGGCGATCGTGGCTGATGATGATCATCGTCGCCGACGAGGCGTTCAGTACGTCCTCGAGCCAGCCGATCGAGTGGATGTCGAGGTTGTTGGTCGGCTCGTCGAGCAGCAGCACGTCCGGGTTCGAGAACAGGGCCTGCGCCAGCAGCACGCGCAGCTTCAGGCCCGGCGGCACTTCGCGCATGGGTCCCGTGTGCAGGTGCTCGCCGATGCCGGCGTCGTTCAGGATGCTGGCGGCGCGCGACTCGGCGTCATAGCCGCCGTACTCGGCGAACTTCACCTCCAGCTCGGCGGCCTTCATGTAATCGTCATCCGACGCTTCGGGGTTCGCGTAGATCCGGTCGCGCTCGGTCATTGCGGCCCACATTTCCTCGTGGCCCTGCATGACGACGTCGATGACGCGTTCGTCCTCGTAGCCGAACTGGTTCTGGCGCAGTTTGCCCATGCGCAGTCCGGGCTGCAGGACGACCTCGCCGGAACTCTGCTCGAGCTCCCCGCCGAGGATCTTCATCAGCGTGGACTTGCCGCAGCCGTTGGCGCCGATCAGGCCATAACGATTGCCGTCAGTGAACTTGACCGTGACGCCTTCGAAGAGAGGCTTGGCGCCGAACTGGATGGAAATGTTCTGGGTGGAAAGCATGGGATTCCGCGTGGTCGGCAGGGGCGTTGGCGCAGGGCGCGCGATTCTAGCCGATAATGCCGCGCACCATGCCTTCCCCCCTGTCCCAGCGCCTCGATGCGCTCCGCGCTGCCGCCAGGGACATCCCGAACCGCCCCGGGGTGTACATCTTCCACGGCGAGGACGAGGGGCTGCCGCTCTACATCGGCAAGAGCGTCACGCTGCGCAGCCGGGTGCTCGCGCACCTTCGCAATCCGTCCGAAAGACGATTGTTGCGGCGCGCTCTGCGGGTCAGCTGGGAGCGGACTGCAGGTGAAGTCGGCGCCCTGCTTCTTGAAGCGCGCCTCATCAAGGAGCGTTACCCGCTGCTGAACAAGCGCCTGCGGCGCAAGGGCAGGCTCTGTGCCCTGCGCCTGACGGCAAGCGGCCGGCCGGAGGTGGTCTACGCGCAGGAAGTGGATTTCGCGCGCACGCCGGAGCTGTACGGCCTGTTCCCGACCCGCAGCGCCGCGATCGCGAAACTCGAGGAGATCGCGGATGCCGATCGGCTCTGCCACGGGCTGCTGGGGCTCGAGCGCCTGCCCAAGGGTCGGCCTTGCTTCCGCACGCTGGTGCGCAAATGCCTAGGGGCCTGCCGGGGCGCGGAATCGCCGGCCGAGCACGCATCGCGACTGCGCGCCGCCCTGTCCGTCCATGCGCTGCGCTGCTGGTCCTGGCCGGGTGCCGTGGCCCTCGCAGAGGAAGACGGCGAACTGCGGCAGTTCCATGTCGTCCGGAACTGGTGCTACCTGGGCACAGCGGACTCGATCGAGGCGGCCCGTCTGCTGGACCGCGTGGAAGCCAGCTTCGACGCCGACACCTACAAGATCCTCTGCCGGCCCCTGCTGGAGCCGGGACGGGCACTACCGCTGCCCTGAAGGCGATTGACGACAACTATTGCCGGCATCGCAACAATCTATTGGCTCTATGCATGGGGCGACCCTATCCTTCAATCCGTCGATTCACCCAAACCACTGGAGACGCAAGGCCATGGCCCTCATCAATTCCAAGATCAAACCCTTCAAGGCGCAGGCTTACCACAACGGCAGCTTCGTCGAAGTCACGGACGCCACGCTGAAGGGCAAGTGGTCCGTCGTGTTCTTCTACCCGGCCGACTTCACCTTCGTCTGCCCGACCGAACTGGGCGACCTGGCCGATGTGTACGGCGACTTCCAGAAGGCTGGCGTCGAGGTGTACTCGGTTTCGACCGATACGCACTTCACCCACAAGGCCTGGCACGATGCCTCGGACACGATCAAGAAGATCAAGTACCCGATGATCGGCGACCCGACCGGCACGATCACGCGCAACTTCGACGTGATGATCGAGGAAGAAGGCCTGGCCCTGCGCGGCACCTTCGTGATCAACCCGGAAGGCGAGATCAAGGTCGCGGAGATCCATGACCTCGGCATCGGCCGCGACGCGAAGGAACTGCTCCGCAAGGTGCAGGCCGCCCAGTATGTCGCGTCCCACCCGGGCGAAGTCTGCCCGGCCAAGTGGACGCCGGGCGCCAAGACGCTCGCGCCGTCGCTCGACCTCGTCGGCAAGATCTAGACCGGAGCAACCCGCCGCCCGCTCCGCGCAAGCGGAACGGGCCGGCACCGAACACCAGGAAACCTGACCATGCTCGACGCCAACATCAAGGCCCAGTTGCAGGGTTACCTCGAACGTCTGCAGCGGCCGATCGAACTCGTGGCCACGCTGGACACCAGCGAGGGTGCCGCGGAAATGCGCGGCCTGTTGGAAGACGTGGTCACGCTTTCCGACAAGGTCGCCGTGCGCTTCGACGGCACCGCTGCCCTCTCGCCCAGTTTCACCGTCGGCCAGCCGGGCGAGACCGCCCGCGTGAGTTTCGCCGGCGTACCCATGGG